>CACZZH010000027.1 GCA_902785635.1 uncultured Lachnospiraceae bacterium
CAGATGAAGGCTTCCTTCGGAAGCCGCGCAGCACGCGGCTTCGAGCGCACAAGGCGCTCGAAGATCTTACCGGGAAACACTGAGCCGGAGGTTCTAAATAGTGGAAAATAGAATTAATCAGTGTTTCCCTAATACATACTGCATATGTACTGCATGTATATCTGCGGCAGAAGCATAAAGCGGTTATTTCCGCAGGTTACAGGCCTGCATTCGCGATCGGGCTTCCGAAAGCGGCGAAGGAAAAAAGAAAAACGAGAAAGGTAGCCGCCCGCATCTGCGATCGGGCTTCTGAAAGCGGCGAAGGAAGAAAGAAAAGCGGTGAAAAAAAGAAAAATGAGCATGGGTGTGTGCGCCTGCGGAGAAACATATAGATATAGATAATATTTAAGATACAGGAATCATAAAAGGAGGAGACGATGGCACAGTCCAGAGGAAGATTTGGGGAACACGGAGGGCAGTACATCCCCGAGACCCTGATGAATGCGGTGATCGAGCTTGAACAGGCGTATGATCACTATAAAAACGATCCGGAATTCAACCGGGAGCTGACGGATCTGTTTAATGAATATGCCGGCCGGCCAAGCCGGCTGTATTATGCAAAAAAGCTGACGCAGGATCTTGGCGGTGCAAAGATCTATCTGAAGCGGGAAGACCTCAATCACACCGGCGCCCACAAGATCAATAATGTGCTTGGGCAGGCTCTTCTTGCAAAAAAGATGGGCAAGACCCGCCTGATCGCGGAGACCGGTGCCGGTCAGCATGGCGTAGCCACTGCCACCGCCGCAGCTCTTATGGGAATGGAGTGTGTGGTCTTCATGGGGGAGGAGGACACGAAACGTCAGGCGCTGAACGTTTACCGGATGCGGCTGCTGGGTGCCGAGGTGATTCCGGTCACGACCGGCACAGCCACCCTGAAGGATGCTGTTTCGGAGGCGATGCGTGAGTGGACAGGCCGGATCGCCGACACGCATTACTGTCTCGGTTCCGTAATGGGCCCCCATCCCTTCCCGACGATCGTAAGGGACTTCCAGGCTGTGATCTCAAAGGAGATCAAGGCTCAGATTCTGGAGAAGGAAGGCCGGCTTCCCGATGCGGTGATGGCCTGTGTGGGCGGCGGCAGCAATGCGATCGGTACATTCTACCATTTTATTGAGGATAAACAGGTGCGTCTGATCGGCTGCGAGGCTGCCGGACGCGGTGTGGACACGTGGGAGACCGCCGCGACCATCGCCACCGGAAAACCGGGGATCTTCCATGGTATGAGATCCTACTTTTGCCAGGATAAATACGGACAGATCGCACCGGTCTACTCTATATCTGCCGGCCTTGACTACCCGGGGATCGGACCGGAGCACGCCTGGCTGCATGATATCGGGAGGGCTGAGTATGTGCCTGTTACCGATGAGGAGGCTGTGAACGCGTTTGAGTATCTGAGCCGGACCGAAGGAATCATACCCGCCATTGAATCCGCGCACGCACTTGCCCATGCAATGAAGATCGCGCCGCAGATGAGTCCGGACCAGATCATTGTGATCACGATCTCCGGCCGCGGGGACAAGGACTGCGCGGCGATCGCGCGGTACCGCGGGGAAGATCTGTCTGAATGAGAATGGCATGCCGCTTTAAAGAAACCTGAAAGGGGAAATAGAAACTATGAGCAGAATACAGGAAGCTTTCGCACACGGGAAAGCATTTATTCCATTTATCACATGCGGGGATCCGGATCTGGATACGACTGCGGAAGTAGTCCGTGCAGCAGTGAGAGCCGGCGCGGATCTGATCGAGCTTGGAATCCCTTTTTCCGATCCGACCGCAGAGGGGCCGGTGATCCAGGGGGCAAATCTGCGGGCGCTCACCGGCGGCGTCACCACGGACCGGGTCTTTGATCTCGTTAAGGATCTGCGCAGGGATGTGAACGTGCCGATGGTCTTTATGACCTATGCAAATGTGGTGTATTCCTACGGAACGGAGCGGTTTGCGCAGATGTGCGCGGACAGGGGAATCGACGGCATCATTCTCCCGGATGTGCCTTTTGAGGAAAAAGGAGATTTTGCGCCTGCTTGTCAGAAATACGGGATCGATCTGATCTCTCTGATCGCTCCGACTTCCAGCAACCGGATCGCAATGATCGCGAAGGAGGCAGCCGGATTTATCTATATCGTGTCAAGCCTGGGGGTGACCGGTGTGCGCTCGGAGATCAGGACAGATATCGCTTCCATCGTAAAGATCGTGCGGGAGAATACGGATGTTCCATGCGCCGTCGGGTTCGGCATTTCCACACCGGAGCAGGCGGCAAAGATGGCCGGCTGCAGTGATGGCGCCATAGTAGGATCCGCGATCATCCGGCTGCTGGAAAAATACGGAAAGGATGCTGCCGGACCCGTGGAGGAATATGTGCGTTCCATGAAGGATGCTGTGCGGGCATGTGATACTGCATAATATTTCCGGGAAACCGGCTGCAGGAAATCTGATGTTTCAACGAACGATTTGCGAAATAGATTGACATGGATAGGATGTATTATATAATTAATTTGTAGTAATAGCGGATAATTTCAGACAAAATATCTAATGACGTCTTAATTGCAAATGTGGAAGGAGTTGAAGAACATGAGAGCAAAAACTGCAGTTGGTTTTCTGGCACTTGGTCTGCTCCTTGGAGCAGGCAGTATGTACGCGGAAGGCGCTTATACGCCCGGTACCTACACTTCTCAGGCAGCAGGGATCGGAAATGTGACCGTAACTGTGACCGTAGATGAGACAGGCATAACCGATGTGGAACTGAACCTTGACGAGGAGACCCCGGAGATCGGGCAGGCTGCCGGAGAGACTTTGAAAGCTTCCATATTGGAGACACAGGGAGCTGATATCGAAGTGGTGTCCGGAGCCAGTGTCACCAGCAATGCCGTTGCACAGGCGGTGGCAGACTGCCTGAAGCAGGCAGAAGGCGGATCAGAAGATGCGGGAGGCGGAGCAGTGCTTGAACCGGGCACTTACGAAGCAGAAGCATATGGGTTCTTCATTGGTGTTTCCGACAAGCTGCTTGTCACAGTGAATGATCATGCGATCGAAACGATCGAATGGAACCCGGATCTGGAATCCGGGGACACGCCGCCGATGCGCGCAGTTGTCGCCGATTCTCTTTTCCCGCGCATCATTGAGAATCAGTCGGTTGCTGTAGACGGGGTCACCGGAGCCACCGCGACCTCCGGCGCTGTCAAGACCGCGGTAGCAGACGCGCTGAAACAGGCGCTGGCAGCAGCGGGATCGGATGAAGGCGCGATCCGTGAATTCCAGACGGTTCCCGAAAAGGCAGGCGGAGAGGAGACGATCGATACGGATGTCCTTGTGGTCGGCATGGGAGGTTCCGGCACCTATACGGCGCTGCGTGCAGCAGAGTCCGGGGCAAAGGTCCTTGCAATTGATAAGCAGGGCCGTTACGGCGGGACCACTGCTTTGACATCTGAGATCGAATCCATCAATCCGCCGAGGATCATGGAGAAATATAACAACGGAGAAGAATATACCGATGCAAAGGCAATGGAAGAAGCCTGGATCGAATATGTAGAGGGAGACGAAAAGGAAGAGATTCTGGATCTGTTCTTCGAGCAGAGCGGTCCGGCCCTTGACTGGCTGTCACTGGATCATGGCATTCAGTTTGACTATGAGGCGAAACCCGGCTTTACTCCGTCGGACTGGTACAAAGTCAAGTTCCAGTGGTATCCGAATACGAGCGAAGAGATCCCGGGAATGTTCGGAGCCAACAAGACGGAGATCGCCGCGAATTTCGACAGCCTGATCAAAGACTATACCGACCTGGGCGGCGAGTATATGCTCGAGACCACTGCGTATGAGCTGATAATGGATGAGAACGGGAAAGTGACCGGTGTGAAAGCACGCGGAAATCTTGACGGAAAAGAATATACGATCAACGCAAAAGCGGTCGTGCTCGCAACCGGCGGTTTCCTTGGAAGCGGGGAAATGACGGAAAAATATCTGTCGGATGAATACTATCCGCTGAAAGGAACCTGGAATGTGTACGGCTCCAGGGGCAATGACGGATGCATGATCCAGTCTGCGATCGACAATGGTGCAGCCACTTACAATATCGGAATGCCTCCGGAAGTTCATATGTCCGGCAGCGCGCAAGTGATACCGCCGAGTGCGGGATTTGCGATTAATGAGGTGGAGGGAGCCAAAGGTTCCTTCAGCGGTGTTCAGCTTGTATGGTCGGTGGCAGATCTTCCGACCTATCTCGGCATTTCTACGAACAGTCTGGCAGTGGCACAGAACGGAAAGAGGTTCACTTCTGAGACCGGCATTGCCATGCTTGATCCGTGGATCGCCGGCCCGAATTATTACAGTATCTGGTCGACTGAGCAGCTGAACGATATCAGGGACAACGGCTTCAAGTACAATATGAACGGCGTTGCCGCAGGCTTCCTGGGGTACTGTGGAGCGATTCCGGATAATATGCCGCTGCCGGAGACCTTTGATGTACTGGACAAAGCCATCGAAATGGGATTTGTATTCAAGGCAGATACCATCGAAGAACTGGCTGAACAGATCGGAATCGATCCGGCGGCTTTGAAAGAGACGGTCGACCGGTATAACGGCTACAGCGAGACCGGTGTAGACGAGGAATTCGGAAAAGACGCTGCTCTTATTGAAAAGATCGGTGAAGGCCCGTACTATGCGGTAAAGATGGCATCCTATTCCTATAATACGGTAGCCGGGCTGGATATCAATGCGGATTTCCAGGTGCTGGATACGAACGGAGAGGCAATAGAAGGTCTTTACGCGGTTGGCAGTGATTCTGCCGGCGTGCTCTTCTCCGAAAAGAAACCGTACGTTACCTACGGAGGTGCCAACAACGGATGGGCCCTGACTTCCGGATATGTTGCCGGAGCTGTCGTTGCGGACTATGTGGGTTCAGAGTGATCCCCGGCGGTCTGTTGTTTCAGAATAACGATCGATGACTGAAAGTCCCCGCCGGAAGGCGGGGATTTTTCATCTCGAGGAAATTCCGTCGAATTTCCTATGAGAGTCGCTGCGCGACCGTGCTCGGCGCGCAAAGTCCTGCTGCGCTCCCCTCATGATTGAGGGGGTGGGGTGCTGATGTCCGCTAGCGGACTTTGTTCTTCCTGTATTGTGCGTTAAAACGGTTCAATATATGATAATATAGTGAATTAGCGGCCCTGACAGGGAAACAGGAGACCGCTGCAGCATAAGGAGGTTTTGGAATGAGACTTGTAAATCTGGTGGAAAATATTTCCGGAAGTTCCGGCTGTCCTGCGGAACACGGACTCTGTATCTATGTGGAAACAGCAAAACACCGCCTGCTTGCGGATACAGGAGCATCCGGTCTGTTTGCAGAGAATGCAAAGAAAAAGGGGATCGATCTGACAAAGGTGGATACCGTGATACTGAGTCATGGTCACTACGATCATGGCGGCGGAATCCCGGAGTTTGCAAGGATCAATCCGGATGCGAAGATCTATATGCAGGATTGCGCTGAGGGAGATTATTATTCGACCATCGACGGGCTGCACTATATCGGGCTTCCCCGGGAGATCCGGGACCTTCCACAGGTCGTACGGATCAGCGGCAGCTTTAAGATCGATGAGGAACTGCAGCTGTTCGCAGACATTCCGTTTGAAGAAGAGATGCCGCCTTCCAACCGGCCGCTTCGAAAGAAGCAGGGGGATGAGTATGTGCAGGATGATTTCCGGCATGAACAGTACCTTGTGATCCGGGAAGGGAACATGCACGTGCTGCTTTCCGGCTGTGCACATCACGGGATCCTGAATATTATGAGTCATTACCGCAAAATGTATGGCAACGATCCGGACTATGTGATCAGCGGGTTCCATCTGATGCAGAAGGACGGTTATTCTGAGGAAGATATCCGTTCGATCGGACATACTGCCTGTGTGCTTCGGTCCGGGAAGACGGTTTTCTACACCGGACACTGCACCGGGGAAAAGCCGTTCGAAGTGTTGAAGAACGTCCTGGGAGACCGGATTCATTATTTCCACTGCGGAGATGAGATCGAACTGACCGCGCCGGAAGAAAAAGTGCCGGAGAGAAAGGCGGAAAGAGACGAAGCGCCTTCCCGGAAAAAGAAGAGTAAGTTCATGAAATGGCACCGTTTCTTCGCAGGAGCAGCAGCTGTATGTTTTGCAATGACCATGATCACCGGTTACAGGAGAAAATGAATGGCGCAGATTACATGTTTTCAAATGTGCAAATATCTGATACAATCTTAACATCGGATTAACGCTGGAATGTCCCCGGAGGATACCGTTTCCGGCGGATATTCCGGCCGGTCACTATTATCATGATGCAGCTGCCTGAGCATGTAAGCCGGCACCCGCATCGGACATCTCATGTGGTTTCATAAAGGTGGTGATTCAATGATAGAAGAAACCATCCGCGCCGTTAAGGATGCGGAGAAGAAAGCGGAAGAGCTGCTGGCGGGAGCCAGAGCAGATTCGGACAAGCTTCTGAAGGAAGCCGACGAAGGTGCGGCGGCGATCCTGGAAGAGGCAAAAAGCGCTGCCAGGCATGCAAAGGAAGAAGCAATGACGAAAGGCGCGGAGCTTACGAAAAAAATCCTGGAGGAGGCGGATGCAAAGGCTGCACAGGAGACCGGTAAGCTGAAAGAGGATGCGCTGGCCAAGGCAGAGGATGCGGTGAGCCAGGTGATCCACAAACTGCTTTCATAGAAAGCTGCCGGCATTCGGAAATGATTCTGACGTTTGCTGTAAGTAACTGTTGAAATAAGTAGGAAAGGCAGGTTTTTTCGTGGCAATTGTTGAAATGCAGAAGCTTAGCGTCTGCGCGAATAAGAAAAATCGAAAAGCCATCCTCGAATTGCTGCAGTCCATGGGGTGTATGCAGATCACAACGGAAGGGATCGATGATCCGGACCTGAAGAAGATGGACACCCAGGCCCAGCGCAGCCGCTTTGAAAAAAGTGCGCAGATGTTTGACCAGGCACTGGAGCTGCTGGATCAGTATGCTCCTGAAAAAAGCGGCATGTCACTGTTCTCCGGGAAGGAGGAGGTATCCCGCGAAAAGCTGAACGAGATCCAGAAACATCAGCAGAAGTATATCGCAAAGGTGAACCGGATCCTTTCTGCGCAGAAGGACATCACAGAGCATAAAGGGACGATCCTGAAGGATGAAAACCAGATCGCTTACCTGCAGCCCTGGATGAATCTGGATGTATCGATGAACGCGAAGGGTACGAAGCATACCCAGGTACTGATCGGCACACTTCCGGGTACATGGACCGATGAGCAGCTGTATGCCGCTGTTTCGAAAGATCTTGGGGAAGCCGCCGCAGTGGATGCACGGGTGGTCTCCACCCAGAATGATGTGACCTGTGCTGCAGTAATATGCCTGAAGAAGGACGCCGAAAACGTGGAAAACGCGCTCCGGTCGGAAGGATTCGCGAAGCCTTCGCAGGTGGTGCGCGGCACCCCGGCCCAGGCGGTCTCGAAGCTTCAGGAAGACATTGAACTGCAGAAGAAGGAGATCGAAGCGCTGGAGAAGCAGATCGCTTCTGAAAGCGGATCCCGGGAAGATTTCAAGATCGCAGCGGATTATTACCGCACCCGTGCGGAGAAATATCGTCTGCTGGGGACGATCCCGCAGTCAGGGAATGCGTTCTTCCTGGAAGGATGGGTGCCGAAGAAGGATGCTCCGGACATCGAAAAGATCCTGACAGAGCAGTTCGGAGCGGCAGTATCGGTCGAGGAGCCCGCTGAGGGAGAGGAGCAGCCCACGCTGCTGCACAATAATAAGTTCTCCGAGTCAGTGGAAGGCGTTCTGGAGTCCTACGGACTGCCCAAAAAGGGTCATGTGGATCCGACGTTCATCATGTCGTTTTTCTATGTGATCTTCTTCGGAATGATGTTTGCCGACGGCGGCTACGGACTCGTGATGGTCATTGCCTGCGGCATCGTGCTGCTGAAGTTCAAGGATATCGAAGCCGGACTTCGCAAGATGGTCAAGCTGTTCTTCTGGTGCGGGATCTCCACGGCGGTATGGGGCTTCCTGTACGGCGGGTTCTTCGGAGATCTGATCGATACCGTCGCCAGGACCTTCTTTGATTACAGCGGAAGCGAGCCTGTACTGAAGGCACTGTGGTTTGAACCGCTGGGCAATCCGATGCGGCTTCTGATCTACTGCATGCTTTTCGGCCTGATCCATCTTTACTTCGGACTTGGCATTAAAGGATGGGAATATTTAAAAGACGGCGATGTGGTCGGATTTGTGAGCGATATCCTTTCGTGGTATCTGTTCCTCACGGGTCTGGTGCTGATCCTGCTCCCGACGGAGCTGTTCGGTTCCATCGCAGGCGATTCCTTTGACTTCTCCCCGGTGGCGAAGCTTGGGACCCTGGCGAAAGCGATCACCATCATCGGCCTGCTGCTGATCCTGGTGATGCAGGAGAGGCAGACGAAGAACTGGGTGCTGCGCATTCTGCTTGGGGCATATGACATATACGGGGTCACAGGATGGCTTTCGGACATTCTGTCCTACTCCAGACTCCTTGCCCTCGGCCTCGCCAGCGGTGTTATCGCCAATGTTGTCAATATGATGGCAAGCATGTTCGGGAAGAGCGTGATCGGAGCGATCCTCTTCATAGTCATCTTCCTGGTCGGTCATACGCTGAATTTCGCCATCAACATACTTGGCGCATATGTACACACGAACCGTCTGCAGTTCGTGGAATTTTTCGGGAAATTTTATGAGGGCGGGGGAGAACCCTTTGCACCTTTTAAAACAGAAAACAAATATATCCATATTAAGGAGGAAAAAGCGGTATGAGTTTCAGTATGGGATTTGTAATGGCATTGTTAGGAGCAGCTCTTTCAACGATTCTGGCCGGTATGGGAAGCGCCTGGGGCGTAGGCCTTGCAGGTCAGGCAGCAGCGGGTGTTGTCAGTGAGGATCCCAACCAGTTCGCAAAGGTTCTGATTCTGCAGCTGCTTCCGGGTACCCAGGGTATCTACGGCCTGCTGGTCACGTTCATCACTCTCTCCAAGATCGGTCTGCTTGGCGGTGCTGCAGCGACCGATATGTCTCTGGCTACCGGCCTTACGATCTTTGCGGCATGCCTGCCTATCGCGATCGTCGGTCTGGTTTCCGCTTATCATCAGGGCCGTACATCTGTTGCCTCCATCGGCATCGTAGCAAAGAAACCGGATCAGTTCGGTAAAGCTATGCTGTTCCCGGCAATGGTTGAGACCTACGCCATCCTTGCTCTGCTGATCTCGATTCTGGCAGTTTCCAATATTACGCTTTAATTTGAGACCGGACGTTCCATACACAGTGTATGGCTGGATTCAATTCAAACGAATTATAACTGCGAAACAAGCGTTTACAGAGGAGAAAATATGGCAGGAGTAGATAGAATAACAGAAGAGATCCTGCAGGAAGCGAAGGCCGGTGCACAGGAGCTGCTCGGCGAGGCAAAGAAAAAGGCGGAAGCTGTTACCGAACAGGCACGCGAAGAAGCATCAAAGATCGTGGAGAGCGGAGAAAAGGAAGCGGCGGCCCTGCTTCAGCAGCAGGAGGAGCGCGCGCATTCTTCCGCAGCCATGCGGCTTAAGCAGGCAATGCTCGCGGCAAAGCAGGAAGTGATCGATGATATAATCGGGAAAGCATATGAGAAGCTTGCCGGGCAGGAAGCAGACGGCTATTTCGGAATGGTCGTTGCGCTTTTGAAGAAGAATATCCATGCCGGAGACGGTGTGATCTGTTTCTCAAAAGAGGATCTGCAGCGGCTTCCCGCAGGATTTGAAAAGGTTGCCGGGAAGGTGGCGTCGGAAGCGGGAGGCTCTCTGACGGTCGATCCGGTTCCGGCAAAGATCGCCAATGGCTTTATTCTGAAATACGGAGGCGTTGAGGAAAACTGCTCGCTGAACGCGCTCTTCGCACAGTCGAAGGAAGCGCTCCGGGACAGTGTATCGTCCATTCTTTGGTAAAGGAGAGCGCACATGAAGGATATGGATTATATTTTTGCGGTTGCGCGGATCCGTGTGCTGGAAAAGACGCTGCTCTCAGACGCCGATATCAGTCAGATGATCGCCCTGAAGGACGAACAGGCAGTGCTGGCTTTTCTTTCCGACAAAGGCTGGGGAGAGAGCGGCGGTTCAGCCCCTTCGGCCGAGGAGATCCTCGCCTGTGAAGAGGAGAAGAACCGTGCGCTTATGCGGGAAATGAAGATCGATCCGAAGGTGTTCGATATCCTTTCCTATCCGCAGCTGTTCCACAACCTGAAGGCGGCCATCAAGGAGATCTGTACCTCCGAGACAGTGCCCGGGATCTTTTATGACCTGGACCGTTTTGGCGGAAAGGAACTGATGGAGATCCTGCGGGAGAAGGAATTCGGGCGTCTTCCGGAATATATGCGGAAAGCGGCATCGGATGCATATGAAGTGATGCTGAGCACGCGGGACGGCCAGAGATGTGATATCATTGTAGACCGGGCGTGCCTGGAAGCGATGCGGGGCTCTGCCAAAAAGCTGAAAGAGCCGATGGTCGGATCCTATGTGGAATCGCAGGTGGCGGTAGCGGATATCCGGGTGGCTGTACGAAGCGTACGCACCGGAAAGAGCCTGGGCTTCCTGAAAGAAGCACTTGCCGACTGTGATGCGTTTACCGCCTCTGAGCTGGCTCAGGCGGCAGCCAAGGGAGAGGAAGCACTTTACACGTTCCTTGAGAACCGCGGCTTCGCAGAGGCTGTCAGTGCAATGAAGGATTCCCCGTCCGCTTTCGAGCGCTGGTGCGACAACCGGCTGATCGAGACGATCCGTCCGCAGAAGATGAATTCCGTTTCTCTGGGACCGGTGGTAGCATATTATCTTGCCCGGGAGAATGAGATCAAAATGGCCCGTATCCTCCTGACAGCCAAGGCAAACGGCTTTTCGGAGGATTCGATCCGGGAAAGGGTAAGGGAAATGTATGTATAAGATAGCAGTGATGGGTGATTACGACAGTATCTACGGCTTCGCGGCGATCGGACTGACCACATTTCCGGTGACTCCCGGAGAAGAGGCGGTGAAAACACTGCGCACCGTCGCGGACAGCGGTTACGGAATCATCTATATGACGGAGGAACTTGCTTCCTCAATGAAAAAGGAGATCAGCAGGTATGCCGATCGCCTGACCCCCGCCATCATCCTGATCCCCGGCGTGAAGGGGAATACAGGGGACGGTGTACAGGGCGTGAAAAACAGTGTAGAGCAGGCGGTCGGAAGCGACATCCTGTTTGGCGATGACAAATGAGAGGATGGTGAAGGGCTCATATGAGCACAGGAAGAATATTGAAAGTAGCAGGGCCGCTGGTCATCGCGGAAGGCATGCGCGACGCCAATATGTATGACGTGGTTCGTGTATCTGAGCAGCGCCTGATCGGTGAAATCATCGAAATGCACGGAGACCAGGCGTCCATCCAGGTATATGAAGAGACAGGCGGACTCGGCCCGGGAGAGCCGGTGGAATCCACCAACGCACCGCTTTCCGTGGAACTGGGACCCGGCCTGATCGGATCGATCTATGACGGTATTCAGCGTCCGCTGAATAAGATCATGGAAGCCACGAACAGCAACCTGCTTTCCCGCGGTGTGGAAGTACCTGCACTGGACCGCGAGAAAAAATGGCAGTTTGAAGCCTGCGTATCTGCCGGAGAAGAGGTTCAGGCAGGCGATATCATCGGCACAGTCCAGGAGACAGCCGTTGTTCAGCAGAAGATCATGATCCCCTACGGGGTGAGCGGAAAGATCAAAGATATTGCATCCGGGCAGTACACCGTGGAAGAGGTGCTGGGTCATGTTTCGACCGAGGACGGCGATGTGGAGCTGAAGCTCCTGCAGAAGTGGCCGGTGCGTCTGGGACGCCCGTACAAAGAGAAACTGCCGCCGGATATGCCTCTGGTGACCGGACAGCGAGTGATCGATGCTTTCTTCCCCATTGCAAAGGGCGGTGTGGCAGCCATTCCCGGTCCGTTCGGTTCCGGAAAGACCGTTACGCAGCATCAGCTGGCCAAGTGGGCTGAAGCGGACATCGTAGTTTATATCGGCTGCGGTGAGCGCGGAAATGAGATGACGGACGTACTGAACGAGTTCCCGGAGCTGAAGGATCCGCGTACGGGAGAGTCTCTGATGCAGCGTACCGTGCTGATCGCGAACACTTCCGACATGCCGGTGGCAGCCCGTGAGGCTTCCATTTATACCGGTATCACTCTGGCGGAGTATTTCCGTGATATGGGTTTCTCCGTAGCATTGATGGCAGACTCCACGTCCCGCTGGGCAGAAGCCCTTCGTGAGATGTCCGGACGTCTGGAGGAAATGCCCGGTGAAGAAGGTTACCCGGCATACCTGGGTTCCCGTCTGGCACAGTTCTACGAGCGTGCCGGCCGCGTGATCAACCTGGGCAAGGACGGAAGAGAAGGTTCTCTGTCCGCGATCGGTGCCGTGTCGCCTCCCGGCGGTGATATTTCCGAGCCGGTATCGCAGGCAACTCTGCGTATCGTAAAAGTGTTCTGGGCGCTGGATGCAGATCTGGCTTACCAGAGACATTTCCCGGCGATCAACTGGCTGACCTCCTACAGTCTGTATCTGGATGATATGGAGAGCTGGTTCAACAGCAATGTAGAGGAAGACTGGATGACGACCCGTCAGGAACTGATGAGCCTTCTGCAGGAGGAAGCATCCCTGAACGAGATCGTGAAAATGGTAGGTATGGACGCTCTGTCTCCCAGAGATCGTCTGAAGATGGAGGCAGCCCGTTCGATTCGTGAGGACTTCCTGCATCAGAATTCCTTCGATGAGATCGATACCTATACTTCCCTGAAGAAGCAGTATTATATGATGAAGCTGGTTTACGCATTCTATGAGGAGGGAGCCAAAGCTCTCGACGGCGGTGCATCCATCAGCAATCTGGTGAATGCCCAGGTACGTGAGCGTATCGGCCGTTTCAAATATACCCATGAAGATGCGATCGATGAGGAATATGAAAAGATCAGCGCGGAACTCGGCAAGGAAATCTCTTCGATGATCGGAAAGGAGGATCTGTAAAAGATGGCAAAAGAATATCGTACGATACAGGAAGTCACTGGTCCTCTGATGATGGTCAACGGTGTCGAGAATGTTACTTATGACGAACTTGGTGAGATCGAGCTGGCAGACGGCCAGGTGCGCCGCTGCAAGGTGCTGGAGATCAACGGCAGCACTGCGCTGGTGCAGCTGTTCGAGGCTTCCACCGGTATCAACCTTTCCAACAGTAAAGTCCGTTTCCTGGGACATTCCATGGAACTTGGCGTTTCGGAAGACATGCTTGGCCGCGTGTTTGACGGACTGGGCCGCACCATTGACGGCGGTCCCGAGATCCTGCCGGACAAACGTATGGACATCAACGGCCTGCCCATGAATCCGGCAGCCAGAGCGTATCCGTCTGAGTTTATCCAGACCGGTGTTTCCGCCATTGACGGCCTGAACACTCTGGTCCGCGGACAGAAGCTGCCGATCTTCTCGGCTTCCGGTCTGCCGCATGCACAGCTGGCTGCACAGGTGGCACGACAGGCAAAAGTGCGTGGCACCAGCGAGCCGTTCGCCGTTGTATTCGCAGCAATGGGTATTACTTTCGAGGAAGCACATTTCTTTGAGGAATCCTTCAAAGAGACCGGCGCCATCGACCGTACCGTTCTGTTCATCAACCTGGCAAATGACCCGGCAGTAGAGCGTGTAAGTACCCCGCGTATGGCACTGACCGCTGCTGAGTACCTTGCGTTCGAAAAGGATATGCATGTACTGGTCATCCTGACGGATATTACCAACTATGCAGATGCCCTGCGTGAGATCTCCGCAGCCCGTAAGGAAGTACCGGGACGCCGCGGCTATCCGGGTTACATGTACACAGACCTGGCAACGATGTATGAGAGAGCCGGCCGTCAGAGAGGGAAGAAGGGATCCATCACGATGATCCCGATTCTGACCATGCCGGAGGATGATAAGACGCATCCGATCCCTGACCTTACCGGTTACATCACCGAGGGACAGATCATCCTTTCCCGTGAGCTTTACCGTAAGGGCATCACCCCGCCCGTGGACGTTCTGCCGTCCCTGAGCCGACTGAAAGATAAAGGTACCGGCGAAGGAAAGACCAGAAAGGACCACGCTTCCACCATGAACCAGCTGTTTGCAGCCTATGCTCGAGGCAAGGACGCAAAGGAACTGATGGTGATCCTTGGCGAGGCGGCTCTGACAGAGATCGACCTGATCTATGCTAAATTTGCGGATGAGTTCGAAAAACGCTATGTTTCCCAGGGCTACAAGACCGACCGCAGCATTGAAGAGACGCTGGACATCGGCTGGGAGCTGCTGAGAATCCTTCCCCGCTCCGAGCTGAAACGTATCAATGAGGCTATGCTCGACGAGTATTACGACAAGAAGTAAGGGGGGATGACTCTTGGCGGGAACACAGGTGAATCCGACCCGGATGGAGCTGACCAGGCTGAAGCGCAAGCTGGTCACCGCCGTAAAGGGTCACAGACTCTTGAAAGACAAGCGCGATGAGCTGATGCGGGAATTCCTGGATCTTGTCCGTGAGAACATGGCACTGCGTCTGAAAGTCGAAGAAGGCATCAAAAAAGCCAACAGCAATTTCGTGCTGGCCAAGGCAGGGATGTCCGAGGAGACGCTTCGCACGGCACTGATGGCGCCGAAACAGGAGATCAACCTGAATGTAGACAAGAAGAATGTGATGAGCGTGGATATTCCGGTGTTCAATTACAAAACGCGCACCGCGGATGAAAATGACATCTATTCTTACGGCTTTGCCTTTACATCCGGGGATCTGGACGGTGCGGTGCTGTCACTGGCGGATATTCTTCCGGATATGATGAAGCTGGCCGAGACCGAGAAGGCCTGCCAGCTGATGGCTGCCGAGATCGAGAAGACGCGCCGGCGTGTAAATGCACTGGAGCATGTGATCATTCCGGACACCCAGAAGGGCATCCGCTACATCACCATGAAGCTCGACGAGAACGAGCGCAGCACCCAGGTCCGTCTGATGAAAGTCAAGGATATGGTGCTCAAACAGGCACACAATTATTCATAACAGAAAAAGGAGACAGGGGCGATGATGCTTCTGTCTCCTTTTTTGCGATCTGACTTTTTTCAGAAAACTGACAGCTCCTTACGGTAAAACGCTTTACCATAAACGCTGAGTGCTGTACAATATGATAGAAACCAGTTGTCAGGAACCACCTGCGATTCCTGTGTGATGAAGAAAAACGCGGCAGAAGAGGGAGGAAAAGAGAATGAATAGTTGCTTCACAAAGAGAAAAAAGACTTGTATGATGTTGTTCCTTATTGTCTCTGTTGTCTGCATGATGAGCACGAATGTATTAGCGGCCAGTGTGGCAAAGATCGGCGCAAAGAAGTATAAAACGGTGCAGAGCGCCGTAAATGCAGCGAAAGACGGACAGACAGTGAAGATACTCAAAGCTGTCAGTACGTCCAAACCGGTCACGGTCTCGAAAAAAAATATAACCATTGATTTCGCAAAAAAGAAATATACTTTTAGATCGGCGAAAGGAGATGCATTCCAGCTGAAGTCCGGCAGTCTGACGTTCAGGAACATGAATCTGGTCAGTAAATGCAATGCGGTGAATGTGGGATCCGGAGCAAAACTGACGATCCTGAGCGGATCTTCGACCGGCTGCATCACAAACAGAGGAACGCTGTTGGTAAAGAACGGAAAATTCCAGGGCGCGGGATCCGGATATGATGAGGAGGACTACAGCATTGATTTTCCGGCGATCATGAATTACGGCTCACTGACCGTGCTGAAGGGGAC
Source organism: uncultured Lachnospiraceae bacterium (assembly GCA_902785635.1). Classification (GTDB taxonomy): domain Bacteria; phylum Bacillota; class Clostridia; order Lachnospirales; family Lachnospiraceae; genus Merdiplasma. The sequence continues at coordinate 15,874 of CACZZH010000027.1, forward strand.
GTTCACCGGAAATAACCGGCCTCTGATCATCAATTATTCCCAGGCAGTCATCAAAGGCGGAAACTACAACGCCACGGGTTTATTGTCTTATAACCTTAAAAATCAGGGCGGCAGTGATTGCGTCATGGTGATCAAAGGCGGAAAGTTTAAGGGAGAGATCTTCAATGAATGCAGCGGGCATGGACAGCTGCTGGTCCTGGGCGGTACCTTTACTGCTGAAAAAAAACAGAAAGCTCTGACTAACTATAATGGGAGAGTCCTGATCGCCGGGGGAACGTTCAGCGGGACGGATTCAAATGTCGTGCTCAATCACTTTGATGATGAGATCTATGTTGGCGGAACGATGATCATTACAGGAGGATCCTTCAAATCTACCGGGATGTGGGGAACGGTTGCAACCGAATCCGAGATGATCATTACAGGAGGCACATTCCTCGTGAATGGAGAAACAAAAGGAGCGATCCGGTTATATCCATTGGACGACAGGAGTGTGTGCTATACCTCCAGCAGTCTCAAACTGACTGTGGATGTTATCGAATAACCGGCAGAGTACGGACAGGATGCAAACGAGGTGGGGCTGTCGCAAAATTGCGGCAGCCCCGTTTTATGTCTGCTTCAGAACCGTTTACTCAGCCGTGGGAGTCTCCCGCTTCCGGAGACGGCAAGGACACCAAAGCGTTCCTGAAGATAATCCTGTAGTTGTTTTTACAGCGTTATTCTGATAGAATCCAATCATCTGACAGAAACCGGAAACCAGAAGAAGATGCGCAAAGAGGAAAGAGAAAATGGAAAAAACAAGAAAGAGAAGATGGATCACGATCTGGGTGCTTCTGGCAGTGATGCTTGCCGGATGTCTGCTCATTTTCCACAATTACATTTTCGGAAATGATGTGATGGTATACGGAGGCGTCGGTTCCGATACGAAGCAGCAGTATATCATGTGGTACAACGGAATTGCGAACCGTCTGCGCAGCGGAGATCTTGCAGCCTGGGATTTCCATAATGGGATGGGAATCAGCCAGCTGGAGAATAATCTGACAGCGCCGTTCAATCTTCTGATCTATCTGCTGGGGACCCTCTTCGGACCGGAACACATTGCCGGTGCAATGGTCTATGTGCAGATGCTGAAAGTACTCCTTTGCGGCCTGTTCGCCTATCTGTTCCTGTCGGAGTACAGCCTTCGTGAGGATGCAAAACTCATTGCTTCGTTCCTTTATGCGTTCAACGGATACCTGATGGTGTGGGGCCAGCATTACATGATGGGCTCTGTCCTGGTGTTCCTGCCGCTTCTGCTGTGGGCGATCGAGAGGACGATTCTTTCCGCACGCGGAGAATTCCCGGATCCTTATGATATTGATGAGGAAAAGGAAAAAAGCCGGCGGGGCAAATATATCTGTCCGGCTGCATTTGCTGTTTCCCTGGTCAGCGCAGTGATCATTTTGTCCGGATATTATCAGGGCTATATGGTGATGCTCGGTTTCGGCATCTATGTGACGATCCGTGTTCTTCTCTATGAGAATACCCGGATGAAAGACCGCTGGAAACTGTTCGGTACGATCGCGCTGTTCATGGTCCTGGGCGTTGCAATGGGGTGCGTGGGGCTTCTGCCGCAGATCAAGGCACTTTCCGCCAGTTCCCGGCTTGATTCCAATGCTTCGATCTTTTCCAAGATCCTTTCCAATTTCAGTTTCTGGGAAAAAGAATATTACCGTACGGTGGTCTACCGCCTGTTTGGCAATAATCTGCAGGGGACCGGAAACGCATTCCTCGGATACGGAAACTATTATGAAGCCGCAAACTTAAGCTTCAGCGCGCTGTTTGTGCTGCTGTTCGTGCAGTACCTGTTCCTGATCCCCAGACAGCAGAAGAACCTGCGCCAGAAGCTGGTGCAGTACCTGGGAGTCCTGGTGGGACTCTTCATTCTGTGTGTACAGGTGGGCAGTCTGGTGTTTAACGGATTTGCCTATGCCTTTTCCAGACAGACTTTTCTGTTTATGCCGTTTTTCGCCCTGATCTGTGCGTGGACACTGAACGAGATCCTTCAGAAACGGAGGATCAGCTGGATCGCCCTGATCATAGGGTGCGCGGCATGTATCGCGGTATATGCAAAGGCATATGTGAATTATGCCGAGGGGGATTATGAGACAAATGCCCTGATCCTTCTGCTTTGTTCACTGGCGATGGTATGGGCTCTCTCCCAGATCGCCCGTAAAAAGCTGGATCAGTCCATGCTGATACGGATTCTGACGGCAGCGCTGTTTATCAGTGTGGTCGCAGATACTTCATTGGGATACCGCAACCGGGATACGGTGAAAAAGACAGATAGAAATTATTTTGAAGAAACGTATCACGGTGATACCGGGAAGGCGCTGGAGTGGATCCATGAAAACGACGACGGTTTTTACCGGATCGAAAAGGATTACAGCAATGCCGGCTATTATATGGAATCGCTGGCTCAGAACTATCGCGGAATCAGTACCTACAATTCGACGCTGAATGCGCATGTGTTCCGCTTTATTTCTACCTTCTGGCCGCAGCTGCTTACCGGTTACGACCTGAATCATTTCACATACCGGAATACCGTGCATGACACAGTGATGGCGGATCTGACCGGCGTGCGCTACCTGCTCACCAAAACCGATGATCTTTCCCTGGACGGCTGGGAAAAGGTGTACCAGGAGGGCAGCGTTTATGTATACCGCAATAATCGTACGCAGAATATAGCCTCCTTCTATGAACACACCATGTCGGAAGCGGAATACCGCAAGCTGGACGGCAGCGTTGATGTGTGGGACTTCCTCCCGGAGGTCGTCGTGCTTGACCAGGAGAGCAGCGATACGGACCTGACGGCAATGGAAGAAGAAGCCTATCTGGAGATGCCGGCAAAAGGAATCCTGGATACGGCAGCACTGGGTCTGAAACATTATCATATGCTTGATGACGGCGCAAGTGTAGACGGCGCCGGAACGATCACGCTTCCGCTATCCGCGGACGGAATGGCACAGTATAAGCACATGAGTGCGGAATTTGACCTGGAGACCGATGGTGCTACGACGGTGTACATTTACACCAATGACGGCCGCGGTTATGAATATTTCAATAACGGAAAAATTCACTATCGCCTGGATGTACCCATGGATACGGAGGCAATCCGGATCGAGGTGGCCAACGGAAACAATGACATGACGGTGAGCGGACTGAATTTCTACGGCAGTTCGTCAGACCGCGCCTTCAGTGATGCGGCGCAGATCACCATCAGCGAACCCAGGAAAGACAGTCTTGTGACCGGTCATGTGAGCGCGTCAAAAGACGGCATTCTTCTGCTGGCGATTCCGTGGCAGGAGGGATGGACCGTATCTGTGGACGGGGAGAAGCAGCAGATGCTTCGGGCTGATTTCGGCCTGATCGCCGTACGCGTACCACAGGGAGAGCATGAGATCCAGGCCCAGTTCAAAGCCCCCTGGCTGAATTTGTCCGTCGTGATCTCTCTGGCTGCGTTTGCCCTGTGGATCGTTGGCCTGATCTTTAGCTTTGTGATCTCCTTCAGAAAGTACAGGAGGAAAAAGAAAGCGTCATCTGAGAGTGATACGGACGCGGGGCAGGTATCCGGTGAAGCTACTTCCGGTGAAGCTATTTCCGGGGAAGCATTTGAGGACCGGGAAGAAGAGGTGTCAGATCCCGCAGGGGTGAACTCGGAGATGCCGGAGCAGGAAGCGGCACCGCCAGAGAGCGGTGAAGCACTTTCACCGGAAGCATTCGGTTATCATGGCGAAGAAGCATCCATGGAAGAGTCTTTTAGGGATGAGGAAGCGTCCATGGAAGAGTCTTCAGCGGATGGGGAAACATCCATGGAAGGATCCTCTTCAGATGAGGGAACAGCTCCGGAGGATCTTTTTGATCATGAAGAGCCGGCCCCGGAAGAATCGTTTGATAATGCAGATACCGTACCGGAAACGGATCCTTTCGTAATGGAAGATTCCGTTTCGGAAGAAGACACTCCCGGAAATGGGAATGCATCCTTTGAAGAGAAGGCATCGAAGGACCCATTCGCAGATGACTGGGCGGCGCAGACGGATCCGTTTACGGATGAGAGATCTCATTCGGATGGAGCATTCGCGGATTTCAAAAAGTCAGATAACGGGAATTTCGCAGATTGGAAGAAGACGGAATAGGCAGAAACAGTCTCTTATGATAAAATAGAATTGTTCATTTGAGAAATTCGTTCAGAAAGGAAGCAGAGAAATGAGGGATAATAGAAGTTTTTCGGAACGAAGACAACTTGTATGCGGTCGGTTTGCCGGCCTGTTTCTGGGGCTGCTGTTCGTGCTGTTCTTATTTCAGCCGATGCATGCCTATGCTGCGGATCACTATCTGACACCTTATCAGAATTGGAATCTGGGCACCTATTATACCGGGGAGACCGGAAAGTCTTTCAAAATGATGGGCGTGGATTTTGCCTATGGCGCCACTCCGAATAACTACACCTCTACAAGGCTGGCGTTATACAACCTGGACAGGCAGTTCACTTCGGTTTCTCTCACAGTCGGACATATCGACGGCAAAGCCGGAAGTCCTGCAAAACTCTATGTTTATCTGGATGAGAAACTTGCCGATGCATATACGATCGATCTTTCCGATGGGATGATGAACCGGTCGCTCACCATCAATACATCCGGAGTTACACAGCTTCGCTTCGATATGGTCCGTACCAGCGGTTCCAGCAGCATCTGGTTCGGACTTGGCAATGTAATAGGATATGGCGGACATCTGTACACGAAGAAGGAGATGACGAAATCCCCCACGGTTTCCACTGCCGGAGAGTATACCTATACCTGCTCTGCCTGCGGAGCCACCAGAACGGAGACGATCCCCGCTAAGGCCAGCTGCACTCCCTATCTTACTCCGTATCAGACGAATAACTTTAACAGTTATACTGACACGGGAGATGAGAAAAATTATTTCCTGGTCATGGGAAACCGCTGGTATGAAGGAATCTATCCGAAACACTATGACTCTAAGCAGGAAGCCCTCTTTAACCTGAACCAGGAGTACACTTCTCTTTCCTTCATGGCAGGGCATCAGGACGGACGCGGCGGAGCTTCAGCGACCCTGTACATCTATGCCGATGGCAGCACTACGGCAATGAAAACGCAGGAGCTTGGTCCGGATATGCTCAGCAAGAGAATCACCATCGATGTGACCGGGATCACCCAGCTGCGGCTTTTCATCGAAAGAAACTCCGGAACGGAGAGTGTTTTCTACTGCATATATGATATGAGCTATACCCGCAAGAGCAGTATGGCGCACAAATTCAATAGTGAGATCGTTACAGAAGCTGCCGATGACACTCCCGGAATCACAAAGCATGTGTGTGAGAAATGCGGACTGACCTACATGGAGACGGTTCCAGCTAAAAATTCCGCACCGGCGGAAACAGAGAAGCCAGGCACAGATGCTACACCGGCGGAAACAGAGAAGCCTGCCACAGATACTGTGCCGAAGGAGACTCAGAAGCCTGCCACAAACACTGTGCCGAAGAAGGGACAGAAGGTGAAGAGCGGCGGAGCTACATATACAGTGCTCAATACCACCTCTGCCACCTACACTGCACCGGTAAATAAAAAGGCAACGACGGTGAAGATCCCCGCGACCGTAAAGCTTGGCGGGAAGAGCTTCAAGGTCACAAAGATCGCTGCCGGCGCTTTTAAGAACAACAAATATCTGACCACGGTGGTGATCGGAAACAATGTGACGACGATCGGTGCGCAGGCTTTTTCCGGCTGCACAAGGCTGGCGAAAGCAACCATCGGCACGAAAGTTACAACGATCGGGAAACAGGCATTCTATAAATGCAGGAAGCTGAAGAAGATCATTGTGAAGACAAAGAAACTCACGAAAGCAAGGATCGGAGCAAAAGCCTTCACCGGCGTACCGGCTTCCGCAAAAGTTGATGTTCCCAATGCAAAGAAGAAAACTTACAAAAAAGCATTCCAGGCAAAAGGCCTGAATAAAAAAGCGAAAGTATATTAATTCCGAACTGGCTGCCGCATCTGTGTGAGCAGCCAGTTTTCCAGTTCATCGAGTCCTTCGCCTGTCTTTGCACTCACCGGAAGAATCACGGCTGCGGGATTCAGTCTCCGGATCCGTTCTTCCGCCTTTTTCAGATCAAAATCGAAGAAATCCAGAGTATCTGTTTTTGTGATCAGGACCAGATCGCTGACAGAGAACATCAGCGGATATTTAAGCGGCTTGTCATCCCCCTCCGGCACGGAAAGCAGCATGATGTTTTTGTGCGCACCGGTGTCAAACTCGGCGGGACAGACCAGATTTCCGATATTTTCCAGAAACAGAAGATCCGTATCCTCCACACCGAATTCCATGATCGCGCGAAGGGTCATGTCCGCGTCGATATGGCAGAGCCCCTCGTTGTGAATCTGAAGAGTGCGCACTCCGGTGGCGTCAGCCACCCTCTGCGCATCCAGAGAGGACTCAATATCCACATCCATTTCCGCGATCCGTATCTTTTCCTTCATACGGTTTACCAGAGCTGTCAGCAGTGTTGTTTTTCCGGAACCCGGCGAAGACATGACATTGACCATGTATACGCCTTTTTCGTTTAAAAGCTGCCTGACCTGCTGTGCCGCACGGTCATTGCTTGCCAGAACATTCTCACCGATCGTGATGACCTTTACGTTTGCGCTCATTGGTTGTGCTCCTTTACCTGTTCGATCAGATACGCGGCCAGAGCTGCAACGCCCTCACCGGTCTTCGCGGAAATATAGAAGATCTTCATATCCGGATTACGTTTCTTAACCGTTTTCTCCATACGTTCACAGTCGAAATCGAATACACACATTGCATCGATCTTGTTGACGACCAGTACATCCGCTACTTCGTACATCAGCGGATATTTGACCGGCTTGTCATCTCCCTCCGGTACGGAGAGTATGGTCATGTTCATCGCTGCACCGGTGTCGAATTCTGCAGGGCAGACCAGATTTCCGATATTTTCCAGAACGATCAGATCCAGGTCATGCCGGTCGAATGCAGTGATGCCCTGCCTTGTCATATCTGCATCCAGATGACACATGCCGCCGGTATGCAGCTGGATGGAGGGAATACCGGCTTTGAGCATCGTCTCAGCATCCACGGCTGAATCGATGTCGGCTTCCATCACGCCCCAGCGGATGTTCCCGCGGAAATATTCATTTAAAGCCAGAAGCGTGCTGGTCTTTCCGGAGCCGGGAGAGGACATCAGGTTCAGCAAAAAGGTTTTCTGCTCTTTCAGTTGACTGCGGAGTGCCTGCGCATCCCGATCATTGTCCTCTAAAATGGATTCCTTCAGTTCTATCAGTCGAATCTCACTCATTCATTGCCTCCCATATCTTCATTTGTTTCCCAATTATAGCATCCGGCCAGAGCCTGCGCAATAACAGCGGATCCGGCAGAAACAGCCTCCCGGAAAAAGATTCAAAATTCAAAAAAATACTTTTTATGTAACAATTCATGTAACCTGTCCCTGATAGAATGATCTTAAATAAAGAACACAAAAACAAGCACAAACAAACTGAAGCAAAACAGGACAGATAAATAGAGCAAATCAGATTAAAGTGATCCGAAGGAGGACATAAAGATGATGAAGAGATTGGCAAAAATGGCAGTAATGGCAATTGCAGGATCTGTAATGTTTTTCAACGGCAATGTAATCGCAGAAGAGATCGAAGCTGAAAATGCAGCAGGCTGCGTGGAAGAGGTCGAGGAGGATGAAGAGTCTGAAAAGATCGAAGAGATCATCGAGAAAGAGCTTCATGAAATAGAGGAAGCAGAAGAGGACAAGGTTCCGGCATCTGAAGAAGAGGAAAGCTTCGAAGAGGAGAACCCCGAAGAAGAAAGCTTCGAAGAGGAATGTTTCGAAGAAGAGACTTTCGAAGAAGAATATTTCGAGGAAGAGACTTTCGAAGAAGAATATTTCGAAGAAGAGACTTTTGAAGAAAGCTTCGAAGAGGAAGAAGAATTTATCACGATCGAAGATTACGATACACCGCTCGGCCTGGGATACACGCAGGAAGAAATGGAAGAAGCAGCCCGGGAACAGCAGGAAGCTCAGGAGAAGCAGGAAGAGCAGAAGAAGCAGATCAACCAGGAAAACATGAGAGTGACGATCTACACATCCAGACAGGACAGCACTCTTCCCGGAGAGCAGATCACTCTTTCCAGCCAGATCGAAGGATTTGAAGATGTCAGCGGCATGGCTTATCAGTGGATGGCTGACAAGGGAGCAGGATTTGAACCGGTATCCGGAGCAAACGGAGCCAGCTACACCTTCACGGCAGATGAAGAGAACATGGGCTGGAACTGGAGACTGATGGTATATTTCTGCTGATCGCGGTCCGCCTTTTCGGAAGAAGACACACAGGATCAGTAAAACAGAGAGGAGGAACAAAGAACAGAGAATACAAAGCATGATCAGAAACCGAAAATCAATATCAGATAAATAAAGAAAGGAGACAGAACACAAGATAAACAGATAAATACAGAAAGGGGACAAACAAAAGAAACAGATAAATACGCAAAGAAGACAAACACAAAAGAAACAGAGAAACGAAGCAGAGAAATACAGAAAGGAGAGTAAAAAAGAGAATTCAACAGAATTGCAGGCCGGACACCCGGGAGGGTGTTCGGTTTTTCTGGTGCGAAGAAAAATGTATAATATGAACTAACGGTTGCGTGAGACACCGGGTTTTGTTAGAATCGGACAGGAATTGGGAAACATATTTCGTCTGTAAAAGACTCGCAAAAGGGAAAAGCATCATGAAAACAAAATACAGACAGGCCGGGCAGCTGCGCCGGAATATCCTTGTGGCGGAGGATGAGTATATCAACCGCGAACTTCTTAAGAATATTCTGAAGGACACTTATCGGGTATATGAAGCCGGAAACGGGCAGGAAGCGATCAATATGCTCACTGCCGGAGACAGGACATACTCCCTGGTGCTCCTGGACCTGAATATGCCGGTAATGGGAGGCATTGAATTCCTTGAGATCCGGCGCAAGAGGGAAGATCTGAAAAAGGTTCCTGTGATCGTAATGACTGCGGATGCAGAAGCGGAGGTTCGCAGTATCAAGCTTGGCGCAGCAGATTTTATCACAAAGCCCTACAGCCTGCCGGAGGTGATCCTCACCCGGATCGAGAGAATCATTGAACTCTCGGAAGATCAGCGTATCATTGCATCTACAGAAGAGGACCCGGTGACCGGGTTATATACAAAAGCCTATTTCTTCCAGTATATTTATCGTCTGGAGCAGACCAACGCCCAAAATCCGATGGATGCGCTGGTGCTGAATGCAGACCGTTTTCACCTGATCAATGAACTGTACGGGCGGCAGGCAGGGGATGAAGTGCTGCGCGCTATGGGAAGGAGTGCGGCCCGTATTCTCTCCGAGACCGGAGGAATCGGATGCAGGACAGAAGGGGATACTTTTTTCCTGTACTGCAGTCATCAGGACAGCTACGACTGGGTAGAGGATGTGATCCGAAAGGAAATGGAAGCCGGAAAGGGAACTGTTCGAGTACGCATCCGGGTCGGGGTCTATCAGAACGTCCGGAAGGATACGCTGGCGGAAACCTGGTTTGACATGGCGAATATGGCCTGCGGTCAGATCCGGGAGAACTATACGCAGGGTGTGGCCTACTATGACAATGAACTTCATGCACGGCTTCTTCATCAGGAGCGGCTTATCGCGGATCTTGAGGACGCGATCGATAAGAAGGAGCTGAAGATCTTTTTTCAGCCAAAATACAATATCCAGGGGGGAAAGCCGGTCCTGGAGAGCGCGGAAGCCCTGATCCGGTGGGATCATCCACAGCTGGGAATGATCAATCCCGGGGAGTTTATCCCCATGTTTGAGGCAAACGGACTGATCCAGAGAGTGGATTACTATGTCTGGCGCGAGGCAGCCGCCCAGATCCGCCGGTGGAAAGAGGAGTTCGGGATCCGTCTGCCGATCTCGGTAAATGTCTCCAGGATCGATGTTTACGATCCGAAGCTGGAGGAGAAAATGCTCAGCCTGCTCGGAGAATACGCGCTGACTACTTCAGACTTTGTGCTGGAGGTGACGGAATCGGCCTACTCGGATGATGGGGCACAGCTGAACAATGTAGTGGATTCTCTGCGCCGCAGGGGGTTCCGGATCGAGATGGATGATTTCGGAACCGGTTATTC
>CACZZH010000028.1 GCA_902785635.1 uncultured Lachnospiraceae bacterium
CTCCTTTCAGATGCTGATAGATTTTCACAAATGTGATAGTCAGGAAAATAGTTGTATACACAATTAATTTTCTTGACAAAAGTCACTTCATAACAGGCGAGTAATCATCAGGATTACTCGGCGTATCCTGGTGTTGCCCCTGTTTTCGAAGCTGACGAGCCTTAGAACTTGCGGCCCCTGCAAGCCTTAGACAGGATGAGGGATCTTGTCCCGAGGCCGCGTAAGTTGCCTCTCAATCTATAGCGATACGTGCCTGCGGAAAAACATATTCTTTATTCTGCCGGGATCTCCGCCTCCAGCACCACCGGATTGTGGTCGGAACAGACAAATCCGAGATCCTGCGTCTCACAGGACTTCACTTTGATATCCCCGGAAACGATGAACCCATCGATCAGGTAATACTGAAAGCTGTCATGATCCGCTCCTGCATAGGGCTGATCCAGGGAACGGCAGCTGGGAGTATCCTCATCCATCAGGAACTGCCAGTCCCCGTCGATCTGCGTCACATCGATCTGACCTGCCTGCCATTTGCCTTCCTGTGCCGGAAACTGACCTTTGTCCGCACTTGAAAAGATCTGATTGAAGTCCCCTGCAGCGATCACACTGTTTCCCTTCTGCGCTTCCTCGTTCAGAATCTGCGTCAGCATCTGCGTCTGTTTCTCCTTGCCCTCTCCGCTGTCATATGCTTCAAGATGCAGATTGATCAGTACCAGCTCCCGCCCGTCATCCAGTGATACACGGTCGAGCATCACACACCGTTTCAGATTTGCGATCCGGACCGGCCAGGAGAAGGGGCAGGGGAGCTGGATCCGTTCCGCTTCCGACACCGGAAGTTTTGTCAGTGTCAGCAGACCTGAATCAACCTTCCCGATCGGAGGCACCGGATAGGGAATAAACGCAACTTTAAAGTTATTTGCAAAGGAAGACCACATCTGAGGAAAATCCTTCCGAAGGAGTGCTGTCTCATCTATATTGTACGAACGGCTGCTGCCTCGGTCGATCTCCTGCAGAAAGATCACATCGGGGTCGAGACTTTTCAATTCCTCCGAAACCATCTGCAGGTTCTGCTCCACGCGGGCCTTATCAGCGGTCTTCACTCCCTTTCCGCCATCCATGAAGAAGTCTGCGTTATCACCCAGGGCTCCGTAGCCGATGTTCCAGGATACAAGACGCACAGCTTTCTTCTCCGGCGAATTCTCCGCAGCCTGCTCCTCTTCCCGCACATCCGCTGATGCGGCTTTCTCCTCTTCCAACGGTGAATTGATCTCCAGATCTTCCCGCTTTCCTTCCTCCGGGTAATACTCAGTTACAGTCAGATAGCCGAACAGACCGCCGACAAGCACGATCAGCACGCCGACAGCCAGTAGTATTCCCTTCAGAATGCGTTTTGCCGGACTGTTTTTCCTGCGATTCATTTCTTTCTCCTTATAATAATATTTCTTTTCCCGCATTTACCGGGACAGGAGACGGTTCTCTGTCCCTCCCCTGGCCGCCTTTGTTCCTGCTGCATGATCCGGCCTGTTCTACTGCCGTTTGAGCCATTTTCCCTGCCGGCTCAGTTCTCTGCTTTTCCATGAAGACAAACGCGTAGTACTGCTTTTCAGAAGGGCGCTGCTCTCATTCTTATTGGACAGATTCCAGCAAACGAAACTGATCCTGTTCTTCTTCAGGAACCGGATCCATTCATCCCCTTCTTCGATGTTTAACGCTCCGTTTCCGGAGGCATCGCAGATCCCGAACTCGGTCACAAATACCGGCAGTCCCTTTCCGATCGCTGCCTTTACCTTTTCCCGATAGGATTCCCCATGCGTTCCGGCATAAAAATGAAAAGTGTACATAATATTGGAAAAGCCTTTCAGCGGATTCGCGGCAGCGATATCCACATCCTGGCTCCAGGTCGGCGTACCCACCAGGATGACCGCATCTTTATCACTTTTCCGAATCGTTTTTATGATCGCTTTCGCATACCGGCGGATCTCATCCCAGCCTGTACCCGAATTCGGTTCATTGCAGATCTCGTAAAGAACATTCCTGTTTTTCTTATAGCGGACAGACATCTTTTTGAAGAATGCCTTTGCCTCCTTCTGATGCATCGATGGATTCCCGTCACTTAAAATGTGCCAGTCAATGATCACATACATTCCAAGATCCGTCGCAGCCCGGACTCCTTTATCAACCAGTTCGCACAGCTGCTTCTGATCTCCTCCGCTGCAGTATCCGTTATATTCCTGCGTATACATGGCCAGGCGGATACAGGAAACGCCCCAGGAATCCCGCAGCGTTTTAAAGGTCTTCTTATTGACGTATTCCGGGAACCAGTTGATGCCGTGCGTACTGACGCCTTTGAGCGTCACCGTTTTCCCTTTGCTGCTGACCAAATGGCCGTTTTTTACCTGCAGCCGCCCATATTTCTGAAGCGGAGTTTTCTTTCTCTGCTGTGTGCTGATCGATGAAGCTGCACAAACAGACATTGACAGACTGACCGAAGAGAATGCCAGCAGACAGAACATGCAAATGATTAAAGCAGATCTGCAGTGTCTGGTTCTTTTTGTGTTATTATAATCATTTTTTTCTGCATTCATTCCCGTGCTTCCTTCTCCCGGTACAGCGTCCGCTCGATCTCCCGATTGATCTTTGCCGTCGGATCCTTCCACTTTCCGGGCAGCACCTTCAGCAGAAGTCTGCCTGATACGGTTCCGTGATTCACATGGGTTCCCTCAAACACTGCTCCTGCCGCTCCCTGCAGGATCAGCGGAGTGATGATGTAGTACAGTTCATTTTCGTTGAAAGTGATCTGCCCGGCTTTGGCTCCGTCCTCATGAAACGCCAGTAATCTGTTGTCTGAGGCCTTTATCTGCAGGCATCCCATGTCCGTAAACATCAGATTCTGCTTTACGCTGCCCCCTTTTTTTCCAACCGCGAACAGATCATTCTCACGGCAGGATACCTGCCGGAGGTGACAGCGGATCTGCCAGCATCGTGACGGGCCCTCTTCTTCTGCTGTTTTCGAGTCCTTGTCTTCTCTGCAGAAAGGCAGCACCTCCAGACACAGAAGCGGGTCTATATATTCCTGAAGTAAAAGATGCAGCAGTTTTGCCTGCAGCCTCTGTCCGGGTAACGGACCCGGATCCGGCTTTTCCGTATCCCCGCGCTGTGTTTTCTCCAGAAGATCCTCCATCACCTTCCGCGCTGCTTCGCTCACGGACTTCAGAAGCATTTGAAAGGATTCCGTTTCCGGATCCCACCAGTATCTTCCATACAGTCCGGTATCGATCAGCACCGCATCCCCGTAGAGATCCTCCTCCATATAGATTCTCCGGGAGCAATATGCTGCCTCATTCCTGCGGATGTGGGGATCCTTTACGTTTCGGCCATCCCGGACCCGGCCGCTGCTTTTGAGCAGACGATACGCTTCATTGATCCACCTGGTCTGCTCCTCGAAAAAAGATACATCTTTCACATCTCCGGCAGAGTCCGGATGAAAGCTGTGCATCAGCATCCGGTATCTGCGCCGGATCTCCTCCGGATGTGCGTTTTCTTCCAGTCCAAGGACCGCCAGCGCCTCCCGGACCGTTTTCAAATGTCTCATCTGTTAATGATTTTCCTTCTGCGCGTTCCACTCCCTTGCCGTCCGTTCGATCTCCTCATGAAAGCCGGTCAGCGCCGCAAACGGCGCAAACTGTGCGGCACGGTTAGAGAGCGGCATCGGAGGATGCTTTTTTGACACCGGATGGGGAAGATCAATGATATCCGCATATGGTCCCGTCCGGACGGCTTTCCGTTCAATGTCCTGATGTGATTCTTTCACGCTTTATGGCCTCCGATCTGTTCATTCCGTTCTTTCCCGGTAGCGCCTTCCTGAAGGTTCAGTCCCTTCAGCACGGCGTTTTTCCCGTAACGCTGCCGGATCGAAAGCATGGCTTCCTGAAGCCGGTGCTCCTTCCGATCCCTTTCCTCATCCTCCCTGCGCTTTTTTTCAAGAGCCGCATAGTCTGTAAACAGATCCATCTGTTCATATCTGCCGGCGGTTTCGTGATCTTTCTCACCGGTCACATGATTTGCTGTCAGGAAGATCCTGCGTACAAGAAGATCCGGATCTACGATCCGGTCGTACAGATCCAGCACCGCTTTGTCAATTCGTACGGATGAGTTCGTCTCCCGGCCAAGATTTACCGTGCCATGGGCAGACTTGGGCATTTCCCTCCCATACCAGTCTCTGGTCACCTCTCCGGTATAACCGGACAGGCTTTCCCGGTCGTAGATAACAGTCAGAACCACCTGATCCGCCGTCATTTTCTTTTCCACCAGGTCGAGGGCAAGGGCATCTGCCATCTCATGGACAACGATCCGGGCCTTCTTTGCTGAATATGGACATGGAAGCACCTGGCCGGAACCGGTGGAACTGCTCTCCGGTCTATATGACTTGATCATTGCCATTGTGCATGGCTCCCAACCCCAGGCATGGTCGATCAGAAGCTCTGCGTTAATACCGAACAGGTCGTACAGCAGGTCCTCATTCTCCAGCGAGCACCTTGCAATATCTCCCATCGTAAGGATGCCCCTTTCCTCCAGCTTTCGTGAATAGCCGCGGCCGACACGCCAGAAATCCGTCAGCGGCCGGTGCTGCCACAGCATCTGCCGGTAGGAATACTCATCCAGCTGCGCGATCCGCACCCCGTCCTCATCCGCATCCACATGCTTGGACACAATATCCATTGCCACTTTCGCAAGATACAGATTTGTTCCGATTCCTGCCGTTGCAGTGATTCCCGTTTCCAGAAACACATCACGGATCATCCTCCGGGTAAGCTCATGCGCCGAAACGCCGTACACCTTCAGATAATCCGTGATATCCATCATTACCTCATCAATGGAATATACATGAATATCCTCTGAGGCTGCATATTTCAGATAAGTCCGGTAGATCCTGGTACTATAGTCAATATACAGTCCCATACGAGGCATTGCCGCAATATAGGCTGCTTTCAGTCCCGGATCTGCTTCCAGCTGCGGGGCGTAAAAACTCTCACCGGTAAAAGCATGTCCCGGTGCCTTTTCAAGTCTCCCCTGATTGACCTTTTTTAAAGCCTGAACCACTTCAAACAATCTGGCCCTTCCGGGAATACCCAACGCTTTCAGGGAGGGGGACACTGCCAGACAGATCGTCTTTTCCGTGCGGGAAACGTCCGCTACGACCAGATTTGTCGTAAGCGGATCAAGCCCTCTCTCCCTGCATTCCACCGAAGCATAAAAGGATTTCAGGTCGATCGCCACATAGGTGCGTTCTCCCCGGGATCTGTCATTCATCTTTGTCACCCACTTTATTTCAGAAACGCCCCGGCATCTTGTGATTCACCATAGTCCCTTTTTACAGTTCCGTTTCGTCCAGTCCCTGCTCAACCGCAGCGATCCATTCTTCATCTGCGTTTCTCAGAAGATAATCGAGATCAAAATAATCCTCTCCGACGCTGCACGTTTCTCCCGACAGTTTGCCGTCCGAGCGCATTTTCAGTTCCAGCCACTCCCGGTTTCCTTTCTGATAATCCGGAAGTTCAAACACCTGTGTATATACCTCGATCTCCTCGTCGTCATTCATGGAGGCATTTGCGCATACACACAGAATCTGCTTCTGCGATATGCACTGGTACACAAGAGAGTACTCTGCATCAAAGGAATTCATCAGCGTCTCCATGTCACCGCCCATGAACAATATTGCGTACATATTGTTCAATTCAAAGTCTTCCGTTTTCCAGCCGACCTTCCGGATGGTTTTTGACGCCAAAATCGAAAGATACTCCATGAGCGCTTCTTTATTCAGCAGCTGTTCCCGAAAATATTCGACCCGTGCAAAAAACGGATCCCGGAAGGGATCTCCCCCGCTCTGGCCGGTCTGTGTCGTCTTTCTGTAACCTCTGATCTTCATAGCATCTCCATTTCGTTCTGTCAGTTTATGGTTTTATTCAGGATCTTACCGATGATTCTCTCATTGACAGGCAGAAAGATTCCTGCCACCGGTCCGACCAGTACTGCACAGATGATCGTTCCGATCCCGAACTTTCCTCCAAGGATCCAACCGACAGCCACAAAGCATACGTCTGTGATCACCCGCACGATGCTGAATTTCTGATGCAGTTTATCGCTGATCACGATCGCTACCAGGTCATTCGGGCCTGTCCCGGCGTCGGACTTGATCACGATCGTCATTCCATATGCCAGGATCACGCACCCGGCGGCAAGTGTCAGAATCCGGACCGGCATGGGAGCTTCGGCGGTGACTGTTTTGCCGAGGAGCATTGTGAAAAAATCAATGATCGGTCCCCCGAAGATCATGCAAAGCACAGTCCCGATCTTAATATAAGAGCGGTCCAGAAACAGCAGTACCAGAATGATCAGGAAACAGACCGCTATATGTACACGTCCATGCGTTAGAAAACTGCCCCCGAATGCCCCGCTCAGCGTACGGTAAAGGCCCTGAACAAGTACATTGAAAGGATCCGAGCCGAGCTCTGTCAGCAGGAACAGTGTCACACCCAGATGCGCAACCGTTAATCCTGCCAGAAGGATCAGAATCCTCACTGTCCATTCCTTTGCGGATCTTTTCATTTCTTCCCTTTCTTTATCGTGCGAACCCGCAGCCTTTACGGCCGCTCTGCTTTATGGTATACAAGGCTGTATCTGCGTCTTTAAAGAGATCCCCGTCCGGCAGCTTTTTGTCCGCAAAGGCTGCGCCTACACTCAGAGATGTCGGTGGAAGCCCATCCTCCGGATGCTGCAGGACCCGGTTGATTTCCCGGATCTTATCTTGTTGATTTCCCGGATCTTATCTTCTATAAGCTTTCGCATGGAACTGTTGGATCGTGTCATGATCACCACAAATTCATCCCCGCCAAATCTGCAGATAAGATCAACGGAACGGAAATGTTCCTTCAGAACATTCGCGACCCGCTGCAGCACTTTATCCCCGACATCATGCCCGTAGGTATCGTTCACCGTTTTAAATTTGTCCACATCTATGATCAGCAGAGCGATATGCTCCTGATCCACACTGTCCATCAGCATCTCATAGGCATTCCGGTTGTACAGTCCGGTCAGGGCATCATGTGTCGCTTCATGCGTCAGTTTGATCCGGGCTTTCAGATTTTCCTCCAGAATCTCATTATATGTCTGTGTGACAAAGCGCAGCTCTGCAGCCCCGGACACCGGTACGCTTTCCTGCTGTTTTATCCTCGTGACCATACGGGTAAGAGGTCTGCGCACCTGTATGATCACAAAAGATCCGAAAAGAACGACCACCAGCAGAAGCATGATCGTCAGCACAGTCTGCATGTTCAGAAAATGCTTCATATTCTGCATCGTCTGATCCAGTTTATTTCCGGAAGAAAGGATCAGTTCCTGCGTGCATGCCTGTACGTTTTCATGGATATGCTCTTTGTAAGCCATGTATTCATCGTCAAATGCATATCTCTGCGCTCTTTGCATCTGATCCCCGGCAGACAGCCCCAGCTCTTCCGGAGTAAGCGCGACGGAAGAGACTGCCTCCGGAACCTGGCTGTCGTCATACCCCATAGCAGTCTGCACAAGCTTCATGACTACAAATTCCCGCTGCATCAGTTCATTCGAATACTTCAGAGCTTCCGCCAGTCTGTCATAAGCACTTCCCACATTTTCTTCCAGAAGTTCTTCAAGATTCGAAAGTGCGTTGTCCCTTCTTTTCGTGGCCTCAACTTCTTCGAAATAATCATTCAGGTATCTGAGTTCACCCGTAACGGCAAAGCACCGCATCCTGTCGGTAAGGAAATCCGATGCAGCCTGAAGATCCATCGCGGCAAGCTGCGCCGATACATATCGTTCACTGGCCTGCTCCATGCGCTGATATCCGGTATTGATCTTTGAATCCGCAAGGAACAAAGCAGCAGCTGTTATGATCGCTGCAGCCACAAAGACAAAGCAGACGACACTCAGTTTCATCCCTCCGGTTTCCGTATTCCTCTCTCCCATCCTTGCCGGCATATCTGGTACCTCTTTCATTTCCTAACCATAAACTGCTAAATATCCAAAAAATGATCAGTATCCCAGTTCTTCTCCAACCAGGATCACCTTGATCCGGTTCGGAATCATGGAGGCACGGGTGATCACGATCTCGCAGCAGATGGTATTCTTAAGACATCCCGCACAGCGGCCGGTCTTCGCGCATGGTGTATCGCATCCGAGACGGACCGTATTGGGCGGAGAAGCCATATTGTGCACCCGATCGATTCCTTCCTCTACATTCGTTACTACCTTGTTCATTCCGGCGACGACGATCACCTGTTCCGGCCCGTAGATCAGATAAGCGACCCGGTTTCCCCGGCCGTCAATATTGATCAGTTCACCGTCAAGTGTGATCGCGTTCGTACTCATCAGAAACGTATCTGCGTTGATCTGCAGCGCATTGCATTCTTTCTTCTCTTCGGGAGTCTTGTAATCTTCCCGGATGATCAGGCGATGTCCGGCTTCCGTGATCTTTTCTTTAATTCCCATATGATCGATCGTCATGGAACCGCCGTAGGCTACGCTCTTGCTGCCGCTTCCGATCAGTTCCAGGATCTTTTCCTGAGCCTGTGCGCTGTCCGCACAGTAATATCCTTCCATGTGGCGGCTCTCCAGCTTCCTGATGATCGACATTGCCTGATTTTCATAAAATATTTTCTTAAAATCTTCCATCCGGCTCCTCCTTCTTACTTATTCCCGGCGCTGTGCCTCTCTTCCGCAAAATACCTTTCTTCCATACGCCGGCGCTTATCTGCGCTTAGCGAACTCCTCCATGATTCCGAGCATTTTCTTTGTTCGCTCCGTGATCTCATCCTTTGCAAACACTGCAGATCCGGCAACGATCACATTCGCTCCTGCCTCCAGCACGGTATCCAGGTTGGCCGGACTGATTCCTCCGTCCACCTCGATATCGATATCCAGTCCCCGCTCATCCAGCAAAGCGCGGAGCGCAGCGATCTTGGCCGTCATCTCCGGAATATATTTCTGTCCGCCAAACCCGGGATTGACCGTCATCAGAAGGACCATATCCGTTTTCCCCAGCACATGATCCAGCATGCACAGCGGTGTGGCAGGATTCAGGGCAACTCCCGTCTTCAGGCCCAGATCCCTGATCATGGAAAGCACGCGGTCCAGATGCGTACATGCCTCCGCATGGACTGTGATCAGATCCGCTCCGCAGTCAGCAAACGCCTGGATATACCGCTGGGGATCCTCGATCATCAGATGGACATCAAACACTTTCCGTGTCACCGCGCGCAGACTTTTGATAACAGGCATTCCAAAAGAGATGCTCGGAACAAACGCGCCGTCCATTACATCAATATGAATATACT
Source organism: uncultured Lachnospiraceae bacterium (assembly GCA_902785635.1). Taxonomy (GTDB): domain Bacteria; phylum Bacillota; class Clostridia; order Lachnospirales; family Lachnospiraceae; genus Merdiplasma. The sequence continues at coordinate 9,366 of CACZZH010000028.1, forward strand.
GTGCTCCTGCCTCATCCGTCTCACGGACATCCTGTCCCAACCGGGTAAAATCCGCCGAAAGAATCGACGGTGACAGAATATAATTTCTCATCTGCAGCCTCCCTTGCTTCGTACATAACGATCGTTTCTTCAATATCTGCGCATGGATCGAAGTTCTTCCAGCAGCATTCTGTAATTCTCATATCGGATCCGGGCGATCTCCCCTTTCTCCAGCGCCTCTTTCACGGCACACTCCGGTTCATTGATATGAGCGCAGCCCTGAAATCTGCACTGCTCTTCATACCTTGCGAATTCCGGATAGCATTCCTGCAGTTCTGCCTGTGTCATCTCCGGAAGAAACAGGGAACTGAACCCCGGAGTATCCAGCAGAAAAGCGTTCTCACCGATCCGGTGAATCTGTGTGTGGCGGGTCGTCTGTTTTCCGCGGCGGATCTTCCGGCTGATCTCTCCGACCTCCATTGCGGCATCCGGCACCAGCCGGTTCGTCAGTGAAGACTTTCCCACACCCGAAGGACCTGCCAGCATCGTGGTCTTTCCTTCCATCCGTTTCAGTACTTCCTCCAGGCCGTCTCCCCGGAGAATGCTGGCACACAGTACGTCTGACCCGGAATTGCTGTACCAGGAGGCATACTCCTCCAGGCATTTCTTTTCGACCAGGTCTGCCTTGTTCAGCAAAATCGTGACCGGAATATCCTGCCGGTGCATATAGATCAGAAAACGGTCCAGCAGATTGAAATTCGGCTTCGGATCCGCTGCTGCAATGATCAGCAGTACCTGATCGATATTGGCGGCAGCCGGCCGGATCAGCTGGGAATGCCGGGGAAGGATCTCGTCAACGCTTCCTTCCATGTCCCTGTCATCCTGTATACAGATCCGTACATTATCTCCCACCAGCGGCTTGATCTTCTCTTTGCGGAATATCCCCCGTGCGCGGCATTCGTACACCCCTTCACCGGTGACATCCACATAGTAAAAGCCTCCTACTCCGCGAATGATCTTTCCGAACGCTGTCCGTTCTCCCTCCAGTACTTCCATTTCGGAGCCTTCCTGCATCCGATCTTTTTCCTTTCTGCTCAATCTTCACGGCTGAATGACAACTCATAAGCGACGGAACCTGTCACCTGATCATTGTCATCCAGCGTATATACATACAGCATTCCGGTACTCATGCCGGGAACCCCTTCCACATTGAGGAAGTAGGGAAATACGGTATACCCTTCAAACAGCTGCGTCGTAGTCTGCCCCTGAAGAAGTACAATGCGCACATGCAGCTGTGATCCGTCATATCCCTCCGGCGCCTCGAGCTGGGCATTGCATTTCCAGGTACCCTCGGCAGCTTCATCCAGAGCATCTTCCTGCTTCTTCCGGCTCACGATGATCGTCACTGCCGATCCGGTCGCTGCCTCACTGAATGCCGGAATATCCTGGGAGATCACCAGACCCGGCTCTACCGTATCACTTTCCTCTTCCGTCATAAAACAGTAGAGTCCGAGATCGGTGAGTGCCTTCTGCGCATCCGAATAGTACTTCCCGGTCACATCCGGTACCGTGACCGTAGAACTGTCCTGACCCTGACTTACATAGATCGTCACCGTATCGCCGGAGGATACCGATGATCCCGGTCCGGGATTGGAAGTGATCACATAACCGGCTTCGACAGACTCACTGTACCGGGTCGTATCCACATAGAACAGCAGACCCATGCTGGTCAGTGCTTCCTCCGCTTCCCGTTCACTCTTTCCTTCCAGATTCGGAACCGTAAGCATCTCGAGCATGCCCGCGCTCAGCCGGTACCCGATCGTGGTATTCTCCGCTACCTTGCTGCCGGCACTTACATCCTGCCAGATCACCTGCCCCTTAGGCAGTTCAGAAAAATCCTCTCCCTGATATGTGGCACCCAGGTTCAGATCCTTAAGCGCCTTCCGGGCTTCCTCCTCACCTTTTCCGGTAAGATCCGGTACTTCCACCATTTGAACTGCATCCCTGGCAGAGGTGCTCACCTGAGCCGTTCCCTGATCCTCTGAGGTTCCCCCGGAACCGCCGCCGAACAGTCCCAGTGCCCGTCCTGCGATCCACAGAACGATCAGTCCGGCAGTGACTGCCGCGATAATACTTACGACCGTCACGATCCGCTCCACGCGGATGCTCATGCCCCGTCTTCTGCGTTTCTTTTTCCGCTCATTCTTCTGAGGAACGTTTTCCCGGATCTCTTCCTCTTCTTCCTCATCCAGATCGTCCAGGAAATCATCCTCCAGCTCCTCTTCATCCGCAGCATGCGACTCCCGGATGTTCTGGTAGCTGCTGCTGTCATAGTAGCTGCCGCCCAGGCCGAAAGGCCTGCCGTCTCCCGATACGCTTCCCATTTCCCCGAGACCGCCTGCAGCACCCGTGTTGATCGACCGGTTATAGGCGGGCAGCGATCCGTTTTTGATCTGGCGCATTTCATCTTCTGTCATGAGATGCGTATGCGCCTTTTGATCCACCATCGGAATTTCCACAAAGTTCCCGTTCGGATTGACCAGCGACTCTTTCAGATCGCGGATCAGTTCTCCCATGTCACGATAACGTCTGTCAGGGCTTTTCTGCGTGCATTTGAGAATGATCTGCTCTGTGGAGAAAGGTAGGTCCGGCACATACTTTCTGGGGCTTGGAATCTCATCCTGCAGGTGCCGCAGCGCGATCTCCACCGTACTGTCTCCGTCAAAAGGCACTCTTCCGGTCACCATCTCATAGATCGTGATACCCATGGAGTAGATATCGCTCTTTGCATCGCTGTAGCCGCCCCTGGACTGTTCCGGGGAACTGTAATGCACTGACCCCATTGCACTGGAATTGATCGTGTTGGCGCTGGCCGCCCGGGCAATGCCGAAATCCGCGATCTTGGCCTTCCCGTCCACAGAGATCAGAATATTCTGGGGCTTCACATCCCGGTGAATGATCCCGTTGTTATGGGCGGCCTCCAGCCCGGTGGCTACCTGAAGAGCAATGCTCGTTGCCTCCCGGACCGAAAGTCTTCCCTTTTTTCCGATATAGGTCTTCAGGGTGATCCCTTCCACCAGCTCCATGACAATGAAGTTGATGCCGGAATCCTCCCCTACATCATAGACATTTACAATATTGGCATGAGAGAGCCCTGCTGCCGACTGTGCCTCCACCCGGAATTTCGAGAGAAAATTCTTGTCATCACGGAATTCCTGTTTCAGCACCTTCACGGCCGCGAACCGGTTCAGCTTATGGTCCTTGACCTTATAGACATCTGCCATCCCTCCGGAGCCGATGCAGCTGATGATCTCATACCGATTCTGAAGAAATGCTCCTGTTTTCAGCATGCATCACACCTCCTTCCAGTCAGGTTTCGCCAGGATCACGGAGATGTTGTCGGTCCCTCCGTTCTGGTTTGCCGTATCCACGAGTTCCTGCGCCGCTGCTTCCAGCGAAGCAGCCTGCCGGACGATCTGAAGGATCTGATCATCCTCTATCATATTGGTAAGGCCATCCGAACAGAGCAGGATCACATCTCCGGGATTCAATGCCACGTCAAAGAAATCCGCCTTCAGCTTCCTTCGTATTCCGATCGCCTGTGTGATCACATTTTTCTCCGGATGCGTCCGTGCCTGTTCCCGGGTGATCTCACCGGCCCGCACCATTTCTTCTACCAGGGAATGATCCCGGGTGATCTGCCACATCCGGTCGTCCAGCACATACAGCCTGCTGTCGCCAATATTTACCACATAGAGGCAGTCATCGATCACCGTCGCAGCCACAAGAGTCGTTCCCATTCCTTCCATGGCTTTATCCGCCTGGGAATGCTCCACTACAGTCTGATTCGCTGCGTTTACCGCTTCACTCAGAAGCCGGACCGGTTCCTTTTCCTGTGAACTGCTGATGCTGTCCACCATTGCCTCGACTGCGTATCTGGAAGCATACTCGCCCGCATTATGTCCGCCCATTCCGTCCGCAACGATCAGAAGGTTCGGCAGATTGCCGACCTGCTCATCGGATGCATAGACGAAATCCTGGTTCATATTCCGTTTCTTTCCGACATCCGTCAGACAGTATGACCTCATGCATCTATCTCCTTGCTGCCGGCACCTCCTGCTGTCACAGAACCGGAACCGGCATTATCAATTGTTTTCTTCTTTTCATCCAGATATCCCCTGCGCAGCTGACCGCATGCGCCGCTGATATCCGCGCCCATTTCCCGGCGCACCGTAACACTCACTCCGCTCAGGGCGACCCTGTTTCGAAATGCCTCCACATGGGAATGATCCGGTCTGCGGAAGGAACGTTCCTTCACCGGATTGACCGGGATCAGGTTTACATGACAGTGCATCCCGGATGCGATCTGTCCAAGCATGGCCGCATCCTCCGGTGAATCATTTTCTCCCTTCACCAGACTGTATTCCAGTGTGACCCGCCTGCCGGTAACCTGAAAGTACTCCCTGCATGCCTCCAGCAGCCGGTCCATCGGGTAGCGTTTTGCAATGGGCATCAGTTTCTCCCGTTTTTCCTGGGTCACCGCATGCAGCGACAGAGCAAGCGTGATCTGCAGCTTTTCCTGTGCCAGAAGCGTGATCTTATCGATGAGTCCGCAGGTAGATACCGTAACGGATCTCTGGCTGATATGAAGTCCGTTTTCATCAGTGAGGAGCCGGATAAAGCGTATAAGATTATCATAATTATCCAGAGGCTCACCGGTTCCCATCACCACGACGTTCGAGACCCTCTCCCCCGAAAGAGCCTGTATCCGGTAGATCTGCTCCAGCATTTCCGATGCGCGCAGACTGCGTACTTTTCCTCCGATCGTCGAGGCACAGAAACGGCATCCCATCGCGCATCCCACCTGTGAAGAGATACACACGCTGTTCCCATGGTGATAACGCATCAGCACACTTTCGATCACATTCCCATCGGGAAGCGAAAACAGATACTTCTGTGTCCCGTCGATCTGTGAAGTGAGAATCTCTGCAGGTCTTGCGCTTACCAGCAGCGCCTCCTGCGAAAGCTTCGAGCGCAGATCCTTAGACAGGTTGGTCATCTCCCCGAAAGAAGAAGCCAGCCGGACATGAAGCCATTCATAGAGCTGCCTGCCCCGGAACGGTTTCTCCCCAAGCTCTGTGACGAAACCGGTCAGCTCCGGCAGCGTCATGGATTTAATATCGATCAGATCTTTTGATGTATCCGGCATCTTTCCTCCATTGTAATGTATAGCATTCTGTCATTCTTCCATGCGTCTGAGCCGGGCAATGAAAAAGCCATCGCATTTATGGACCCCCGGCAGCAGCTGGATATATCCGCCTTTTGTCGTAGCTGTGTGCAGCTGCGGTGTGATATACGGATCAATACTTTCCAGGCGGAACGGAAAATAATTGAGGAACCACTTCAGATTATTCTGGTTCTCATCTGCTCCGATCGTGCAGGTACTGTAGATCAGCACGCCTCCCGGTTTTACATAATCCGAGACCACATGCAGGATCTTTCGCTGAAGCCGGATGATCTCATCCTGCTTCGCCTGCGTCATTTTATATTTAATATCCTGTTTTTTACCGATCACTCCAAGTCCGGAGCACGGTACATCCGCCAGGACGATATCTGCCTTCCCGATACTCTCCTCATCCTGGATCGTAGCATCCTGGATCCTTGCGCGGATATTGATCGCCCCGCTGCGGTCGATCATCTCCTGCATCTGCTTTACCTTATGTTCTGAGATATCTCTGGCTTCGACATATCCGGATCCCTGAAGCTTCTGCGCAAGATGCATGCTCTTGCCGCCGGGGGCGGCACATACATCGATGCATGTATCTCCCCAGTTTGGTGCCGCTGCTTCTCCGACCAGCATGGAACTCACGTCCTGAACAAAGATCCAGCCTTCCCGGAAGGCATTGACCGCCTGAAGGTAGTTATAACTGCTGATCTCCAGCGCATAGTCCAGATAAGGATGCTCCTTTACTTCGATTCCCTGATCTGTAAGACTTTCTATGATCTCCTGCCTGGATGCCTTTGAAAAATCGCAGCGGACAAAGGTCCCTTTTTCCTCCATGAAGCCCCGGCATATCTTTTCTGCAGCCTCTATCCCGAACTGTGCCATCCATTTGCGCAGGATCCACACCGGCATGGAATAGGTCACAGAAAGATACTTTTCAGGATCTTCTCGGCGGTCCGGCCAGACGATACTGTCCATCTCACGGGCAGCCGTCCGCAGTACTCCGTTCACAAATCCTTTCAGATTGTAAAACCCGTGCCGGGCAGCGATCTTAACTGCCTCATTGCACACAGCTGAATCCGGTACGCTGTCCATATAGCGGAGCTGGTATACCGAGATCCGAAGCAGATTGCGGATCAGGGGCTTCATATTGTAGACCGGCACTTTGGAAAAGGATTCGATCACAAAGTCCAGCAAAAGCATATTCTCCAGCGTTCCCTCCGTAACACGGGTGATAAATGCCCTTTCACGTTTCGGAAGGTACTGGTATTTATCCAGCACATCACGCAGAACCACATGACTGTAAGCGCCTTCCTCGGTTATCTCCATCAGAACGCCAAGGATGACCTCTCTCAGATTAACAACACTGCTCACTTGGATCTCTCCCTTTTATCTGTTGAAAACTGGTCTGCTGCCGGCGAAGATCAGCGGCGGCTGCGTCTCTGGCTGAGAAGGATCAGACGCAGGAGCTGCAGAAGCGACGACGCCAGTGCCGCCACATAGGTGAGCGCTGCTGCGCGCAGCACTTCTTTCCCGCCGCGAAGTTCATCCTCCGGCAGGATGCGATTGCTCTCCAGAGCCCGCAGTGCTCTGGCAGAGGCATCAAACTCAACCGGCAGCGTGATCAGCTGGAAAACGACTGCCAGACAGAACAGAACGATACCCACCGTGGTAAGGATCCTGATCGAAAAGATCAGACCGGCAATAAATACAGGCCATGCCAGTGAAGATCCGATATTTGCAGCAGGCACCAGTGTGCTGCGCAGTACCAGCGGACCGTAACCGTCCCGGTCCTGCGCAGCATGCCCGCATTCATGAGCAGCCACACTGATCGCCGCAACAGACGGAGACCGCCAGGTACTGTCCGAAAGGCGCAGCGTCTTGCTTCCCGGATCATAATGATCCGTCAGGCTTCCCGAAACATGTTCAATGGATACATTATAGATTCCAAAGCTGTGCAGCACCTGTTCAGCAGCTTCCATACCGGTAAGTCCTGTAACAGAGCGCACCTGATTATATTTGCTGAAAGTACTTTTTACCCTGGCGGATGCGAGCATGGTCAGTGCCAGCCCTGCAAGGGCCAGAAGGTATGTCCAGTCAAACATCAGTCCTGAACGGAACAGTCCTCTGCCGCCATAATAATATGCATTTGCCAGAATTATATTCATGGATCCGCCTCCTCATCTCATTTCCGGAAGGATCATTTCTCAGGTTTCCGCACTGCAGGCCATTTGAATTTCTTTTACTGTCCCAGCCGCGTTCCGGGAGTGATCCTGCATCCCCGTAAAAACGCATCCGCAGTCATCCTCTTCTTTCCTTCCAGCTGCATCTCCCGTATCCGGATAGATCCTTTGCCGGTCTTTACCAGCAAACCGGTATCATCTGCCGCGACAACAGTGCCGGGCATCCCTGCTTCCATTGAGGGATCATCCTGTGCATCCGCACTGACACCAACGCTCCAGATCTTCAGCTGCTTTCCGTCCAGCAATGTATATGCGCCCGGCCAGGGCAGAAGCCCCCGGATCCTGCAGTCTATGGACGCCGCGTCTTTACTCCAGTCGATCTCTCCGTCCTTTCTGGTCAGCATGCCTGCGTAGGGAGTCGGACTTTCTGCCGGTTGATGAATCGGCGTAATACTCTGGTCCTCCAGTCCATGCAGGGTACGGATCAGAAGCTGTGCTCCCATCGCGCTCAGGCGTTTAAACAGGCTTCCGCCTGTCTCCTCCGGAGAGATGGGCGTAGCCTCCTGGAGAAGAATATCGCCCGTATCCACTCCCTCATCCATATACATGGTCGTGACGCCTGTATGTGTCTCTCCGTCGATAATGGACCACTGAATGGGTGCTGCGCCCCGGTATTTCGGGAGCAGGGAGCCATGCACATTGATGCATCCGCAGGGCGGCAGTTCCAGAATCTCTTTCGGAATGATCTGTCCGAAAGCGACCACAACGATCACATCCGGTTCCAGATTCCGCAAAAAGACCATATTTTCCGGATCGCGTATGCGCTTTGGCTGATACACAGGGATCCCGTGCGCAATTGCGCACTGCTTGACAGGAGAAGGGGTAAGCTCTCCTTTTCTCCCCTTAGGTTTGTCCGGCTGCGTGAACACAGCCGAAACCGTATATTCTGAAGCAAGAAGCGCCTCCAATGTCCCTACCGCAAAGTCAGGTGTTCCCATAAATACGATATTCTTCAAGTCAATTCTCCTCTTTTTCTGCTTCTGTTTCTGTTTCCTCTTCCTCTTCAGGCGCATCTTCCACATTATATAGATCGCCGTTCACTTTGGTCACATACATGATTCCTTCAAGATGATCCAGCTCATGGCAGATTGCCCGGGCAAGAAGTTCGGTCCCTTCCACCTCAAAGGGCTGCATGTTTACATCCAGAGCCTGGGCCTTCACATAGTTCGGGCGGGTCACCTCTCCTGCCTGTCCGGGGACGCTCAGGCAGCCCTCCTGCCCGCACTGCTCTCCCGACTGCTCCACGATCTGCGGATTTACCATCACGATCGGACCTTCCCCGACATCGATCACAACGATCCGCCTGAGCACACCGACCTGGGGTGCTGCGAGTCCCACTCCTTCTGCCTGGTACATCGTTTCCAGCATATCATCCACAAGTTCTTTGAGCCGCGGAGTCATCTCCTTAACTTCTCTGCATTTCTTTTCCAGTACAGGATCTCCCAGTGTTCGGATCTGTCGAAGTGCCATGTATTGTTTCCTCCATTATCTGTAACTATTTCTTATTCATATATGACTGTTACCGTGCGGTAACCTGAATTTACTGCAATATATACATCGAGGTGTTCCCGGATGCGCTCCAGCAGTTCCCGGTCCGGCCCCTTCAGATAGAGGACCTTCCGGAACTGATCCTGAATCTTTGAAACAGCTTCATCCGCCGGGCCAAGCACCACGGTGCCCTCTTCCTGCTCAACGTTTTCTCCTGTTTCCGGTTTTCCTGGTTCTGCCTTTTCCGGTCTCCCTGTTTCTGCCGATGCGTCTGCCCCGGCCTCTTTATTTGCTTCCGGCCTTTTCCCGGTCAGGCGCTGCAAAACAAGGCGTGCATATTTCCCCAGATACTCCGCTGCCATTTCCAGCTGTTTTTCATCCGCGCAGCTCAGGTGCACCGCGATCAGATGGCCTGCCGGCGGATAACCGCCGATCAGGCGGTATGACATTTCTTCTTCATAAAAGCGGTGATAGTCCTGAGAAGCCGCACACACGATGGCGTAATGCCCCGGTGAATAGGTCTGTACGATCACTTCTCCCGGCAGCCTGGCCCGGCCGGCCCTTCCTGCCGCCTGCGTGATCAGCTGGAAAGTACGCTCGCCTGCCCGGTAATCCGGAACATGCAGCGACAGATCCGCTGCCAGGATGCCCACAAGCGTCACATCCGGAAAATCATGTCCCTTAACGATCATCTGCGTACCGATCAGGATATCCGCTTCGTGTCCCGCGAAAGAGGACAGCAGCCGGTCATAGGCATCTTTCTTTGAGGTCGTATCAAGATCCATCCGCAGAATGCCTGCATCCGGAAAAAGCCTTGCCGTTTCCTCCTCGATCTGCTGTGTACCTGCCCGGAATGACCGGAGAAAACCGGATCCGCATACCGGACATTTTGTGATCTGCGGCTGCGAATATCCGCAGTAATGGCACACCATTCTTCCGTTCCTGTGCAGTGAGAGAGACACATCACAGTGCGGACATTTGATCACGTGGCCGCAGGACCGGCAGGAAATGAAGCCCGCATAACCTCTGCGGTTCAAAAACAGCATGACCTGCTCATGCCGGTCCAGGCGGATGCGGATCTCTTCCTGCAGCATGCGGCTGAGAATCGAGCGGTTGCCGTGAGCAAGCTCCTCCCGCATATCCACGATCCTTGCCCTCGGAAGTCCTTCTCCGTTGATCCTTTCAGGCAGTTCCAGCAGTGTATATTCTCCCTGACGCGCTTCATAATATGCTGACAGGGAAGGGGTCGCAGATCCCAGCACCAGCGCTGCATGCTCCATGCCTGCCCGCATCCGGGCGACTTCACGCGCATGATAGCGCGGAACGCTCTCACTCTGATAAGCACCTTCCTGTTCTTCATCGATCACGATGATGCCCAGGTTTGAAAAAGGTACGAACAATGCGGAACGCGGACCGATCATAATATCGATCTCGCCTCTTCTCGCCCTTTCATATTGATCGAACCGCTCGCCCTCCGAAAGCCTGGAGTGGATAAAGGAAACTCTTTCTCCAAAACGGCGGCGGAAACGCATTACTGTCTGCCAGGTCAGGGAGATCTCCGGGATCAGCATGATCGCTGTTTTTCCCTGCTGCTGTGCATGTGCGATCAGTTCCATATACACAGCCGTCTTTCCGCTTCCGGTAACGCCGTGGATCAGGTACCGGCCGCTGATCTGTCTTCCTTCCCACAGAAGATCCATTTCCCGGCAGATGCTCCGGGTGATCTCCTGTTGGCGGGAGGTAAGGTTCAGCTTTCCCTTCTCCAAAGAGGGCAATGATGACACAGTGGGATTGCGCCAGGCAGATTCCCGGATGATCTCCACCACACCCTGCTCCTCCAGTGCCCTGACCACGGCCGGTCCTGCCTTCAGCTTCTCCCTGGCGAGCTCCAGCGGCAGCACCGGCTCTTCCATCAGCGCTTCCATAAGCCTCGCCCTTGCCGTCTGGTGCTTTTTCTGATAGAGCGCAAGCTTATCCTGCGCCTCCTGCGCAGAGATCTTTCTTTTCAGATACTGCTGCTGTCTGGTCTTTACCCTTCTGCGGATCGGAAAGACCGTCCGCAGGGCCTGCGCCATTGTAGATCCGTATCTTGTGCGGATCTTCGCCGCCAGCGATACCAGACGGGCTTCCTCATCCAGCCCGTCGGTGATCACCCGCTGAATGTCCTTTATCTTTTCCGGCGCAAACTGTGCCCGCTCGCTGACGGAGATCACATATCCGCGCAGCACACGGTTTGCCCTGCCGAAAGGGACCTCCACTACGCTTCCTGCACCGACCTGCTGCCAGAGCTGCTGCGGTATCCTGTATTCAAAGGTCCGGTCAAGGTCCTCACTGGTTATATCAACAACGATTCTTGCGTACTTTTCCTGCATGGACCCCTTTTTTCTTTATTCTTCTTCAAGAATCTCACGGATCAGCACCCGTTCATCCATCGGGTATTTCTTTCCGCAGATCTCCTGATAATCCTCGTGCCCTTTGCCGGCAAGGATCACGATATCCCCCGGCTCACCGTTCCGGATCGCATAGCGGATCGCATCCTTCCGGTCCGGAATACGAACATATTTCCCTTCTGTTTTTGAAATTCCTGTAATAATATCGTCAATGATGGCGTCCGGCTCCTCGAAACGAGGATTGTCGGAGGTGATGATCGTAAGATCCGCCAGCTTTCCGGACACTTCTCCCATTTCGAACCGGCGCAGCTTCGAACGGTTTCCGCCGCAGCCGAACAGGCATACCAGCCGGTGAGGATGATATTCCTTCAGTGTCGTCAGCAGACTTTCCAGTGCCATGGCATTATGGGCATAATCGATCATCAGCGTGAACTGGTCCGAAACCTTTATCATTTCCACACGGCCCTTCACTTTCGCTGCGTGAAGCGCTGTGAGAATGTTGTCCTTTTCGATCTTAAAATGCCTGCACACGGCGATCGCTGCCAGAGAATTGTATACACTGAACATTCCCGGAATATCGATCTCCACATCCAGTTCCATCTTTCCTGCCACATGATAGGCGATGCCCAGATAACCGGGGCCGCTGGTCAGATGCGGATTCACAGCCCGAAGATCGGCATTCTCACCCATACCGTATGTTTCCACTTCACAGGTGTGCCCCTTCAGCATCTCCTCCAGATGTGGGTCATCCGCATTGAAAATTCCCAGACGGCACTGGCGGAACAGTCTTCTCTTGCAGTCCAGATAATCCTCAAAGCTCTCATGCTCTGCAGGACCGATATGATCCGGCTCTATATTCGTGAAAATACCGATCTCAAACGGAATCCCCGCCGTACGGTCCAGCATCAGCGCCTGCGAGGAGACCTCCATCACACAGGTATCCATTCCCGCATCCAGCATTTCCGCAAAATATTCCTGGATCGTTACGGACTCCGGTGTTGTATTTGCAGAGGGGATCACACGTCTGCCGGTAATACTCTCGATCGTACCGATCAGGCCGACATGATATCCCGCACCTTCCAGAATGGAACGGACCATATATGTGGTGGTGGTTTTTCCCTTTGTGCCGGTGATGCCGATCACCTTCAGCTTTTCTCCCGGATACCCGTACCAGGCTGCCGCGATCAGCGCCATTGCATACCGGCTGCTGTCCACCTTTACCACTGTAACTGTATCCGGAACTTCTACGCTCTCTTCCACAACGATGGCACCGGCACCTTTCGCCGCCACATCTGCAGCGTATTTATGGCCGTCGACCACCGCGCCGCGGATACAGAAGAACAGCTCTCCTTCCTTTATTTTCCGGCTGTCATTTTCAATTCCGGTGATCTCGGGATCCGAAGGCCCCTGCAGGATCGTATATTCCAGCCTTTCAAGCAAAGCAGATAATCTCATAACTGTATTCCATGCCGGCATCTACCGTCCGGCACTCCTTTCCTTCATTTCCTTCGAAAAGGCAGAATCCACCCCTTTTCGATATACTTAGACACAATATTATACCATCGGAGAAAATGGTTCACAAGTATAGAATTTGTGGTATACTATGGGAACGCCTTGCAAACGGACGCAGTCAGTTCGGCTGCATGGGCTCAGAGCCGGAAAACGGCCGGGAAGGAGTATAAACATACAACTATGAATAAAAAGGAAATATCCGAGATCAAAAAGCAATATACCCCTAAACACTGTGCGATCACGCGTATCTGCGGATGTTATGTGAATGCAGAAAAAGAAAAGCTGGCATCGTTCTCCCAGGCTTTTCTTCCTCTTCCGGAAGAAGAAATGTATAAATACTTTGAGCTGCTGCGAAAAGCGCTCTCCGGTACTATAGGAAAAACGCTGCATACGCTGGAATTTCCCCTGATGTCGGAAGAGGCTGTTCTTCGGACCACATCCGGTTCTTTACTGGATGCAGTGTCAGATGCGGCTTCGAATGCAGAATCAACTTCTGTCACGGATACAGGTTCCGACAGGTCACCTGCTCCGGAGGAAGAAACACCGACTCTGCCGGAGCAGGCTTTTACTCCTCAGGAATTTCTGCTGGCGCTGCGCGACAGCTCACTGGAAGATGATATGCTTCTGAACCGGTACTACGACAGTGTGATCTCTTCATTTGACTATGCGGAAAATTACCTGATCCTGCTCGTAAACGCAAGCTACGACATCCCGGGGAGAGCCAGCGACAACCTGGACATGGATGACGCTTCCGATGAGGTATATCACTATATCCATTCCTGCATCTGCCCGGTGAACCTGGCAAAGCCTGCCCTGTCCTACGACGCAGCAGAAGGATGTTTCCGGAACCGGGAACGCGACTGGATCGTTGATCCTCCCGCAGTCGGCATTCTGTTTCCTGCCTTCAATGACCGCAGCAGCGACATCTACAGCATACTGTATTATGTAAAGAACGCAAAAGAAATGCATTCGGAACTGACGGACAGTATCCTGGGCTGCCCGCTCCCGCTTTCCGCTCCCAGCCAGAAAGAAGTCTTCACGGAGATCATCGAAGAAACGCTCGGTGATGAATGTGATTACGAAACCGTGCGGAATCTGCATGACCAGCTGCATGAACTGACACAGGCTGCGAAAGAAAGCCCTGATCCGGTGATCCTGAGCCAGGGCGAAGTCAAAAATCTTCTGGGTGCCTCCGGAGTTGCCCCGGAACAGCTGGAGGATTTCGGAACCTGTTATGAGGAAAAAACCGGCAGCAGCTGTGCTACTTTTGCAGCCGCAAATATCGCTTCCGAATCCAGATATCAGGTTTCCACGCCGGATGTGGAGATCCGGGTCAGCCCCGACCGTTCCGATCTGGTTGAGAAAAAAGTGATCGACGGACGACCGTGTCTGGTCATTCCCATCACTGACGAAATACATGTAAATGGTATTAAAGTAAAGATCTGACAAGTGAAGAACCGGAAAGTAAAAGATCCGGAAAGTAAAAGATCTGAAAAGTAAAAGATCCGGAAAGCAAAGATCCGGAAAGCAAAGATCCGGAAACAGACAGATTCCTGCAGACACGATCCGGTATTTCAGAAAGGTTTATTCCTATGAGTTTCGCGGAATTGCTGCTCATCGCAGTCGGCCTGGCAATGGATGCATTTGCAGTCTCCATCTGCAAAGGTCTTTCTCTTCAAAACATCCGGCCGAAGCATATGCTCACAGCCGGAGTATGGTTTGGCGGTTTTCAGGCACTGATGCCGGTCCTTGGGTTTTATACCGGAAGGATCTTCTCATCCTTCGTCCAGAACTACAGTAACTGGATCGCCTTTGCGATCCTGGCTCTGATCGGCATCAATATGATCCGTGAAGCCGGTGAAGAAGAAAACGCAGATGCTTCCATGGCACCGAAGGAGATGCTGCTCCTTGCCATCGCCACCAGCATCGACGCGCTTGCCGTAGGTGCATCCTTCGCTTTGCTCCATGTACAGATCATACCGGCGGCAGCACTGATCGGATGCACCACTTTCCTGATCAGTGCTGCAGGTATCCGGGTAGGAGCCATCTTCGGGACCCGTTTCCGGAGCCGTGCACAGATCGCCGGCGGGCTGATACTGATCGCCATCGGAATCCGAATTCTTGTACAGGGACTTCTGAAATAGAATCTGACCCGGTGCCGTTGAAAACATATGTTTTCCGCATTCGCGATCTCACTCAAGCGGACGGCATGCGCGCCAAAATGAGCGGACCATGGAAACTGTTCCCATTTGCTGTTGAATCTGCGGAAAATGTGAGGTGCAAAGTAGTAAGAGCGGCCGACGGGGCAGGATCCCTCAGCCGGTCGTATCTTGCAGTCCACAAAATCTCTTAATGAGACAACAAAAAAACAGGGGTCGAAGCCAGGCTCGGGGAGCCTGGCTGCAGCGCCATGATTAGCCGCGTAATCATCAGGATTACGCCTCGTATCCTGGGGTTGCCCCTGTTTTTGCAGTTGATCTTCTGGATTTTACCTATATAATCAACTGTTCGAGGTCTTTTTCCGGAGTCGTGACTCATGCCTCCTGGTGGAACGGACAACCACAAACATCATATCAAGCGGATTTCTCTGTTCGAATAGCCCATCAAAGCTCGGAACGGACAACCACAAACACTATATCAAGCGGACTTCTCTGTTCGAATAGCCCATCGCAGCCCGGAACGGACAACCACAAACACCATATCAAGCGAACTTCTCTGTTCGAATAGCCCATCGCAGCCCGGAACGGACAACCACAAACACTATATCAAGCGGACTTCTCTGTTCGAATAGCCCATCAAAGCCCGGAAGGGACAGCCACAAACACCATATCAAGCAGATTTCTCTGTTCGAATAGCCCACCAAAGCCCGGAAGGGACAACCACAAGCACCATATCAAGCAGATTTCTCTGCTCGAATAGCCCATCGGAAGCCCGAACGGGCCACGGGGACAGATTCCATGGCCCGCCTGGATGAGTTGGCGGCAACAACAAAAACTGTCACTGCAGAATCGCCGGTGTCCAGTACTCCTGTCCGTAAAGATCCGTGAAGCAGTATGTGATCATGGCTCCGCCTTCTCCGACATCGGTGTTGCTGATCTGCGGCTCCCCATTGACGATCATCGCACTTCCCAGCTGATAATAATCCTGAAATACCTCGTCATAAGAATAATAGTCGCAGAGGAACCGGATCTCGTCTCCGTCCTTCAGTCCTGTCATCGACTTGGCCAGGGTATCTGTCTCTCCCTCACGATAGTCCGCTCTTGCTCCCGCAACAAAGCCTTCGGGATGTTCATCATCAAATACGATCATCAGATTGACCGTCTCTCCGTTCAGGATACACGGCACTCTTCCCAGAGTCGTGTAGCTGTCCCCATCACTGAAAGTTCCGATATTATAATACGCCACAGGCTGTCCGTTGATGGAAAGCCATGTCCGGTCGGTCTCTCCTACCAGGTCTCCTTCGGGCGTGAAGGAACAGGTATCATCCAGACCCAGATCAATGTAGCCCTCTCCGTCATCGTAGAACATATTCAGCTGCAGACGCTGCACCTGCTGCCACTGCTCCGGACTCAGATGCATGGTGTGATTTACAGAATTGTCAGTCCAGTGAAGAGCACTTGTATCAAACTGATTCTGTTCCAGTATCGAGAGAATCCTCTCCTCGGAAAGACCGCTCTGAGAGACAAAGCTCATATCCACTGTTTCTGTTCCGTTCCTGAGAGATCTTCCTCCGAAAAGCAGGTTCATGATATCCAGCATGGAACTGCTGTCATAATCTTCGTAAGATCCTCCGTAGGAGGAGCCATAGGAGGAGCCGTAGCTGTTCCCATAGGAGGAACCATAGCCGTTTCCGTAAGAGGATCCGTAACTGCTTCCGTAAGAGCCTGCACCGCTGCCTGAGCTGTAAGATCCGCTTCCATAAGAGCCGGTGCTGCCGGAATAACTTCCTCCGAACAGTGAATTGATAAGGCCGCCCAAAGAGCTCTCATAAGAAGCATTTCCGCTCAGAGAATCAAATGCGCTGTGGCTGCCGCCGGTCACAGCCTGTCCGGATGCCTGAATCGTAGCGAACTTCACGATACATTCCGGATCCAGTCCGACTTCCTGATAGGTCTGGGCCATAGAGCTCACTTTTGAAATATTCTTATTCGGGAAATAAATGCTCAGGCCAAAAGAATTCGCCATATCCCTGCTGGTCTGATTGTATTTTACCGCGCTGATCAGGGCTTCTGCCAGCGCATTGCCCTCCGCAGTTCCTACCCGGTAAGCCAGATCGGTCAGGTCCACCTGATTGATCCCGTTTGATTTGGCGAATTCACGGGTCTGACTCCTTGCAGTGGCGATCTTGTTGTAGGATTCCTCTTCGATCATCTCTCCGGTGTCCTGTGAGAAGGCACTGAACGTTCCGGGGAGAGTAGTCTGAAGCTCTGCCAGATCCACAAGAGACAGCGTCGTAGACTGGCCGCGGCACTGCTGTGCACACATAGCTGTGAAATCATCTATGATCTTCTGCCCGATGGACAGAGTAGATGCTGAGGTATTCTGGGAAAGCTGTGACAGCCAATTGGTATAATACCAGCCAATTCCGGGTTCTGTCTCTTCCGACGCGATCAGATAATCCGCATAATCCGCCAATCCAAGCGCATTCTCTGCTGTTGCCATCAGACATGCATCGAACCCGATGAAATCAAATTTCACACCGGCATCCGCGATCGCCCTGCGGATGGAGGAAAGGCTCATGGAACCCTGCCGGCTGTGCTTCTGGTCATACCCGTATCCGCTGGCGCTTCCGCCGCCGTGATCCCAGAAGATCAGCTGATTGCGGGTCGCCGGATAATATTTCGTACACCACTTGATAAAGCGGGTCAGTGTATCCGGATCCGTCATCACACGGTCCCCGTCATCACTCACAAGCCGTTCCAGTCCGCCGCCCTTTATCTGATAGATCTGGTTCGTCTTAGAGCTGATCACCTGGTTCTGCCATCTGCTGCAGCCGCCGGTGTAGACCAGAATGTTCACCTTATCCGAAAGAGAAGCTTTTGTCATCTCCACCAGATCCGAGGTCGCCATCCCGCTGCCGGATTCCAGGTCTGTGCCGCACATGTAGATCATGAGCGTGACCGTATCTTTGCCATTTCCTTTAAGCTTTGTAAACTTTTCTCTTGCACCCGGAGCTACGCTGGTATTGAGCACACCCACATTAGCAGCATTCGTCCAGCTGCCGTTGGTTCCGATCGCGGAGGAACTCACGCCGCCGCCAAACAGACTCTCCAGTCCTGATAAATCAAATCCGCCGAAACCCGAGGATCCGACCTGATGAAGAACTCCCCTGGTATGCGCTGCCTGATGAAGCGCTTCCTGCCGACCCGGTGCCGGACGAAGTACTTCCCCCGGTGCCCTGGGTGTAATCCTCATAGGTATAGCCGCCGCTCTGATAGTTTCCCGCAAACAGATCCCCGAAATTATAACCGTAGGTATAATCCGAAGAAGATCCGTTTCCGGAGGAAGTGGTTCCCGAGCTGCCGGAACTGCCATATCCGTTTCCGGAATAGGTCTGACCGGAACTGCCATGACTGCTTCCGGAAGAAGAAGTTCCGCTCCCGGTCGTATTATAAGTGTAGGTCGTGGAGGAGGATGAACTGTCACTGCTTCCGCCTCCGCCAAGCAGGGCAGAGATACCGCCTCCGCCTCCCAGCAGTACGATGGCAAGAAGAATAATGATGCCGAGCGGGCTTCTGCCCCCGGATCCGCCTCTGTTCATTCCGCCTCCGGGACTTCCCACTCCGCCCGGACCGCCGGCGCTTCCTCTGCCGGCACCCGAAGCCTGATTCTGTGCTTTTCTGCCGGCATAGCCGTCGGCTCTGCCGACCGGACCGCCTCCAAGACCCTGTCCCTGTTTCTGGACGCCCTTCCCGCCCTCTGTTACGTGCTTCTGTCTTCCGGATGGCCTGTTTTCCATAGCTTCTCCTTCCTGCTTCTTCACTGAACTACCCGTTCCCAATTTACTCATATGTTAAGCAGATACCTGCATTCTGTGCTGCTGCCTGTATCGGTTCAAGCTACGCCATACATAAAACAAGAAAGCAGATCTGCGTGATTCCCGCGCGCCGCAGGGCACCGCAGCATTCCTCCAGCGTACTGCCGGTCGTAAAAATGTCATCCGTTAACAGTACCGGTTCTGATACGATCCCGGAATCCTTCAGGACAAACGCATCCTTCAGGTTTTCCCTGCGCTGCCGCATTCCCAGCCCGCTCTGAGCCTGTGTATCCCGTATCCGTATCAGATTGCCTTCACACACCGGTATTTTCGTCCTGACCGAAAGCTTTCTGGCAAGAAGTACGCTCTGGTCATAGCCTCTTCGCCGTTTTTTTGCTCTGCTGGAAGGTACGGGAATGATCGTACGTACTCCGGTGCGTTTCAGGTAACGGTCTGCACTCTGTGCCATAGCCGCAGAGAAAAAGTCGAGCCATTCCCTTTTATTCTGAAACTTCATCGAAAGAACACTTTCCCGCAGCTGCCCGCGATAGGCAAATATCCCTTTCCCTTCCCTGTAAAGACGCTTTCGGGATGTACATTCCGCACAGAATTCCTCTTCTGTTCTACTCTCCTCCAGAGGCCTGCCGCATTTTTTACAGAGCGGCTCCCGCAGCCAGGGAAGATCCATTGCGCAGTTCCCGCATACCAGGTCGTTCCATGCACATTCTGATCGAAGATCCGGCAGAGGCGGCAGCAATGCGGCACATACAGGACATCTGGGAGGATAAAGCAGATCTGTCAGCTTTTCCGCCACAAATACCGATGTTTTCTTTACTGTATATAATTTCTCTGTTCCTTTTCCTGTTCTCATTTTCTGACACAGGGCTCTCTCCGAATAGTGTCCGTTATGTCAGTCCATCACCCGATACCCGGATTGCAGATCCAGTATCTCAGACTCGTATATCTCCTTTGCTGGCGGGTATTGTCGATCATCTGTCCGAACACTTCCGGGTCACCCACGATCGTCACGCAGCTCTTCGCCCGGGTGATCGCAGTATAGATGAGATTCCGGTTCATCAGCATTCTCGGTCCGGGCAGCAGCGGGATCACCACTGCCGGATACTCGCTGCCCTGCGATTTGTGGATCGTCACCGCATACGCATGCTCCAGTTCCTCCAGCTCCCCAAAAGGATAATCCACATACCGGTGATCATCGAATTCCACAGTGATCTGCTGGAGACTTTCGTTGATCTCCCGGATCACTCCCATATCGCCGTTGAATACACCCGTTCCGCTCTCTGCCACATAGCCGTAACGTCCGCGGACTTCCCATACGATCTGGTAGTTGTTCTTGATCTGCATGACCTTATCGCCTTCGCGGAACAGGATCTCTCCCTTTGTGTATTCCCGCTTGTTCCCTGCCGGAGGGTTGAGATACTGCTGCAGGATCCGGTTAAGCCGTTCCACGCCCAGCAGTCCCTTGCGTGTCGGCGTAAGCACCTGAATCTCGTTTGCCGCTGCATGCACATATCCCGGAAGTTTCTGGGATACCAGCTGAATCGTATTGCTGATGATCATATTCGCATCCTGCCGCTTCAGGAAAAAGAAATCCCGGCTTTTGTTATCCAGCACCGGATGCTCTCCCACATGGATCCGGTGTGCATTCATCACGATGTCGCTTTCCCGGGACTGCCGGAAGATCTGTGTAAGGCACACGACTTTGCAGAAACCGGCTTCAATGATATCCTTCAGGATGCAGCCAGGTCCGACAGAAGGAAGCTGATTCACATCTCCCACCATGACCAGCCTGGTCCCGACTGTGACAGCGTTCAGCAGAGCATACATCAGGAACGCATCCACCATGGACATTTCATCCACAATGATCACGTCTGCCTCCAGAGGATCGGAAGCATCCTTTCCAAAGGCAGCATTTCCTCCATCCGGACCGCCGCTCACCTCCAGAAGGCGGTGTATGGTCTTCGCCTCGTGTCCGGTGGCTGCCGTCATGCGCTTTGCAGCGCGGCCGGTCGGTGCTGCCAGTGCGATCTTCAATCCTTCCTCTTCAAAGAATGAGATCATCGTATTGATCGTAGTCGTCTTTCCCGTTCCCGGACCTCCGGTCAGAACCACCAGTCCGCTGCGTACCGTCTCCAGCACCGCTTCACGCTGATGCTCCGCCAGGGTGACCTTTGTCCGCTTCTCGATCCTCCGAATCTGTTCCAGCACTGCTTCCTCATCGATCGAGGCGGAAATATTCAGATCATGGAGCATCCTCGCAGTATTACGCTCTATATGATACATAGCTGTCAGATACACGGCATCGATCATCTCAGGCCGGGAATCCCCCGGATCTGTCAGATTCATCGGATCCGTGCTTCCCGGTCGATCCATGCTTTCCGGCCGATCCGTCTGATCATCCGTCCACCATTCCGCTTCCAGCGCGAAATCCGGCGGTCCGGCAGAAGGAGATCTAAGCCTGCCTTCCCTCGCCGGCAGCCTTTTCACGACTACCCGATGGTCCATGACCAGATTCATCAGCTGATCTTCCATTCCGTCGGCAGTCACTCCCAGCAGCTGTACGGCTCTGCTGATCAGCAGTTCCTTCGGAAGATAAATATGTCCTTCCCCTTCTGCCTGCCCCAGCACATAAAGCATGCCACTGCGGATACGGAAATCCGAATCCGCACGGATTCCTGCCCTTCGTGCGATCTCATCTGCAGTCCGGAAACCCACTCCGCTCACATCATCCGCCATACGGTACGGGTTTTCCTGGATCACACGGTAGATCTCATTCCCATAGATATTGAAAATTCGGACCGCAAGAGCTGTGGAGATCCCATAATCCGCAAGAAACATCATTGCTTCCCGCATGTCCTTCTTTTCTTCCACCTGGGCAGCGATCTCCCTCGCCTTGCGCTCACTGATTCCCTTGATCGCTGCAAGCTGCTCCGGCTCCTGCTCGATGATCCGCAGCGAATCTTTCCCGAAGCGGCGGACGATCCGGGCTGCCAGCGCACTGCCGACTCCTTTGATCGCACCGGAACCAAGGTAACGTTCGATCGCGACCTCATCATCCGGCATCTTTACCTGATAGCTCTCGATCTGGAACTGTTCACCATAGGAAGCATGGACCGTATAAAAGCCGGATGCCTCGATCAGTTCTCCTTCACTTAAAAAAGGAAGGCTGCCGACGCAGGTTATCTCATCCCCGTCCGCAGCCAGATGCAGAACGGTATATCCGTTCTCTTCATTTCGATAAACGATGTGTTCCACATAGCCGCACACACTCGTTTTCCGGGCCGTTTCTGTCAAAAAATCCTCCCGTTCCATCTTAATATTACTTATCACTTACAGCTGCAGGACTTTACGGAAGAAACTCCGATCCGTCCTGCAGCAATATACAGCAAATAACTACTGTAAATATCTCCTGTAAATCCATGTGCATCTTTGAAGAGCTGTATATGCAGTCCGTTACTCCTCTTCTTCAGGCAGGAAGTTCCCCCGCTCAATGATCTGGGAGTACAGACCGGTTCCTGTTGCCACGGCAAGCATTGGATCCTGGGCTGCGATCACGTTCACGCCCGTCTTTGCCTCAAGCAGATCCTCCAGACCTCCCAGCAGGGCTCCGCCGCCCACCAGAATAATACCGCGGTCCACCACGTCCGCTGCCAGCTCCGGCGGCGTGCGTTCCAGAACGCTGTGTACAGCTTCCACCAGCCGCGAGATCTCTTCCTTCAGTGCCTCCCGTGTATCTTCCGAAGAGACCTTTACCGTCTTGGGCAGACCGGTCACCAGATCACGGCCGTTCACATCCATCGTTACCTTATCCGGTTTCTCGAACGCCGTCCCGATCGTGATCTTGATCTCTTCCGCTGCCTGCTCCCCGATCATCAGTCCATAATGATTTTTCACATAACGCACGATCGCTTCATCGAAGTCGTCTCCTCCGAGATCGATCGTATGGCTCACTACGATTCCGTCAATGGACAGAATCGATACACTGGTGATGCCGCCCCCGATGTCCACCACCATGTTTCCGTTCGGTCTGGAAATATCCAGTCCGGCACCGATCGCCGCCGCGATCGGCTCATCCACAAGAAACACCTCCCGGGCACCGGCCTGATACGCTGCATCGCATGCTGCCCGGCGCTCCACTTCCGTGATCCGGTATGGAACGCAGATGCTCACTCTGGGCTTACGGAACGACAGCCGTCCCGTCGCTTTCTGAATAAAATGACGAAGCATCTGTTCCGCCACGAGATAATCCGAAATCACGCCTCTGCGGATCGGACGCACTGCCGTGATATTGCCTGGCGTCCTGCCAAGCATCAGTCTGGCCTCCTCCCCGATCGCCTTGACCCGGTTCTCATCCCGGTCGAACGCAACGATCGACGGCTCCTTCAGAACCACGCCTTTTCCTTTCACATATACAAGGATGCTGGATGTTCCCAGATCGATTCCGATATCGCTTACTGCCATATTCTGACTTCTCCTGACTGTTTATGTCTGTAACTGCATCTGTTTTTTTCATCTCGCAGGACCTTTGACCAGGTCCTGCCATATTATCATCCGGTCGTCTTACGGCGACCTGCGCGGTATCCGGCCAGCAATGCACACAGCGCACCGGCTGCCAGAACAGCGGAAAGAACCTGGGACACTGCCAGCTCTGTCCCCGGGACCAGAAGCTGATCCGTACGCAGACCTTCGATCCATAATCTTCCGAGAGCGTACCCCAGCAGATACAGGAAAAACACCTGACCCGGAAATCTTTTCTTCACTTTCAGAGTTACCAGCAGAAGCACCGCAAGTACGCCCAGGTTCCATAAAGATTCATAAAGGAACGTGGGATGCACCTGGATGAAGGACACCCCGCCGATCTGTGTCATGTGCTCCTTCATTTTCATTGTGATGTCGGAAGCATTGACTGCATCCGCTGGAAGTGCCATTGCCAGAAGACTGTCTGTGTATTCCCCGAATGCCTCCCGGTTGAAAAAATTACCCCAGCGTCCGATGATCTGTCCGGTGATCAGCCCGGTACAGGCCGTATCCAGCAGTAAAAAGACCGGCATCCGGCATACCCTGGCAAATATGATTCCGGTAAGGACTCCGGCGATCACGCCGCCGTAGATCGCAAGTCCGCCGCCCCGCAGGTTTAAGATCTCCATGGGATGCGCTCCGTAGTAATCCCAGGAAAATGCCACATAATAGAGACGGGCTCCCAACACCGAACAGACGATCGCAATGAATGCGAACGTCCAGTACCGGTCCGGATCCTGCCCTGTCTTTTTTGCCACCCATGAGGCGACTGCGATCCCTGCGACCATTGCCAGAGCGATCACGACACCATAATAGGCGATCTCAAAGCCGAACACGGAGAACGATCGCCCTACATGTGCAAGTTCTATCCCCAGATGGGGAAATCTGATCATCTCCAAATGTACCCTGCCTTTTTATACGTTGAACCGGAACAGGATCACATCGCCGTCCTGAACCACATATTCTTTTCCTTCCACACGGATCAGACCTTTTTCTCTGGCTCCGGCGTAAGAACCGGCATCCAGCAGGTCCTGATAATTGACGACCTCCGCTTTGATAAAGCCTCTCTCGAAATCCGTATGGATCTTTCCTGCAGCCTGAGGTGCCTTTGTACCGATCTTGATGGTCCAGGCACGGGTCTCATCCTCTCCCGAGGTCAGGAAACTCATCAGTCCGAGCGTACGGTAACTTGCCTGAATCAGCTTATCCAGACCCGACTCCGTGATTCCCAGATCCTCAAGGAATTCCTGCTTCTCGTCATCATCGAGTTCTGCCATCTCCGCCTCGATCTGGGCACAGATCACAAATACTTCCGAACCGTTCTTCGCCGCATACTCCCGGACAGCCTGCACATGTGCATTGCTCTGCCCGTCATCCGCCAGATCATCCTCTCCGACATTCGCCGCATAGATCACCGGTTTTGCGGTAAGAAGACTGATCTCCGCAAAACTCTTCTCTTCATCCTCATCCAGCAGCTCGAAGGTAATTGCGTCTTTTCCGTCCTCCAGATGCTGCTTCAGGCGCTCCAGCATGACCTTTTCCTTAGCCGCCGCTTTATCACCCACTTTGGCGCTGCGGGTCGTTCTGGCCATCCTGCGCTCCAGCACCTCCAGATCCGCAAAGATCAGTTCCAGATCGATCGTCTCAATATCACGCAGCGGATCCACACTGCCGTCCACATGGATCACATTGCCGTCCTCAAAACAGCGCACCACATGAACGATCGCATCACATTCCCGGATGTTCGCAAGGAACTGATTGCCCAGGCCCTCACCCTTCGAGGCGCCTTTCACCAGCCCTGCTATATCCACGAACTCCACCACTGCAGGTGTCACTTTCTTTGAATGATAAAAATCACCAAGCAGCTTCAGCCTGCCGTCCGGTACCGGTACGATCCCCACATTCGGATCGATCGTACAGAACGGATAATTGGCGGATTCCGCGCCGCCTTTGGTCAGCGAGTTAAATAAAGTGCTCTTTCCCACATTTGGAAGGCCAACGATACCTAATTTCATTTTTACATCTATCTCCTTAAGTTTCCTTTATCTACAAGGGTTTTCAGCCTCAGTCTGTACGCTTACTGTACCAATTCTGTACCAATTTCTGTACCAGACCGATCCGACAACTCCATGTTTTCCTTCTGTCTCTTCTCAAAGCATCTGACTGCATCTTCCATGGACTCATCAGTCACATGTACATACCTGTCCATTGTGGTCTTGATGCTCGCATGTCCGAGCAGCTTCTGCAGGATCTTTGGCTGCATGCCGCTCTCAATGGCTCTTGTGGCATATGTATGCCGCAGGGCATGAACGCATACCCGCTTGACTCCGGCCTTATCACACAGCTTGTACAAATGTGTGTCATAGGAGCTGTTCTTGATCGGCTTCCCGGTCCTGTAGTTGATAAAGACCAGATCGCGGAGCTTCAGCTGGAGAACCTTTCCGGAACGCCGATCCAAATACTCGAGCACCGTATCCAGCACCGGAGATTCTTTACGTGTCTCCTTCATTGCCTCCACTTCCCGGAGCAGTACTACCGCTCTGTCCGTGAGAGGAATTGTCCTATAACTGTGTGGCGTTTTCGGCGGACCTGCACGCCATTCCTTCTGCTTGTGGCGGAATTCCAGCGTTTTATTCACCGTCAGCGTACGTTTCTCCCAGTCAATGCAGTCCCAGGTAAGTCCGATCACTTCTCCCACACGCAGCCCTGTCTCCAGGATCAACGCAAATTGATGATAGTTGTGAGAGTTTTTTGCCGTCTCCAGAAAGGCTTTCTGCTCATCCACCGTGAAATATTTGATATCATCTGCCGCTTTCATTGGCTTGGTGTATTTTACTCCATCCATCGGATGTCTGGTAAGGATATCATTGTCCACAGCTGCGCGAAACATCGTTCCCATCGTAATGTACGTCTGCCGGATCGTACCGCCGGCATAAGTCTCATTCATACGGTTGAAAACCAGCTTGCAGTGCATGGGCTTCACATCCGTGATCTTCAGCTTTCCGATCACCGGCCGGATATTGTGCTCATACCTCTCCCTGTAATTGCGTATCGTATTCGGTGCCAGATCAGAGACGATATTGCCAATCCAGAAATTGAACCAGTCCTCAACCGTCATCTCCGTATCCGAAATCATCACGGTGTCTGCGTGTTTATCTTCGTACCTGGCATCCTCCAGCCAGTTCTTTGCCTCGACCACTGAGCCAAAGTATCTGACCTTCCGGTTCCCGAACCTGTCCAGGAACCTTGCAGAATATAATCCGTCCTTTCTCTGGCAAATTCCTTTGCCGCATTCTTTTCCCTTCAGGTTTTTACCCATCTGTCTGCTCCTTTCTCTTATCGAAAAAAGAGCCTGATGTGACAAAGATAACTTTATCACATTGGCTCTCGTTTCTCCACCATTTTATGAAATTTCATTTTTGACTTCATTCATATCTCGATCTGTGAACGTATGAACTCTTCAAACTCTTTCCGCTTCACCAGCTTCTTTGTACCAACGAACAGAACGAACGGACAATTCGGTGTGCGCAGCATTTGATCGATCTTGTTGATCCCGATATTGCTGTACTCTGCCGCCTCTTTGATCGTGAGCGCTATCTTCTGGTGGATCGGAACCTTCTCATTCAATTCACGCATACGTCGTCACCCCCTGTCATACTCTGTGAGCGAAGAAGATCTCTTTCCAGAGTATCCCAATCATAATCTCTCTGCGGAAAATTGTTGAACGAGTTCTTTCTTCCCCGCTGGGAGCCGTTATATCCTCGATTCATAAATCTATTGTTTTTAGATTCTTTGATAATAGATTCTTTACTCTTAGATTCTCTTCGATATTCCGCACGCGGTCTTCCCGGAGAAGGTTTATCCACAGGTGACTTGTCCGTCATCGGGGTTTCCGTACGTGGATTTTCCGTATGTGGATCATTCTCCGCTTCCGGACTTATGTGCATAAACAGGTCGCTGCATGCAAACTTGCCATCCGGTCCGCGTACCCTCGGTGCATTGACAAACCCTTTTCTGTTCAGCTTTTTATAAGTAGCCCTTATGGAGTCGATGCCTTCATTCACTATTCTTGTCAATCCCTCCAGACTGAACTTCCATGTTTCCGGAAGTGAGCAAAGCAATGCCAGCAGCCCTATTTCTTTTAGCGTGAATCCTTTATTGCGAACATACTCTACCGGTATCCTGAAGTACTGGTTCTGTATTTTTTCTTTGAAGATTGCCATTTTTCCTGTCCCTCCTTATCATTCTTTCATAATCAAAAGCACGAACTTTACTGCGATGTACACGCCAAAAGCAGCAAGCATCACCCACATCAGGTTCCAGTGAAGAAGCGTTCTGATC
>CACZZH010000029.1 GCA_902785635.1 uncultured Lachnospiraceae bacterium
AAAACCTTGATTTTTCAAGGAAAATCGAGGTTTTCAGATGAAAAATACATGGTTATGTAAGACGCGGTTCAAGCTTAAAAAACTGTGAATAGTAACTCCCTTCCGGAATTATCCGTTGTTTATATTTTCTGTTTATAATATAATCATTCAGGAGTGAACCGTCCAATACCGTTTAAGCTTGATGTTATAGTTTAAAGCTATAAGGAGAAAGAAATGGATCTGAAAAAACTGAGATATCTGGAAGCGATCTACAGACTGAAGAGCTACACCAAAGCCGCGGAAGAACTGTTTATTTCACAGCCCTCTCTGTCAAACGCGATCCATGCACTTGAAAAGGAGCTGGGGGTGTCTCTGATCGACCGGTCCCGCCAGCCCCTCCGCTTTACATTCGAAGGCGAACGCTTTATGTGGCATGTATATAAGATTCTTGAATGTGTCCGGGAGGCAGAGGAAGATATCGCGGAAATGAGCGAAAGAAAAAAACATTCCCTGATGCTGATCTGGCCCAGCATTACAGCGAATGATTATATTCTTCCAAAGATCTATACGGATTTTCACAGACAGTATCCGATCTATAATGTCGTTGTTCAGGAT
Source organism: uncultured Lachnospiraceae bacterium (assembly GCA_902785635.1). Lineage (GTDB taxonomy): Bacteria > Bacillota > Clostridia > Lachnospirales > Lachnospiraceae > Merdiplasma. Next base: position 595 of record CACZZH010000029.1, read on the forward strand.
GCTACCATCCAGAGCACGATGACAAGACTGCTCTCGGAAGAAGTGGATCTGGCAATGGTCAACCTGCCGGATAATCAGGATCTGACAGCCTTCTCCTATATCCCGGTCATGGAATCATCGGTATGGGTCATGCTGCACCATTCCCATCCGCTCGTACAGCACCCTTCCATCTCCTTCGAAATGCTAGGGGACCAGACCCTCCTTACATTCCAGCGCGGCTCACTGATCCGCCGAAAAATAGAAGAAAGCTGTGAGAAAGCAAAGATCCGGCCGAAGATCATCAGTGTCAACCAGATGGGAGTCGCCGTACAGCTGGTGCAGCAGGGCTACGGCATCTCATTCACAACAATGGATAATACAAAAGTAAATATTCCCGAAATAGATCTGGTACTCCGGCCGCTGGAGCAGCCCATTGTCTTCCAGAAGGGCTTCCTGCTGAAAAGAGGCAGGCAGCCTTCTCCCGGAGTCAATAAGCTTATCAAATTCGTTAAGGATACCGTGGCAGAGCTGCAGAACAGCTGAGCCACGGGGACAGGTTTTTAGTCCAGCCTGCAGATCAGTTCCAGCACATGCTTTGCGCAGTGCTTCAGATCTTCACGGGTCAATTCTCCAAGCTCCATGGCTTTGCGCACCCGCTCCGGAAAACCGCAGGCCATCTTCACATCGTTCCCTGCCAGGATCTCCTTGTAATGTTCTCCCCTGGTCCACCAGTCGGTGGTCACGGCACCGGTAAAGCCCCACTCTTCCCGGAGAATGCCTTCCAGAAGGTCTCTGCTCTCGGAAGCACGCTGGCCGTTGATCGCATTGTAAGAACTCATGAGGGTCCATGGGTCGGCTTCCTTCACTGCGATCTCGAACCCTTTCAGATAGATCTCCCGCAGCGCACGCAGGGATACACGGGAGTCACTGTGCTTCCGGTTCGTCTCTTTATTGTTTGCCGCAAAGTGCTTGATGCAGGCGGAGATTCCGTTGGACTGAATGCCCTTCACCTCTGCCGCCGCCATCTTTCCGGTCAGCAGCGGATCCTCGGAAAAATATTCAAAGTTTCTCCCACACATGGGGTTGCGGTGAATGTTCATGGCCGGGGCCAGCCAGATCTGCAGATTGTTCTCTTTCACTTCCTCTCCGGCGGCTCTGCCCACTTCAGCCATCAGGGAGGTGTCCCAGGTGGATGCCAGCAGTGTGGCGCAGGGCCAGGCGGTCGTGTACACACCGCATTCGGGATCGATGCGCACGCCGGCAGGACCGTCTGCCGTCATCACAGCCGGAATCCCATATTCCGGCAGACCTCCGAAACCACAGGTGTTGGCCACTCCGGTATTGGGTGTGCCGCCCAGAAGATGAATCAGATCCGGGTCATCCAGCTGTTCCATGAAATCATCCAGGGACATTCTGCCCTCTGCCGCATCCAGCAGCGGGCGTACGCCTTCCTTAAAAGGATTCATCCGCATGTAACGCTCTCTCCCCGGCTGTTCCGGGAACAGACCTTCCTCCGACCCCGGCGTCATCTTCTCAAAGGCACAGGCATTCAGATCCGGTACAAGTCCGATGGGCAGCTCTTCATATGCCCCGTCGCTGCGCAGCCGCTGTTTCAGGGCGTTCGGCCTGAGCAGGCCGGAAAGCTGCTGCGTTACCGTATCTTCCTGCACCCGGAACGTAAAGGGAATCTCCACGGCTTCACGCACATTGGCTCCCAGGAAGAAATGATAACTCCCTGCCTCCAGCACATTTGCATACAGGGCGATCCTTCCCAGATCATCAAAGGAGGCCATCTGCGTTTTTGCAATGGTCAGCGTCAGTTTCTCACTCTGTCCGGGCTCCAGCAAGCCGGTCTTGGCAAATGCTCCCAGGGCTCTTGCCGGTTTCCCGAGTTTTCCCTGCGGTGCTTTAAAGTAAATGGCGGTCACTTCTTTTCCGGCTTTCTGCCCTTTGTTGGTCACCTCCAGATCAAAACGGACAGTATCCTCCTGCTCCTCAGCCCCCAGAAATGCCGTCTCAAATACCGTGTAGGAAAGGCCAAAGCCAAAAGGATATACCACTTTCTGCGCCGCTCCCGGCAGAGTCTCGAAATAGCGGTATCCCACGTAGATATCCTCCGAGTAGTCCACATACCATGGGGATACGTGGAAGTCCTTCGTGGAGGGATAATCCTCCAGGGCAGCCGCGAAGGTATCCGGCAGTCTGCCGGAGGGATTCACTTTGCCGAAAAGGATATCTGCCGCTGCGCTTCCGCCTTCCATGCCCGCCTGCCACATGAGAAGGCAGCCGCTGATCCGGTCATTGTCCCGGATCCAGGAGGTATCGATCACGCCGCCGGTGTTCAGCACCGCCACTACTTTTGCGAAATGGCTGCACACGCAGGCAAGCATCTCCTTTTCCTGCTTTGTGAGATAGAAATCACCGTCGGGATAGATGCGGGCCGCACGCACAGGCATGGAGACCTCGTCCTTCCAGGGATGAGTTTCCGGATCTTCAAACTCACCTCCCTGGCGCTCCCAGCCTTCCCCGGAAAACCGGCTGATAGCGATCAGTGCGGTATCGGTCCAGGCAGAGGCTTCCTTAAGAAGCTCCTCCGGCACGGCCGGTTCCACCGTCATGCCCGGCGCTGCCCCCTGGCTGTACTGCCGTTTCACATCCTCCTCATAATAGGAAAGGAGCGGCTCAAACGGAACAGCTCCCGCTGCCGGAAGGCCCTCCGCCAGGGTCGTTAAATAAGGGGCGTGTACATCGCCGCTGCCTCCGCCTCCCTTTACCATATCCCACATGCCTTTTCCGAAACAGGCAATACGGCTGCCGGGTGCAAGGGGAAGCACATTCTCGTTTTTCAGAAGCACCATGCCTTCGGAGGCTGCCTTCCTCGAAAGAGAGATATGGTCCTTTCCGGCAGTTACATAGGTTCCCTCCTTAAGCGGAAGGTTCGGCTGGTACAAAGCTCTTGCCCATTTGTTCATTTTCTTATCTCCTTCAATCTGAAATTCATTCATACTCCTGCGTTCGGGCCACGGGGAAATGGAGCCGCCGGACCTGTCCCCATGGCTCCATTATAACTGCAGCTTCCGGAAAAGTCACTTCAAAGGAATATCACCTGGTGAATCACTTTGGACTGTTTTCTAAATATAGATCCTATGATATATTGATGTTGAGGTCAAAAGGTATTTCGCGGAGGGACAGTAAAATGAATGAAGCGGACGAAAGATACAGCACAGCGGAGGACGCCATTTATGACGCCTTTTTCCTTTTGCTGAAAGAAAAGAGTGTGGACAGGATCACCGTCTCTGATGTCGTCAAGAAAGCAGGGATCGTGCGCAGCACCTTCTATAATCACTATGAAAATATTCCTTCTCTGGTGATCGCCGCGGAGGACAAGACCATCAACGACATCTTCAGGCTGATGGAAAGATTCCATGCGAAGAATGACAAGGATATATGCCGCTCTTATTATCTGGCGATATGCAACTATACAAGAAAAAATCCTTTTCTTGCCAGCCTGCTGCAGACCCCAAGGGGAGATGCCTTTTTCGAGAAGGCCCTCATGATGTTTCACCGGTACGTGACCGATATCTCGAATGTCTCGGCCGCCCCCGGTAAAAAAGGTCAGGTATCCTTTTCCTACTATGTAGCCGCTGCCATCGGCAGTACCCTCGGTGTCCTGCATAAATGGATAGCGGAGGACTTTGCGTCCCCCGCTGAAGATATTGCCGATATTCTTGCTCAGATCTTTGTTTCCGGAATCCTGCCGTATCTGAATACAGCTGTCCGGTGATGCTTTTTACTCGTCCACTTCCGCTTCGGTTCTTATGATCTTGCCCGTTGCGTTCCGGATGAACGGATTTTTTCTTACCACAAGGCCCGTGATCTGACGGTAGGTGGGCTGTGACCTGTTATAGGTATCAAGGACATCCTGAAGGCCTTCCCTGAGAGCATCCCCGGAAAGCTCCTTTACCCGGATCACGTCCTGGTCCGCATAGATTCGGGCGGTCAGTCCGTTATTCTCCCCGGTGATCACCACTTCTCCGACCAGCGGATTCAGTGCAAGTCTGTTCTCGATCTCCTCCGGAGAAATATTCTCGCCGTTTGATAGAATGATCAGGTTTTTCACACGTCCGTTGATAAATAAGAAACCGTCCTCGTCAAGATATCCCTTGTCACCGGTATGAAGCCAGCCGTCCTTTAGGGTCTCTTCCGTCTCCTCCGGCATATCGAGATAACCCTTCATCACGCTGGTGCTGCGGACCTGGATCTCACCGTTTTCAATTCGGATCTGCGCGTTCGGAAGCGGTCTGCCGATGGAGCCTCTCTTATGATGGTCAGGCGTATTGCTGCTGATCACAGGAGAACACTCCGACATTCCATATCCTTCAAGGACTTCCACGCCGTATTCCGCAAACCGGTCGATATAGTAAGGATCGAGATGTGCACCGCCGGTGAAGATGATCTTTAAGTTTCCTCCAAACACCTTTTCCGCAAGCATTTTCTTCGGGATCGCAGGATCCGCTGCGCTGAGTCTCTTGTGAATCATTTCGATCATCAGAGGAACCATCAGCATTACTTCCGGCTTAAAGATGCTCATGTTTCGTACCATGTGCATGAAGGAATCATTGATGCAGACAACAGCGCCGAGGGAAAACCCTTTCATCCAGTCCATCACCAAACAGAACGCATGGTGGACCGGAAGCACGCTCAGCATCACACATCCGGGTTCTTTTTCATACTGTACCGATTCCACGTTCTGCGCAATATTCTCCTGCGTCAACATTACGCCCTTGCTCTTTCCGGTGGTCCCGGAAGTGAAAATAATGGTAGCTATATCCCCGGGCATGCAATGAAATTCTTTCTCTTTACCTGCACCTGCTGCCTTCAGGTCCCCGATCGTCTCCAGACCGTCCTCTTTTTTTTCCGAGAGAAGCCAGATCTTCCGGACCTCAGGACAGTTCGCCCGCACCTGTTGTGCCAGGTTTTTATTTTTCGGACTTAAAAACAGGGCTTTCGCATGTGCACGGTTCAACAGTTCAAGAAGATCCTCCGCCGGCAGTCCGGCATCCAGAGGCACTGCTGCGTTTTCTCCCGTTGCTGCGGCAAAATATGCGGTCACCCATTCAACGGAGGATGTTCCGATCAGGGCAATATGATCCCTGTGGAACCCGCCCTCTGCGAGACCGTTTCGAACCGCGGAAATATCCTCCCCCAGTTCTCTGTAGCTTCGTTCCCTGATCTCTTTCTTCTCCAGCCAGCGCATTGCAGGCAGATCGGCATACGACTTCAAAGCAAAGTTCAAAAGTTCTCCGATCGTCTTCATGTTTTATTCCTCCGTCATTCTGTCCAGCATCTCCAGTGCTTCCCCGAGCGTACGGACCTGAAGAGCATCTTCCTGTTCAAGCTCTACGTCAAATGTATCTTCCAGTTCTCCCAGGAAGGACATGAAATCTAGGGAAGAAAATCCAAGGTCCTCGCGGAACCGCATGTCATCGGTCATATCCTCTGCTGCGATCTCAGTGTACTGTGCAACGATATTTTTAAATTCAACTGTATTATCCATTTTTCTTTCCTCTTTTTTATTTTTTACACGGTCTCCATGATCTCGCCGATACTCATGTCCGGATTTGAGATCCCGGTGAAAAGGATCCGCATCATGTAGTAGTACAGAAGCTCCATATCCTTCTCCGTGAGGGCAGCCGTCTGATAATGATAGGAGAAATTCATTCCGCCGTTTTCGGTATGGGACACGGTCAGGTACATTTTCTTTGTGGCTGCTCCGTTCGCGAACCATTTGTTGTGCATCGGGATATCCTTCAGGAAGGGATTATCCATTTTCACAGGCATCGGCTGGTATGTCAGGTAGCAGCTCTCATAGACAGTATCCTCCGGCGTGTGATAGCGGCGTTTCATTTTCTCCCGGATCAGTGCCGGATCATAATTGCTGTGCATGTAGATCCGGTTCTGTACGTTCTGGATCTCATACGCAGCCTCCATAAAGGAGGTCTCCGGAGCGATCACCGTACGGCACGGGAACATGATCGTTCTGCTTCCGCCGGAAGTCCACTCATCATGGGTGGAACGGCGGGAAATGAAATTCTCGATCGTGATATCCTCCTGACCGTCATTCACCTTGGACAGATACGTCCGAATTCCGAGAAGCAGAAGGTTGGTCATAGACAGCTGATGGTTCATGCAGAAATCGATCAGACCTTTTGTCGGCGCCGGTTCCAGGACGTAATCTTTCACAGCCACAAAAAGCTGTTTTCTTTCAATGTCCGCGGCCCGCAGCTGCGGATCCCCGTGCTTTTTCCTTGCCGCTTCCAGAACGGAAGGTCCCTGAATATCGGAGTACAACGGCTCGCCGAGCGCATCCAGCTGATCATCCCAGAACTTCTTATCCTTTGCGAAGCGTTTCTCGTTTCCGGCCTTTTTCAGATCGGATTCCAGAACTTTCTCGAAATCGGCAAGATCCTTCGGATATTCCGATCCGAAACGGTAATGCGTGTAAAGCTGCATCAGATCATTTACCATTACCACCAGGCCGCAGGAATCGATCAGTCTGTGATCCATATGGATGAAGAAACCGTTGTATCCCTCCGGAAGCTTCATCATATATATGTCAAACATCGGCCGGTCATTCCCGTCCAGGGTCTCATAAGCCCAGCTCTGCATCAGATCGTCGGCTTCCTTCATGGTCATACCGGAAAGATCCTTCATCGGAATGTCTCTCGGATCTTTGCTTACAATGTACTGTCTGATATCCCCGTTTTCGTCCGGCTTTGTAAAGCGAAGACGCAGGCAGCCGTATCTTTCAATTTCAAGCTGAATGCATTTCTTCAGCAGTCCGAAATCAAGCGGTGATCTCAGCGCTGCAACACTGCTGACGCCGGAGACCTGCTGTGTTTTATATTCCCTGATCCATTGATAGTGCATATTCTGTGCCGCGGTAAGCGGATATTCTTTTCTCATGTATTTCATACCTTCCTTCAGGTCTGGACCTGAAATTCAATTCGTTTGTTTTCCAACGACGGGACAATAACACAAAAAAAGGAGGGATGCTATACCCCTCCCGACTTAATGAACACTTTGAAAAAAGTGATCAGGACATATCAGACACTCTTTCTCTTTCTGTTTGATAAAAGGCTTCCCGAATGATCTCATCCGGGAACCCGAAGGCCCGCAGCAGAGCCAATGCGTTGCTCTCCCCTCCCTGACCGGGATGGATCTTATAATCAAACGTGACATTGTTCTCCGTGATATGGCTCTCAAAATAATAGGATCGGTACAGATCTCTGAGCCTTTCCACAAGCTCCATGTCATGGGTCGCTATGATGCAGTATCCCGGAAACTGTGTCAGGTATTTCAGCACGGCTTCGGATGCGGCCAGACGTTCCGCCTGATTGGTTCCCTTCAGGATCTCATCGATCACGCACAGCGTCATCGTTCCCCTGGAGATCTCATCCAGCATCCGTTTTAAATAACGTACTTCCCGCACGTAATAGCTTTCTCCGGATACAACATCGTCGCGGATCGCCATGGATGTCATGACCTTCATGGCCGGCAGTGAGAATCGGGCACTGCAGGCGGTATCGATCGTCTGGGCCAGGATGACACTTACAGCCAGGCTCTTCATGAACGTCGATTTTCCGGAGGCATTTGCTCCGGTCAGGATAGCACGGTCCTGCAATGTAAAGTCGTTGCTTACCGGCTCTTTTATGAGCGGGTGATACATCTCCTGCGCAGCGATCTCTCCGTCTTTCGTAAATTCCGGCACGCTCCAGTGCGGCAGACTTTCCCGGAAAGAGAGGATGCTCAGAGCCGCATCCAGCTTCCCTGCAAAAGTAAATGCTTCCAGAACGGCTTCCCGGTTTTCATCGATCTCCCGCAGAATTCCGTCGATCCGCGCCACATCGATCAGAGTCATCCCCAAAATATAATCGAACAGCAGTCCCGTCACATCTCCGGTGACACCGGCCTGTTTTGTATAGACAAGGACTCCTATTTTCTTCCGTATCTTCTTCAGTCTGCCGGCATCTTCCTTCAGGCGGCTGCTCACCGGCAGCGGGATCTTCTTCTGGTGAATGCTCCATTCAACCAGTTCGAGCACCTGTCCGATTCCCGAGAAAGAGGACAGCAGAACATCATATTTCATCTTCATCCGTATATATACGATGAAATTGACGATCGCGCTGCAAGCGAGTGCTGTATAGAAGGATGTCGACCTGAAAATGAAAGCTCCCAGGACCGCCAGAGCAAGAATGGCCTGCAGCAGACGAAAGACCCAGCTGTGTCCCGGACGCAGCAGACCGGCATTTTCAAAAAACTGCGGCAGATAGTAGCTTGCCTGCCTCTTTCCGATCGGATACAGCCGGAGGGAAAGCTCCTGCCGGATTCCTTCATTCTCCGCAAGCAGCCGCATCATCGAATCGTTCTCCCGGAAGAAGGCTTCATTTCCGCCGCGCAGGGTCTGATACAGGACCTGTTCACCGATGTAGCTCCCGGTCTGATTGATCCGCAGAAAGACTTCGTCCATCTCCAGATCTGTCCAGGTCACATCATCAACAGCATATACATTTCCTTCATCCGATGCATAAAAGGTATCATACAGGATACGGATCTGATCCAGGCGTTCCCGGCAGCGGGATGATTCCGGAAAATCCAGCGGATCTTTTCCAAAGTGTCTGCTGATATAAGTAAGTATCTGTTTTTTCTTACCAGGAGACATTACATTCATCCCTTCCTCTCATTGAAAGAGTTCGTCTTTGATTTTACTGTCTTTGATCCTACTATACACTATTGCCGGGATATTTTCACTTCTTTTGCAAAGCTGTCTGACGAATAGTGGTTATTCTGTCCTGACCTTGAATAATAATTGAAAAGTCCCTTTCTTTCTGATAACATTAATTAACGATAATCCCGTTATCACTTGTTCATTATGGCAGGTTTTGCTGCATCAACCTTTCACAGACACAGGCAGGATCAAGATTATGAAAATGACATATGAAAAAAAAGAAGCCGTCAAAAACGGCGTACTGCGCATGGTTCTGGTCATCTTATCCATAGTGATCGCAATACTGGCACTTTTTGTCCTGATTCTTTTTGCCGGATCGAAAGCCCCCTGGATCTATATCTTCATCCACATCCTCGGATTATTCCTGGTACTGGGCATTTACTCCAGTCCCAGGACTTCGTCCATCCGCATGACGTGGATGATCGTGATCATGGCACTTCCGCTCTTCGGGACGCTGCTGTACGTGTTCATAGGTTCGAATGCGCAGAGTTTTAAAATGCGCAAAAGATTTGAGGATATTGACAAGATCCTGTTCCCCATTCTTCCGACAGGTGAGGAAGAGGCCAGAAATGCACAGGCAAGAGACCTTCGGCTCGGAGGCATTGTGGAGTACATCCGGAAGCAGGCCGGTTTTCCGGCCTATCAGAACACCAGTGTCCAGTATTTTGATGACGCTGTGAAGGGGATCGAAGCCCAGAAAAGGGATCTTGCAAAGGCAGAGAAATTCATTTTCATGGAATATCACGCGATCGAGGATTCACAGAGCTGGCATGCGATCCGGGACGTCCTGGCGGAGCGGGCAAAAGCCGGTGTGGAAGTCCGTGTTTTCTACGATGACATGGGAAGCCTCGGATTTATCGATACGGACTTTATCAAACGAACGGAAAGCTTCGGCATCCAGTGCCGCGTGTTCAACCCGTTCCGGCCCGGACTGAATGTGTTTCTCAACAACCGGGATCACCGCAAGATCACCGTGATCGACGGCAGGATCGGTTACACAGGGGGATATAATCTTGCGGACGAATACTTTCACATCACAGAACCGTACGGCTTCTGGAAAGATACAGGTGTCCGGCTTGAAGGAGATGCCGTGCAGAGCCTGACTGTGATGTTCCTTGAAATGTGGAATGCCATTTCCGCTATGGATAAGGATGATCTCGATTTTACAAAGTATCTCGCGTTCAGCAATGCGGCGAAACTGCTGGATAACAAGAGCAAAGTGGTCAGCAAAGACAAGGTACAGAAAGCGGAAAAGGAAAGAGACCGCCTGACCGGTAAAAGCGAAGGCTACTACCTGAAGATGGAGAAAGGAATGATACCGGACATAAGGTATGTTGTAAGTACGGAAGCGTTTTCCTTCGATCAGTCCGGATTTGTCCAGCCTTACGCGGATTCCCCATTGGACAATAATCATACAGGTGAGGATGTCTATATCAGCATAGCGGAAGCCGCACAGAAATATGCCTGGTTCATTACTCCGTATCTCATCATCACCGATGAAATGTGTCACGCGTTTTCACTGGCGGCCAAACGCGGTGTGGATGTACGAATCATCACCCCCGGTATCCCGGATAAAAAGCTGGTCTACAAACTGACCCGTTCCTATTACAACGGTCTTGCCCGGAACGGTGTGCGGATCTTTGAATTCACACCCGGTTTCTGCCACGCAAAAATGTCTGTTGCGGACGACCTCATGGCTACCTGCGGAACGATCAATCTGGATTACAGGAGCCTTTACCACCACTTTGAGAACGGCTGTCTGTACGCGGACTGCCAGGCGGTGCTGGATACAAAGCACGACTTTGAAGAAACATTCAAGCAGTGCAATGAAGTCACGGATTATTACACAAACGGCCGCGGAGCGATCATGCGTCTGGGACACATGCTTCTCCGTCTTATATCGCCCCTGGTATGAGCTTGCATCACCGCTGGTATGAGCCTTGCATCGCCGCTGGTATGAGCCGAAAGGAGTGGTATCCTGGTATGAAAAACAGCTCCGGCATAAATAAAAATCAATACATGATCATCGCTTTTGTGGTGATCACTCTGATCCATGCCTCCATAACAATGTCCGCGTTTGCGCAGGAAGCGTCCGGGGCCGGGGCTGTACCGGTCACATTCGCCGATGAGAAACAGCTGGACGAAGTAAAGCAGATACACCTGCCTTTCCCGGATGTTACCGGAGAAAAGATCGAGTGGGATTTTCCGTACTCGGATGAATTCTTCGCTCTTCCCGCGGAAGAGTTCAGTATCACTATGGCCAGGGGATCAATGGGGCTGACGCTCTCTGCTTTCCGAAGCGAAGCCGGGGCTGTGAGCCCTCAGTATGAGACTTATCTCCGGGAGGCAGGGTTCACCGATATCTACAGTTTCGGTTATGACAAGCCTCCTCTCGAAGATTCCTTATCCGGTGTGATCGGACGCAAGCGCATCGGTGACTGCACGGTGATCGCTGCGGCTGCCTGCGGACAGGGCTATGGCAACGAATGGGCGAGCAACTTCAAGGTCGGCAGCGGAGAAAGACACGAAGGCTTCTCTCAGGCGGCCGGCTTATTTGAAGACCACCTCACCGGATATCTGAAGGATAACGGAATCGAAGGGAAGAAAAAGCTTTGGATCAGCGGCTTTTCACGTGCGTCAGCGGTCGGCAACATAATGGCCGCCGATATGATCGAGAGCGGTGAATTCGATGATGTGTATGCCTACCTCTTCGGCGTTCCCAGGACGACCCTGCAGCCTGTGCGATATAAAGGCATCTACAACATCTGCGGTCAGTATGATCCGGTGCCTTCGGTACCTCTTCAGTCCTGGGGCTACGAAAGATACGGAACCGACCTCTACACACCGGCCCGGGAAGCGGAAGCAGATTATAACAGGTATGCTCTTTGCGCAAAGGAAGTCGGAGACAGACTTGACAAAAAAGGATTTCGAAACAATCCGGAGGTCAACTATCAGCTTCGCCTTTTGCTGGAGAGCTTAGGGGAATTCTTCCCGGACAGCGGTTCTTACGGTAAAAAACTGCAGAATCTGCTGACGGAAGCCGTCACCAATCAAAGCGACGCCCATATTCTTGACTTACTGACGACCGCATTTGAGGACCTCAAGCCGGACAATGCCCAGGATCGGGCAAAGATCGATATTTTTACAGACTACATTGGTTTCATCATAGGACAGCATCTGCGTGTTGATCAGAGGCAGATCGAAGACGGCAGCTGGGATTCGGATGCGACGCTTGCGGCTAACCTTGCGCTCGAACACCTCCCGGTGACCTATGTCAGATGGCTTTTTTCGGAGGAGGATCCGCAGAATATCCTTGCCGGCTCCCATATTTCGAGAAGGCTGTCCGTGATCGGCGCAGTCGATGTGACTGTTCTGAAGGACGGCAGTGCGGTCACAAAAATTGATAAATACGGAACACTCTCTCACCCTGCGGAAGAAGATTCCGCGGAGGAAGTTTCCGCAGAAGAATCCGCAGAAGCTGCTCCCGACCCGGGCGTTTTTATGATGCGGAATGAAAATATAACGGTCATCAGTCTTCCGAATAATGCGGAATACGTTGTGAGGATCGATGCAGACAGCCGGCGCACGGTTACGTTCTATGATCTGATCATATCTCCTGAAAAACTGACCACTGAAGCCGGAAAGTTCAATCTCGCGATAATGAGCGCGGGCAGTTATGAGTTCACTGTATCACCGGGCAAAGAGATTCCGCCGCTGCCGGAAAAACGGTCGGGTCGTTATACTCTTTTGCAGTCCAGTGATTATGATTATTCCCCGACTACGGTGATGAATGATGAGCTTCAGGCTACCCGGCATTATTTCATGAGTATGCGGCGGGTCTATCGTATAGTGTTCAATGTAGTGGTCGGCCTGATCCTGTTCCTGCTCGGCTGCCTGATCATACATCTGGTGCATCGTTATCAGGTGAAAAAGGGGCATCCGCCTTTCTCAAAATGGTATGTGATCATGCCTCACCTGACGGTCATTGCCGGCCTGACGGTTCTGACTACGATGCTCGCGTACCACCTGTTTGCAGTCGACATGACAAGAATCGTCTGTGCTTCCTTTACCGTGCTGACGATTTTCCTGCTTTCACTGCGCGGTACGCTCCGGTATCCGAGGAAAAGCAGCATCCTGCTGACTACATTCCTGTTCATCTTTTTTGCGATCACTTTCCTGTTCTTTAACAGAACCGGAAAAATAACGTTCTCATGGGTCAAAGTGACAGCCTTCGCGCTTGCGGTAGGTCTCTTCTCTGCGGCAGCAGTACGGACTTTCCGTGAACCTTCTGAATGAAGCGGTCAGGTGCGATGGAAACGGCAGATCCGGAAAGTGCAAACAGCGGGATATCAAAAAAGAGCCCTGCATCCGGCGGCGTTTGCTGCTTTTGCAAGGCTCATTTTGTTTTTGTTATATGTTTTTAATAACCGAGTTTCCTGAAAAAGGCGAGCTTTTTGTAGCAGGCTTTCAACTTGCAGTCTTTCGTCATCAGCCCCCAGTGGGCGCCGGATTCTCCCTCCGAGTCTTTTTTCCAGGGTTCGTCCGCGGCATCAAACCACAGCACCGGAATCTTTTTCTTGACAGACCATTTCCGTATGTCCTGGAAGTACCGGGCAGCGGCGGTTCCCCCTGCTTTCGCTTTTCCCACGGTTTTTCCGGCCGTAGGCCATCCCGTCTCTGAGATGATCAGCTTCTTTTTCGGATACGCCGTCCTGACCTGATCCACACAAGAGGTGAAGGCCTCCAGCGCCTTTGAGACCTGCGCGCCTCCCCAGTAGGGATACACATTGATCATCAGCACATCGCAGGCGGCGCAGACATCCGGGCTGCCTAACAGCCGGTTGGAATCATCCGCAGTCGTCACCGGTATCGATTTTTTCTTCAGACGTTTCCGGACATATTTGATATCCCTGATCAGTTCGCTCTCGGTCAGATCGCCGCGCAGCAGAGTCTCGCTTCCCACGCATGCCACCGAGCAATAGCCTTTATTGCAGTGGCTGATCAGGGCGTTCATCTCCTTTTTATCCGCAGTACTGTCGCCGGACAGCCAGGCCGTGCCTACTACCTTGAGCTTCATGTCATGAGCGATCTTGTAGGCAGGCTTAAGATCACCTGCAGCTCCGTAGAACCGTACCGTGTCCGAGAACTTCTTTACCTCCTTCAGGATCTTCCTGATCTGCGAAGTCTTAAGCCCCGCACCCGGATAGCCTGTAGTGTAAAAGCCGACATTCACCGACAGCTTCTTATTTGAAACGGAGATCCCGGCAGGCAAAGATTTTGCCGATGCCGCAGACGAAAAGACTCCGGTCATCACAGCCGCTGCCAGCAGCATGCAGGTGACCCATTTCCATCGGACTGCGTATCTGGGTGTATTCTTTCTTGTTTTCTGCATCAGAAGCTCCTTTCCTTAAAAAGCCGTCCCTCCAAAGCAGCATCGATCACCACTTTGCCGACAGCAAAATTGTTCTTCATCGCGGTCTCAAAGATATCTGCCGCCTCTATGCTGTCCTCCGACGCCAGGGACATCTCTTCTTCGAATTCCGGATCCCAGAGGCTTTCCGGGGTCGCCCCCTGCATAAATACATCCATATTTACACTGTCACGGATGATCAGGAAGTGATCAAGGAGTCCCATATGCTTTACTGCAGTCGCGACGGCAACATCTTCCATCTCTGTCAGGGCATACGGGTCAGGACATCCATAGGTTTCCGTCATGAGGACAGCGTTGTCATGATCATGCATCCCTTTCCAGTAATTATCCGCTGTGACGGTAGTCCCCTTTTGCACTTTCGGATCCCGCACGGCCCACTGCGCACCGTCGAATGCCGCCTCCATATATCTGCGGGTGCGTTCCGTGGTTTCCAGAGGCACATCCTTTACCAGTTCATAGACAGACTCTGTCAGTTCCGGATCCAGCTTCACCACTGCTATATCATCAAAATCCGGATCATGGAACCAGGTAGAAGCCGACTCATCAGCCAGATCCCGGCTGTCCGCATGGTGTCCCAGATCAAAGTCCACAGCAGCCGTGATAATGAACACGTCTCCCATAACGCCGTACTCATAAGCGGAGCCCGCGCATCCGGTAGAAAGGATCAAGGCTTCCGAAAAATCGAACCGCGGATCCTGAAGCACTGCCATCGTATTAAGCCCTGCTTGTACCTTACCCATCCCAAGTATAAAAAGTGCCGCTCCGTCCTTTACATACAGCCTGCTTCCCCCTGTGACGCCCGGGATATCATAAGCTTCTGCGCCGTCGAGATAGCTCTCATAATAATACTGTGCTTCCCCGGGGAAATCGCCTGTCATTTCCTCCACCTCAAACTTGGGAAGGATCAAAGCCCTCACCGGTATTTTTTCCGGTTCGTCCGGAACAGGATCAGGCGCTGTCTCAGCGGGTACAGACATAACCGGCAGAATCGCCAGTGCCATCATCAACATCAGGACAATTGTTTTATTTCTCATAACCGTTCTCCACTGCCGTCATCAAACCACCAACACACCTTCAAAAAGCCATCGAAACAGGAAAAGCTTTTCTCTTCATTTGCAGCGCATTTCGGCCAGCCAGTCCTCCCTTGAGATCACCGACACGTGCGTCGTTCCGTTTATTTCATCCGGATATTCGCAGGCAAAACGCATACCGATGGCTTCTGCCGTTCGAAAAGAAGGCTCATTGGTGTATTTGCAGTAAGAGTACAGGGCCGGATGATCTGTATTCCGAAATGCCCAGTCACGGACAGCCCTGGCGGCCTCCTTGGCATAGCCCTTCCGCTGGCAGTCGCGGCGGATATGATAGCCGATCTCGGGCAGCAGTTCTCCATGGATGTTCTGCAGCGTCAGCCCGCAGTCGCCGATCATCTCGCCGGTGTCCTTCAGGCAGACGGCCCACAGCCCGAAACCGTCCTTCCGATAGCGGTTCATGTTCCGTTCGATCCAATCCCTGACATGCTGTCCGTCGAAAGTATAAGGGTAATGCCACATGGTTTCCGGGTCACCAAGCACCAGAAACAGCGCCTGAAAATCATCCGGCTTCATTTCCCGAAGCACCAGTCTTTTCGTTTCCAAAACCATGTGTTGTAACCCCTTTCCCATCGCCAGACAATACCCACGTCTGCTTTTCTTTCGTGTCGTCCGCTGAGGAAACTTTTCCTGCATAAATGCATTTTCCGTATCGCCAGTTCTTATGATCTTCTGATCTTCGTGCGTTCCGCACATCAGACAAAGATCAACATTACAATATCGGAAATCAGATGCGCAAACCCGTGGGCAATCATCGCGTAACCGATTCCGTATTTTCTGTACAGATACCCGAAGCCAAGTCCCAGCCCGCCGTTGAACAGAAAACACCGTATCAGGATAACGGGGGTAAGCGTCGTCATCATCATCGTACCGGGCAGATGCCCGGCCGCAAACAGGATCGCCGCGAGAAGATTTGCGATCATATACACCTGAACGGGAATCTCTTTTACGTTCTTATAGAATATTCTGGAAAGAATCCATACGCACAGGGACATGAAGAACAGCCTCATCATGACTTCTTCGATGATTCCACCGACCAGCAGACCGCCTGTTATCTTATAGATGGTCGGTGCCGTCGTATATTGATCCCTGACCCACTCATTCAGCGAGCCAAAGATCAGCTTATCCCCCGGGAAAAGACACAAAGCGGCAATCACAGCGATGATCGCGGTGCTCAGAACGGCCTTTTTCGTGGGCCGAAACGTTTTCCACAGATGGACTTTCTCAGAAATCACGATGCCAATTGCTGCCAGCACCACGCCGAACAGGATGCCGTACTGCACCATGGCGGATAACACTGTCATTCCCTTCGTGACGTTCTGTTTCTGAAGGATGGCCAGGGTGTCTTCCGGTAACATATCATAGCCGTATATCCCCATACAATACCCGCCGATCAATCCGCCGATCAGGACGAACAACAGAAACCGCCAATGAGCCTTAACATACTTTTTCATATCCATTCTCCCTCGCTTTGTTATTCCGATGGCACCAGTATGCCACCTCCGTCATGTGCGATGATAGCTTATAACGCAGCGTCACAAGCAACACATGACGCAGGGTGTTTTTTGTATTATTTCGAGAGAGGTATCAAAATATCTTCTGCGGATCATTATCCGGACCGGCGCAGATGATGCGCAGCCTGTCCGGCGTCAGGATACCAGGACCTTATACCGGGTCTCAAATCAGCGTTTCTGCAAATGCAGCGCCTGGTCATAAAAGCTCAAAAACTTTTCAAACAGATCTTTATCCAAACGATTGCTCCATCTGGCGTGATCAAGGTTCTTCGTAATATAATTTGCCTTATCTTCTATGAAGCGGTCTTTGTTTTCCTCAGATTTATAATCATAATCAAGTGTCTTAAGCCATTGATCAAATCCGGCATTGAATTCGTCTTTATAAGTATCATCCGGATCATTAAGGATACCGTTGTGTCCTCTATCCTCAAATCTGATGAAGGTGAAACGGGCATCATCCTTATATTTTTCATAATACTGATCATACCCGTATTCTATTCCGATCACATCATCATCTGCACTGTGAACGATCATCACGGATGCGTCTGTAGACTGAAAACCATCCATGGCGGTATTTGACGCATATTTGCCATACTTAAGCCGTTCATAGATCCTGACAAATGGCGTCATCGCATAAATGACATTACCGGCCTGTGGTTTTCCACCTGACTCAAACATGTCTGACGACCGATTAAAACCCGAACACTCAATAACTGCCCTGACCTCAGGGTGATACGTCAAAACACTGCATACACTATACGCTCCCCAGCTGTGTCCGAAGAGAACGATCGGGAGATCAGGGATATCCTCATTCGTTTCAACAAAAGAAATGGCATGCTCAAGATCTATCACGCCCTGGGGAACGCCGCCTACACCGGCTCCCTCACTTTTATCCGTTCCTGTGGCATCGTAAGCAAAAACATAATAGCCGTTCCGTGCAAAATAATCTGCACAATCCATGTAGGAATTGTGGCCCCCATCACCAAATCCATGAGCAATCACCACTATCCCATGTTGATCCTCACCCATACTGTACAAATAGCCGGCAAGCATCTGCCCCTTGTCAGAGGGAAATGAATATTCATCGACCTGAAGTCCGCTAAAATCCTCCACGCGAAGCATCATCGGCTCATAGCTGTCACCGCGCACATTAAAGTTATCATTATATATTTTTGCGCAGAGCATCCACCATCCGACAATCAGCAGAAAGATAACGCAAAGAATAATAATGAAAATGGTTTTCTTTTTTGATCTTTTCTTTATTCTGTGGTCCATACCCATTTACCCCGGCAGATTTGCAATCTCAAAAACCGTATACGTCTTCTTATCCTTACCTCTTTCGTAGAATCGTCAGAGCCGCATAGTGTAGAACTTCAAACTGCTCCGGTGCGATCGCTTCCAGTAATTCTCTGTGTTCTTTATCCCACTTTACCAATTCTTTCTCTGATAATGAAGCTCCAACACCTCTGCAGGCTCTCATTCTCCCATGCCAGGATTCTTTAGTAAACGGCACCATCAGATCAAATTCCTCATGATCTTCCATATCAAAATACTCATAAGCAATATCCGGAATCCAGATCGGATGTCTTGTTTCTCCTGCTCCGGACCATGTCGGACTGTACTTAAGGACAAGTTCCTCACTTGCCCCTGCAATCTTATCTTCGTATGGAAGCCATGCCATGTAAAGGATCAGAAGTTTCCCTTTGGGTTTCAAAAGTACAGCCAGTTTAGGCATAACCTTATCATGATCAAAATACCAAAAGCACTGGCAGGCTGTAATAATATCAAAGGTTTCATCAGGGAAATCAATATCCTCTGCGGAAACCGCCTGAAATTCGATCTTCATATCCGCAGTATCAGCCAACATCCTTGCCTGATCGATCTGCTCTGGAGAGATATCGGTTCCTGTCCATTCCGCCCCGTATTTGTACATATTGCGCGGCAGCACTCCTGTACCGGTTCCGAGATCAAGAACTTTCTGGCCCTCTATGCAAAGTCCTCTGTCCACTATTTTCTTATAGAACTCCTGCGGATAGATATCTCTGTACTTAGCATATTCCTCTGATGTCCTGCCCCAATCAAATGCTTTTCCGGCATCTATCCTGACATCGGTTATTTCCATACCTGGTCTCCATCCTACATCAAACCCAGTTTTGCAGAGAAATCTGCCAATACCTCGGAGATCCTGATCTGCTGGGGGCAGACCTGCTCACAGGAACGGCACTGCAGACAAGCTTGCGGACGTTTTTCTTCCGGTAGCGCCGCGAGAGCCATCGGAGCGATGAACCCGCCGCCGGTGTAAGCATGTTCGTTGTAAAGTGCCAGAAGATCCGGGATATTCAGCTCCTGCGGGCAATGGCTTACACAGTAATGACACGCCGTACAGGGAACCGTACCCACGGAGAGCATCTTTTCCGCAATGCCAAGCAGCGCTCCCATTTCCTCTTCATTCAGCTTTTTATCTTCAGCAAATGTTGCCAGATTCTTCTCAAGCTGCTCCTCGTTGGACATACCGGACAGAATCATGGTCACAGAAGGGATGCTCTGCAGGAAACGGAAGGCCCAGGCCGCGATCTCCTCGTCCGGCCGAAGTTCCTTAAGCCTGGCTTCATACTCAGGAGACAGCTTCGCCAGCTTTCCGCCGCGAAGAGGCTCCATGACCCATACCGGAATGTGCATCTGATCAAGCAGCGCAACCTTTTCTTTTCCGTTCTGGAAGGTCCAGTCCAGATAGTTCAGCTGCAGCTGACAGAACTCCATATCCTTGCCATAGGCATCCAGAAAGCGCTGAAGCACGGGCAGGCTCCCGTGACATGAGAAGCCAAGGTGCCTGATCCTCCCGCACTGCTTTTGCTTGATGAGGTAGCTGTAGATCCCGTACTTTTCATCGTTCAGATAAGCGTCGATATTCATCTCGCACACATTGTGAAAGAGATAGAAATCAAAATACTCCACGCCCAGCTTCTTAAGC
>CACZZH010000030.1 GCA_902785635.1 uncultured Lachnospiraceae bacterium
GGACGCGCTGACGAAATACTGATTAAACAGCATTTCGTCAAGCGCTATGTGGCCCCTGCAAGTCTTAGACAGGATGAGGGATCCTGCCCCCGAGGCCGGCCCAGCCAACTCATAATCTGCAGTTAAGTGCGAATGCGGAAAACCCATACTATTTATTTCAGGTAAGGCAGGTTCAGCTTCTCCAGCGCTGTAAGAAGAAGCATCCCGAGCACTCCGCAGGAGATGACTTCTCCGATTCCGACCGTCAGCATCATAAGCGGAATCGGGGCATTCAGGCCGTAACCGTAACGAAGCACAAACGGAACGATCACGGTGTTGGCCAGGATCGGAGGAACCGGTGCCAGAAACTTATTTTTTTTCTGCCTGCACAGAAGCCATGTTCCGACCGCACCGATCAAAGTGGCGATGCTTCCGAACGCAATGTCCAGCGGGATGCCTCCGCCAAGAAAGTTGGCAAGAATACACCCGGCGAACAGCCCGGGGATCGCCGCTGGAGTAAAGTACGGCAAAATCGTCATTGCTTCAGAGACACGCACCTGTACTTCCCCAAAGCTGAAAGCAGCAAATATGACAGTCAGAACTACATAGACTGCTGCTATCACACCGGCAGTCGCAACGAGCTTCACTTTCTGGTCCTTCATTGTTTATCTCTCCTAAATCAATCAGACCTGATATACGGAAGCTGCCGTATCATTGCCCTCACCGGTCCAGTTGGTATGGAATACCTGTCCGCGGGGAGCATCCACTCTCTCATAGGTATGAGCACCGAAATAGTCGCGCTGTGCCTGGAGAAGGTTCGCCGGAAGCTGTTCGCAGCGGTATCCGTCCTAATACGCCAACGCTGAGGTCATGGCCGGAATCGGGATTCCGCTCAGGACAGACTGTGCACATACTTTTCTCCAGCCCGGGAGTGTACGGGTAATGATCTCTTTGAAGTAATCGTCCAGAAGAAGATTCTCGAGGTCCGGGTTTTTGTCAAATGCCTTTTTGATCTCTCCGAGGAAAATGCTTCGAATAATGCATCCGCCTCTCCACATAAGAGCGATATCACCGTAGGCGAGATTCCAACCGTATGTTTTAGCTGCGCTGCGCATCAGTACATATCCCTGTGCATAGGATATGATCTTCGAAGCATAGAGTGCATCACGGATCTGAGCAATGAATGCATCCCTGTCACCGTTGAATTCCTCTTCCTGTCCCGGAAGCACCTTTGACGCGCGTACCCTTTCCTCTTTCTGGGCAGACAGGCAGCGTGCAAATACCGCTTCTCCGATCAGTGTGAGCGGGATTCCTTCATCCAGAGCTGCGATGGCAGTCCATTTCCCTGTTCCCTTCTGTCCGGCAGTATCCAGAATCTTTGTGACAAGCGGCGCGCCATCCGTATCTTTATAAGCAAGGATATCACGTGTGATCTCGATCAGATAGCTGTCCAGTTCACCTTCGTTCCACTTTGAAAAGATCTCATGCATCTCATCTTCCGAAAGATGAAGCACCTTTTTCATCAGATGGTATGCCTCGCAGATCAGTTCCATATCGCCGTATTCGATGCCGTTATGTACCATTTTGACAAAATGGCCTGCACCGCCGTCGCCGACCCATTGACAGCACGGAGTACCGTCTTCGGTCTTGGCAGCGATCGCCTGGAGGATCGGACGCACGTGTTCCCAGGCGGCAGGAGATCCTCCCGGCATGAGAGACGGTCCCTTCAGAGCACCGAGTTCACCGCCGGACACGCCGCATCCCACATAAAGCATTCCCTTGCTTTCCACATATTCACATCTTCTCTGCGTGTCAGGAAAGTGAGAATTGCCTCCGTCAATGATAATGTCACCCTCTTCCAGAAGCGGAAGAAGCTTTTCGATATTGTCGTCCACCGGTTTTCCGGCTTTGACCATCATCATGATCCGACGCGGTTTTTCCAGAGAGGCGACAAATTCTTCCAGTGAATATGTCGGAACAATGGTATGCCCCTTTGCCCTTCCCTGTGCAAAGTTCTTCACTTTCTCGACAGTACGGTTAAATACACTTACCGTGAACCCATGATTCGCCATGTTCATGACGAGATTCTCTCCCATCACAGCTAAACCGATCACACCAATATCCGATCTGCCCATGCTTCCCTTCCTTTCTTAAATGGTTATTCCACGGGTATCAATGCGGCGCTTTTCAGCGTTTCACCCTTGCATTTCCCTTATAAATGCTCCATACCTGTTCCTCATCAAGAGGTGATGCATAGTCTTCCTGGACCGTTGCGGCCATTGCTCCGGTTCCCCATCCGAACTGCATGCATTTTTCGTATTCCCATCCCTGTACGATGCCGTAAAGAAGACCGCTGACAAAGCCGTCGCCGCCGCCGATGCGGTCATAGACCTGGATCTCACGGGGTTCCTCATGATACCACTTTCCGTCAGCCAGCATCACAGATCCCCACATATGCGTATTCGCATTCAGCACCTGCCGGAGTGTAGTCGCAAATACAGTACCGTTCGGATACTTTTCGGACACTTTCCCGATCATTTCTTTAAAGCTGTCGATCTTGCTTACATTTTTACCTTCGGTCTCGGGTCCGGGAATACGCAGTGCCAGCTGGAAATCTTCTTCATTTCCGATCAGGATATCGGCAAGTGAAGCGATCTCATTGAATATTCCGTAAAGTTCCTCTTCCCGGTTTTTCCAGAAGGATGCACGGTAATTCAGGTCAAAGGAGATCAGTGTTCCGGCCTTTTTTGCCGCCCTGGCCACTTCCACACAACAGCGTCCCGTTTCCGGAGACAATGCAGCGATCAGTCCTGAAAGATGCAGGATCTTACAGCCTTCATCCTCAAAAAGCCGCTTCAGATCATAATCTCCGGCATTTAAGGTCCTTCCGACTTCACCGGCCCGGTCGTTCTGTACACGGGGTCCGCGCAGGCCAAATCCGTTGTCTGCAATATTGAACTGATGACGATAACCCCAGGCATCTCCCTGCGGAACTTCCTTTCCTTCATATTCAATTCCGCGTTCCCGCAGTTTTCTCTTGATAAAAGCAGCGATCACGCTTCCCTCTACGAATTTGGTAAGAACCTTTACCGGCAGTCCGAGAGATGCGGACACATTCAACACATTACTCTCTGCACTTGTTGCAGTCATCAGAAATGTGTCACTCGTATGTACCGGCTGGCGGTCAGTCGGAATGATCCGTACGCCCATACTGGTAACTGTCATCAAAGCATACTTTCCGTTATTACACTTCATTCTGTATCCTCCTTCTCTCAGAAACAGTTTATGATTTTTAAGTTTCACATGATAATTATGGAGTATCTGTCATAATGGATCCGGTCATGAAACGAACGGCATCTGCATATGCATCATCCGATACCGGGTAGAAAAGAAATTCGAGCACATACCCTTTCTCGGTAACGAAAGATACTGCACA
Organism: uncultured Lachnospiraceae bacterium; assembly: GCA_902785635.1. Classification (GTDB taxonomy): domain Bacteria; phylum Bacillota; class Clostridia; order Lachnospirales; family Lachnospiraceae; genus Merdiplasma. The sequence continues at coordinate 3,416 of CACZZH010000030.1, forward strand.
AAGGTCACTGTCCTTCAGTTCATATGTCAGGGCACCTAATCCGTTCAGATCGATCTCCTGCAGATTGATCCCTCCGGCATCCTCGACCATCTCCTCATATTCCGTAAGTGTCACTCCATCCAGATCCACATAGGAAACAGCTGCCGTGTCATCTTTTCCCTCAGCCTTGTAATAGTGAAGATATCCTGCATCCTGCAGAGATTCCTCAAGATCTGCCTCCTCCATATAATCCGGAAGCCACATCTTCAGACCCAGTTCACGGATCGAAACGAAATCTCCTTTCAGAGAACTATCTTCAAGTTCTTTTTCCAGCGTCTCCCAGTCCACCTCCTCACAAAGTGCGGATACACCTGATGAAAGAAGCGCGGCTCCGGCAATTACCGGAAGCAGAAAACGCCTGATAAACAGCTGCTTGATGATCGGCTTATTAGAATTCATTATTTATACCCCCTGTTAAGACTTATTAAATTCAGCGAAACCATATAAAATCACAAAAGGCGAGGAACGCTCCGAAAACGGTACCGAATACCAGGACCACCAGCAGACCGGCCTTTACAGCTGCCCACCGGTAGGTACGCATCTGACTTTCAGAAAGACTTTCCGCCCCGGCTCCGGCGCGGTCATGGCGTGCTTCATCTCCCGGTACGTACCATGGCATGCCGTCCACATTCATATTGGCGATCGTTCTCCCGTCATCTTCATTAAAAGAATCGTTTGTACGGTCCGCTGTCTGGTCTTCCGACATGCCGTTTCCATCCTTTCTCCGGACCAACACCGGTAATTCTGCCTTTAGTTCTTTGTTTCTTTTCTAACCCGGTCGGCTTCCTGCTCGGCACGTTTCTGTTCCTGGTCATTATTATACAGATGGCATGCACAGTAATGCTCCGGCTCCACTTCCTTCCACTCCGGTTTTGCATACTTGCAGATCTCCATACACTGTTCACATCTTGTATGGAATTTGCAGCCGCTGGGCGGATTGGCAGGACTTGGGATACTTCCTTTAAGAATGATCCTGTTAAGCTTAACATCCGGATCCGGGATCGGAATCGCAGAAAACAGTGCTTTCGTGTACGGATTCAGAGGTTTTGCAAAGATCTTTTCCGTCGGTGCATATTCGACCATCGTTCCCAGATACATTACTCCTACAGTATCAGAGATATGCTCCACTACCGAAAGATCATGGGAGATGAACAGATAGGTAAGACCAAAGTCCTGCTGAAGCTGTTTAAGCAGGTTGATGATCTGTGCCTGAATCGATACATCCAGAGCCGATACCGGCTCATCACAGACGATAAAATCCGGAGCAAGGGCAAGGGCTCTGGCAATACAGATTCTCTGGCGCTGACCACCGGAAAATTCATGTGGATAGCGCTCCTTGTAATAGGAAGGAAGTCCGCATACCTCCATTACCCGTGTGATATAATCGTCAAATTCTCCCGCCGGCACGATCCCGTGTTCCCGCACGGCTTCCCCGATGATCTCTCCTACCGGAAGTCTCGGAGAAAGGGATGAATAGGGATCCTGAAATACCAGCTGCATCCTGGGACGAAGCTTTCGAAGCTGTTCCTTGTTCAGGGAGAATACATCCTGCCCGTCAAAGAGTACTTCACCGGAGGTCTTTTCCTGCAGACGGAGAATCGTTCTGCCGCAGGTGGATTTTCCGCAGCCGGACTCTCCTACCAGACCCATAGTATGTTTCCGGCGGATCTTAAAGCTCACACCGTCGACTGCTTTAACGTTTCCGATCGTCCGCTTGAAAAAACTGGATTTGATCGGAAAATACTTAACGAGGTTGTTGACCTCCAGAATCGTATCATTATTTCCCATCTTACAGTTCCTCCACATTCACAGACTTCGGATATCCAAGGACTTCCCCTTCCTCATAATGCCGGTAGCAGGATACGACGTGTGTATCCGTGATCCGAATCTCAGGAGGATATTTTCCTTTACACCGGTCGCACTGCATCTCACACCGGTCGCGGAAATAGCAGTAATCCGGCATTGCAACCGGATTGGGCACACTTCCGGGGATGTTGTAGAGTTCATCGACCTTCTGCCCTACCACCGGTTTGGATCTCATCAGACCGATCGTATAGGGATGCGCCGGATTATGGAAGATCTCCTGCGCCGTTCCTTTTTCGATGACCCTGCCGGCATACATGACCACCACATAATCCGCCATGCCCGCAACCACTCCGAGGTCATGGGTGATCAGCATGATGGAAGAATTCAGCTTGTCTTTTAAGTTCTGGAGGAGATCAAGGATCTGAGCCTGAATCGTCACATCCAGAGCGGTCGTGGGTTCATCCGCAATGATCAGCTTCGGAGAACATGCAAGAGCGATCGCAATACAGATACGCTGCCGCATACCGCCTGAGAGTTCATGCGGATACATATTGTAGACGCCTTCCTTGTTGGCAATGCCGACCAGCTCAAGCATTTCAAGCGTACGCTCCTTCACCTTCTCAGGCGCCATATCCGGATTGTGCAGTTCGATCACTTCGTTGATCTGTTCTCCGATCCGGAAGACCGGATTCAGGGCTGTCATGGGCTCCTGAAAGATCATGGAGATGTCATTCCCGCGGATCTTCTCCATCACTGCATTCGGTGTGTTTACAATATTGTAGGCAGTTCCGTCCCCTTTGTTGAAACGGATCTCACCGCCGACCGTCTGTCCGCTCGGACGCTGCAGCAGCTGCATAAGGGAAAGACTCGTGACGGATTTGCCGCAGCCGGATTCTCCCACAATACCGACAGTGGAATGCTTCGGGACCTGGAAGTTGACGCCGTCTACAGCCTTCACAACACCTACATCCGAGAAGAAATAGGTACATACATTATCAAACTCCACCACATTGTCGGGATCTTCCATTTTTGTGGTGTAGAGAGCCGGATCCTTCTCGGCATTCGCTCTCTCTTTTTCCAGTTTTTTGGTCACTCTCCGGTTAAACTTCGTGATCCTTCTGGATTCTTTGCCTGAAATATAAGAGGAGTTTTTCTTACTGTCTTTTTTTCCATTCTGTTTATTTTCTTCTGCCACAGTTCTCCCTCCTCTCATCGTTTTGCCTTGGGATCATAAGCATCCCGCAGACCGTCGCCTACAAAGTTGAATGCGATTACCGTAAAGCAGATCAGCAGACCTACCGGTATCCAGATAAATGCATAATGTGCCATAGCGGATGCCGAGGAGACGGAATTGATGATCGTTCCCCAGGTAGCCAGCGGATGTTTCACACCCAGACCAAGGAAGGAAAGAGTCGACTCTGTAAGAATGACTCCGCCAAGACCCATGGTAGCCGTTACGATCAGCTGCGGCATGACATTGGGAACCAGATGTTTGAAGATCCTGTCCTTGATCCGGATACCGGTCGCTTCTGTCGCAACCATAAATTCCTGTTCACGCAGGGAAAGAATCTGACCGCGTACCAGCCTTGCGACGCCTGCCCAGCCCATGAGTCCGAGAGCCGCCATCATCACCATCAGACGCAGATATGTGTCCAGACGGATCGCATCCATCATAGCACCTAGGATGATCATGATCGGCATGTAAGGAAGACAGTAGAACACATCCACAAGACGCATGATCAGATTGTCCACCCAGCCGCCGAAGTAACCGGCAATACCACCCATGATCACGCCGAGGATCGTCTCGATGATCACAACGATGAAGCCGACCATCAGGGAGATCCGTCCGCCGTACATGACACGGGCAAGAACGTCAAAACCGTCACCGTCGGTACCAAGGATATGAGCCCCGGACGGAGCGGCAAACATATCGATCACGTAATTGATCTGATCACAGTTGATCACATATTCCCCTTCCAGGCGCTGCGTGATCCTCATCTCTGTTTCATTGAGGATAAAATCACCGTTTTCATCGACGCTGTAAGAACCATTCTCCTCCTGTACGGGGATCTCGGCGGTAAGTACTGCACTTTTTTCACCGTTCTCGACCATATCCGAGACCTTTGCGGAGATCGCCTTCTTCAGGTCATAAGCCATGGTATCTTCACCGGAGTAACGGCGCACGGAAAACGGATTCATTTCCGCATACTCTTTGCCGTCTGCGTCATAGATCACCAGTTCTCCGTCTTCTTCACGGATGGTATAGTCACTTCCCCCGCTGCTGAAGCTTCCGTCTGTTGTGGCAGCCATAAGTGCAGCGGCTCGCAGATCATCCGATACTTTCATTCCTGTCTCGAAGGTGTCGAGTGTATAAGTCGTATATACCCTGGCGATCCGGCTCTCACCTGCCTTATAGACATCCTGACGGCTTCCGTGAGAAACGATCGAATAACTCTCGTCTCCGCTTGTAAAAGCTGTTGAATTAGAATCGATCGCCTTCTTCAGGTCTTTTTCGAAATCTCCGCCCGGTTCATTCCCGGTATAGAACAGACCGCTCTTTACTGTAAACACATCAAATGTCTTGGGCTTTTCTCCCTTTGTAAAGGTATATTCCACGCCGTCGACTTCAAAGCTGCCGCTCGCCCCTTTTATGGATGCTGCGGCCTGGGCAACACCGGGGATCTCTTCCTCTTCAAAGGTGAAGGTCTTGCCGATCATCGACCATGTACCGATCTTTACGTTAGAATCGCCCAGACCGCACACCATGGTAAGGTCCTGTGAGGAAAGGGTGTAAATATTGGGAAGCTCCCGACGGATCACGTAATTGCCGTCTGTACCGATCACTGACATCTCTTCCGTACCGGAAGCGATCATTTTCTTGATGTTGCTGTTCATCGCGTTGACAATGCTTCGCTCCACCGGAACGGAACTGTCCACGTCGTAACCGTTGTAGCCGGTGTTTTCTTTTGCCAGCGCATAATTCACATTCTGATAATCATATTTATAAAAGATCTGCTTCTGGCCATAGGGATACAGAAGCGGTCCGAAAAACGAGAAGATAAACAGAATGATCAGGACCACTGAGCCGAATACAGCCAGACGGTTCCGGATAAATCGTTTAAAAACCTGTCTGCCGGGGGAAAGTACTTTCACACGGCTTACATCTCCGAGATCCACTTCCTGGTTCTTCGAAGAGGAACCGGGACCCGAAGAAGCGCTCTTTGCCTTTTCCTGTTCCCGTTTTTTCAGGACTTCATTCAAATCATATGATGCCATCTATCCCGTCCCCCTTTCTCAGCTCAGCCTTACGCGGGGATCGACGACTGCATAGAGCAGATCGGATATCAGATTCCCCAGCAGAGTAAGGATCGAGATAAATGCAAGGTAAAACATGATGAACGGGATATCTCCCTGGATCATCGACTGATATGACGCATATCCTATTCCGCGGATCGAGAACAGCGTTTCGGTAATGAGAGCTCCCGCGAACAGGGACGGCAGAGAACCGCCCAGTGTCGTTACAAGCGGAATCAATGTATTCCGGAAAGCATGATGATTGATCACCTTTTTCTCCGGAACGCCTTTGGCCCTGGCAGTTCGGATATAATCCGCATTGAGCACCTCAAGCATATTGGTCCTGGTATAACGCATCAGACCGCCGATATTGATGATCGTCAGTGTAATGGCGGGAAGCACAAAATGTTTCGCCACATCAAGAAATTTTCCAAAATCAGAAAGATTCATATAGTTCCGGCCCTGCATGCCACTCAGGTCAAACCAGCCCAGTTTTACCGAAAATATGTACTTTAAGATCGTTGCCAGGAAGAATGTCGGCATGGATATACAGATCATGGAGACTACGGTAGTAAAATAATCCACGAAGCTGTATTGCTTTCTGGCAGCAGTGATCCCGAGAGGGATCGCGATCAGGATTTCAAGAATAAAGGATACCAGCCCCAGAATGAAGCTGTACCAGACTGTATTATGGAATTCTTTTGTCACCGGAATCGTCCAGGACCAGCTGTCGCCCCAGTTTCCGGTAAGTGCGCTTTTCAGCCAGGTAAAATAACCGGCAACGACTCCCTGATTCATTCCGTACTGGGCATTCAGGTCAGCCAGCCACTCCGCATAGCTCTTGGTGGCGCCGGGACGTGAAGCAAGTTCTCTTGCTTTTGTTTCGATGTATCCTGAAGGCATGTTATACATCAGCACATAGATCAGGAACATGACAAAGAATAAGATCAAAACACTGTAGATCAGACGTTTTGTTGTGTATTTGAACATGACATCTACCGTTTCTTTCCGCAGAATTCAGATAAGAGCAGCAACTCTGACAGCCTTGTGTTTTGTAAAAATCAGCAAGGCGTTAAAACGCATCTGAGGAAGACAGAATATGACCGCTTGTCATATCCCGTCTCCCGTCAGAATGCAGTCCGGGAACTCCTCATTTACGAAAAGGCGGTTCCCGCAGGCTGCTCATTGTTTAAAAGATGATGATTCTATCCTTTATCAGGGAAAGAATTACTGCAGTGCCAGAGTCTCCACTTCTGCATACCATCCCCAGTACGGAGTCATATCGTGCGGGATCGAATCGATCACAACACGCTCCGAAGAAGCGACCGTGCAGTCTTTGCGCTGGTAAAGCGGAAGCTCGCAGCCCCAGTCCATGATGATGTTCATGGCATCTTTGTAAACGGATTTACGATATTCGGTGTCCGCACTGCCGCGGCCTTCCTTGATCAGTTCATCCAGTGCCGGATCATCCACGGAGTAGTGGTTGGAATTGGTTCCGTTGCCGTGTGCGTTCTCGCTGGAGTATACCTGCGTCATATCCGGGTCAACAGTAGACTGCCATGCAGCTGCCCACATCATGGCGGTGTTGCCTTCCAGGGCATTGTTCCATACAGAGGTTCCTACGTCATTGACCTGCAGCTTGATGCCCAGGGATTCCAGAACTTCGGAAGCGGCTACTGCTACGCCGTATGCCGGATGATCCTGTGTACCCGAGCCGGGGATCATGACTTCATAGGTATTTTCCACATCCGTGAACTTGCCGGATGCTTCGTCAAAGGTGAAACCTGCTGCTTTGAAGAAGCCGATCGCAGCTTCTTTGGCTGCCGCATAACGCTCTTCCTCACTCATGGAAGAATCATAGATCGGATTGCCGTCCACATCCGTGGAATAAGCAGCCTGATAGCCTTCATCCGCGGGCTTCGGAGCAGCCCAGGAAGTATTGGAGATCGGATACTGGATCACTGCAGCGCGGTCGCCGTAATAAGAGTTGATCACGGTGTCACGATATACGGAAAACAGAGTCATGAAGCCTTTGCGCAGTGCCTTGGAAGCATCGGAGCCCGGCTCATTGTTGACATTTACAAGGTCTGCATTGATTCCAAGATAACCATATCCGCGGTAGTCGACCAGGATCGTGTGGATCACATCACCATCCAGCTCGCCGTTGGAGTTCGCATCCTGGATCGCTTTCAGTGTCTCATCACTGATGGACGGAACTGCAATATCAAATGTGCCTGTAACGATACCCGGCACATAGTCGGAATCGATGGATTCCTGAAGAAGCAGGACTTCCGTTTCGGGTTTGCCCTTGAAATAGTATTCATTTGCCTTCAGGGTCACAACGCCGTTCTCATATCCGTCAAATACGTAGGGGCCGGCACCCACAGGCTGGGAAGTCTTCGATTTGATACCGGACAGATCGCCTTTCGTGAAACCAAACTGGTTATTTTCATAATCATAAGCAGCCGGATCACCGTAATAGTGAAGCGGAGCAAGGATAATACCGACATTGTAGATCGCAGTTGCGTCAAACTCGGTCATATGAATGTTTGCTGTATAATCATCCACGCGGGTAAGGCCGCTGATATTATCAGCGCCGCTGCCGGTCTGGATACCTTTCAGCAGAGCTTCCATTGCTTCCTCACCGCCAACCTTTTCGGTAATGAAATCGGTGATGGAAGTTCCTGCTGTTTCCAGATTGATGCCTTCATCGCTCAGATCATATCCGTAGGTATCTACCATGGATGAAAAGAAATCAGCTGCCGTCGCATCTTCTGCAAGCTCATAGCCCCAGTTCGCTGCACATGCGGATACACTGTCCGCCTCCTCGTTGTAACCTGCAGCCTTGCAGTAATCAACGATCTCCTGTGCGAAATCAGCGCCTGCTGCATCAAATGCTTCCCAGAAGCTGTTATATTCATCTTCGGTGAAGTATTCGTTCTCTTCATATCCGGCTCTTTCGGTAGCCAGAATCAGATCCATTTTGGACTGCATACCGCTGCGGTACTCTTCCATGCCTTCGATCGGAAGGGCATAGAGCGTTGTGCTTCCGTCATATGTGGGATCCGCATATACATAAAAGCTGAAAATATAGTCATCGATCGAGACAGGCTCTCCGTCGGAGAATTTCTGGTCATCACGGATCTTGATCGTGTAATCTACGGTGCCGTCATCATTCTGCGTGACTGTTACATCACCCATACCATAATACGTATAATCTGTTCCGTTGTAATCGATGGTCTCGCCTTCGATTCCATTGTAAATGACTGCGCCGCCGCGGTCCGCTGCCAGCGCCGGTGCCTGTGTCAGATCAACGACCTCCATATCATAAGCCGTCGTTGCGAAGAACGGGCTGAACTTCTGGCCAAAAGTAGATGTGGCATATACAATATTGCCCCTTGCCTCCGCCGGCGCCTCCTGCTCCGTGGAAGCCTCTCCTGCCATGGCGACCGTTGAAAGAGCCATCAGGGAAGCAGCGCCAAGAGCGATCAGTCTTCTCATTTTCATCATTTCCTTTTCCTCCTTTCTTTGCTGAAACAATAAACTTCTATTACAATCAGGAAACCCAAAGTCACGGTTTTCTGTTGTAAACCATTCGGATGCAGACAAGGTATGTATCCCTGAACGGCGCACGCTTATGAAACGTTTTCTTTTCGGATCCTTACGCTTTTTGACTGACGAAACGCAAAGATTCCGGTCAGAAGGATCTCTGAGGCGCCTGCCATATAAAGCAGATCTCCAGGGAGAATGATCCCCATCCGCAGCCAGGCTGCGATCCCTCCCAAAATGCCGGAAACGCTGCAGAGGATCAGAAAGAAGCAGGCAGCCGGATACCGGTTATTCATCCGGTCCGCGTGGCGGTTCTCGAGCGGTTCCTTCATATTGTGAAAAGAAAAACAGCAGTCTGTAAAAATTGCGAGCGGCAAAGCACTTACCACGTAAGAAAGTGCTGCGGGTATAAAGTGCATTGCATTGGACAGCCATACCATTCCAAGGATCCAGAATCCCCAGGCGGCCCCAGCCGCAGCAGGAAGCTGTTTCTTCAGAAGATCTGTCTTTTCTTCCGGTGCTTCAAAACGGCAGACCGGTCCTTTGTATCGGTACGTTGTGCGAAGGCGGCCTTTTTCATCCGCATCTTCGATCAGCTGATAATCACCCCGGAACCTGTTTTTTGACATCTGATCCTCCCAAACCAATTACGGTATATTTTATCATAGTTCTAATGCCCTGTCCAGTGAAGGGAAATGCATCTGTTCTGCCGGCAGCTCTTGACAAAAAAAAGTATTCTCTGTTAGCATAGCACCATGAGTTCAAGCAAAAAATATAAAAACAAAAAAAGAATGAACAGGATCAAGCTCTTCCTGGCCCTGTTCACCGCAGTTGCAGTATTTTCCGTATTGCTCTTCTTTGTAGTCATTCTTCTTTTAAGAAACGGTCTTCCGCCCGTCCTGGATCTCCCGCCTGAAAATTCATCGGAAAGGATCATGGAGGGTTCCCCGACGGACGGTCCGGACCCGGACACAGCCCCGTTTTCGATGCCCGAAGAGGCCCTTCCGAAGGAGACGGAGCAGACAGAAGCTCCGCTGCAGGCAGAACCCGCATCAAAGGATCCTGTGAATCTGCAGGAAACAGACGTCTATACATTTCTTCAGGGGCCAAGGTCCTGGAAAACGCGTGTCGACTGGTCCGGTTCCTGGTGCAAGATGATTCTGGCGGATCAGGAATTCGGCGCTTTCGGCTGCGGCCTCTGCGATCTTGCAAATATTTACGGAACGCTTACACCTTATGACTGTTCTCCTATCGACATGTACTATTTTGCCCAGGAGGCATCCGGGTATAAGCCTGTAAGCGGCGTAGGGGCGATCGACTGGCCTGATCTGAAAAAGACTCTGAAAGCGGTCGGGATCAGCAGTTCACTGAAGCGTAAAGACAAGTCCTATGAGAAGTTCCGTGACGCATTCGCGCAGGGGATCACTGCCATCGTTCTTGTATGCAGTGCCAACGACAGCACCTACTGGGAAAATGTGAGCGGGCATTATGTGAATATCTGGCTTTACGATCCGACGGATGAAACGGTTCTTCTCGCAGATTCGGGCAATCCGGAACACAACCGGCAGAGGATCCCTCTGCGTTATGTGTACGACGCAATGAAGACAAGCAGCAGATATCAATATCTGCTCGTCACCTCAGTCGATCCGGACGGAAACACCTGGAAACATGACGGGATCGATATCCGGTGGAAAAAACCACGTTATTATTCAGGAGATTAATATGTTGAAAAGTATCAGACGTGTATTCAATGTTCTTTTCTGCACGGTGATATTCTGGAAGTGGACGCAGATGATCCGCGGAACCGACGGCTCTTTTGCTTCCCACGGGCTGAAAAGTCTGAAATGGTTTACCGTGCTCTCCAATCTTCTGGAGGCAGCAGCCTGCATTACCTGGCTGTTTCTGACTGCATCGGAGGACGAAAAGCGCACCCGTCTTGCAGAAACGATCAAGTTCATCACAGCCGTCAGTGTCGCATTGACACTGGTGACCGTCCTGTTCTTTCTGGGGCCGTTGTTCGGCTATGAGGGCATGTTTAAAGGTCCGAATCTCTGGTTTCACCTTCTGGTTCCGGTGATCGCAGGCCTGGAATTCATGTTTCTGAACAAAGAGGAAATGAGGAAAAAGGAAAAACGTCTTGCGACAGTCCCGATGTTTCTGTATGGTGCCGTCTATATCGGCAACAATATGATCAATGGGATCGGAAAACGGCCGTATACGAATGACTGGTATGGTTTCCTTTCCTGGGGCTGGGCAGCCGGGGTCGGCATATTTGCCTGTATTATCGCCGTAACGAGAATCCTGGCGTCCTTACTCGCCGGCGGAAACCGTTTTTTCCATCTCATTGGAAATAAGAGATGAAAACCTTACATGCGAAGAATATATGAGGCATTCATAAGAGAAGCATCTTCCGGATCATGCGTCGCAAAGATGATGGTCCGGTTTTTTTCGCATTCCAGCAGGGTCTGTCTGACCTTTAATTTTGTATCCCGGTCAAGGCCCTGAAAAGGTTCATCCATGATAAGGATCTCGTGAGGGGCAAGAACCGCCCGCGCGATCGATACCCGCCGTTTCATCCCGCCGCTCAGCTGACCGGCAGTTTTTCCTTCATTTCCATCAAGTGCAAGCATTTTAAGCGTACGCTCGATCACTGCAGTCTGAACCTTTCTTCCAAGCACGGCTTTTATATTCTCCCGGGGCGAAAGCAGCTCCAGCAGCCGGTCTTCCTGAAATACCATGCTCACCGCATCCGGAACACCGGTCACCATTCCGGAGAGCGGCTTTTCCAGACCCGGCAGGATCCGTAGCAGCGTCGTCTTTCCGCATCCGGAAGGTCCCATTACCACAGAACACTTTCCTTTTGGAAACTCTGCGGAAAAATTCTGAAGGACAGTCTTTTCTCCATAAGACATGCAGATTTTCTGAACAAGAATATTCTCGTGCATCACGCTGCCGCTCCTTTCAGCTCAGTCGGGAAGTCGCAAGACAGCCCATTCGGATCAGAATCATCCTCAGGCAAAAGACAACCGCTTTCTCTGTGATGGTTCCCATTATAATGATCACGATCGTCCAGCACAGAAGATCCTCCGTAGCCAGATATGTTTTCGCCAGATAAAGCTGCCTGCCGATGGATCCGGGAGGCGTCCCGATGACTTCAGCCGCAGCAGCTGCTTTCCATGCCATTCCCGCTGTCGTCTTACAGGCAGACAGAAGATGCGGTGAAAGTGCAGGAAGACGGATATACCGGAATCTTCTCCAGCCGGACATGCGGAACACATCTGCCATCTCTTCCAGACCGGTCTGCCTGACCTTAAGTCCGGACAGGATGTTCTGATACATCAGAGGAAATACCACCAGAAATACGATCAGGACTGAGAGATTCCGGCTGGAGAGCCAGATCAGACAAAGCACCACCAGCGAAGCGACAGGCACCGAACGCGCACTGATGACAAAGGGCCATACCAGCGTCTCGATCCATTCATGGGATGAGGAAGGGACTGCAAGAAAAAAACCCGCCAGTGCGCCGAGAACATATCCCAGCAGAACACGAAGCAGGGTAAAACAAACAGAGGGAAAAAATGTTTCCTCCCTCCAGATGGTAAGCAGTCTTCGTGCAGTGCGCACCGGCGTGACCAGCACGATCGGACTGTCAATGGTAATGGCGATCAGATGCCACAGGGCGAGCGCGATCAGTACGGCACCCGCCCTCTGCAGATTTTTCTTCATACTCTAATCAAAGTAAAATGATTCTTCCGGCATTGCGCCTCCGACCAGTGCCGGATTCGTCTCAAACAGAGCCTCAAGATATCCGGAAAGCGTTTCCTTCATCTCCTCTCCGGTGATGAATGTGATCCCGCATGCCGGAAGTGCCTTCTGTGCCAGAGCAGCAGATGCAACGATTCCATAGTTTTCGATGAGCTGTGCGGTCTTCTCCGGCTCTTCCTGCGGATATGCGGCAGAGACCGCATATTCTTCGAGGAATGCATTTACCTCCTGCGGATGCTCAGCAGCAAAATCTGTGCGTACCGCAAGGACACCGGTAACGATCCTGCTCTGACCGCCGAGGTTTTCCCACTCTTCGCCGAGGTTCAGTGCAGGATGGAGTCCTTCCACCTTTGCGCAGGCTGCCGTTACAAATGGCTGGGGAAGCATGGCGATCGCTCCTTCATCCTCCGCAATATAGGACAGAGCCTCGGTGGTATCTGTGCACCAGGAGATCTCCAGATCCTTCTGCAAATCTATCTCTTTCGCGTTGAGAAGATAGGTAAGTACCGCTTCCGGTGTCGCACCCTGTCCGGTCGCATAGATCTTTTTGCCTTTCAGATCCTCCAGCGAATGAATCTCGTCTCCCCGTTCCACGATATACAGAACACTGAGGACATTGATCCCCAGGACCTGGATCTTGCCCTGCGTTTTGTTCCAGAGCGCAGCTGCAAGATTCGCGGGTACTGCGGCAATATCCAGTTCACCGGTGGAAAGAGGTGCGGCAAAAGCAGTGGCATCCGTCATCAGATCCGCAAATTCGTAGGTATTCACTGTCTGGGAGAGTCCGGAAAGCTCCATCAGCCGGACCATTCCCATTGCAGTCGGACCGGACATGGCGCCGACATGGATCACCTGTGAAACCTCTTCCGTAAGATCCTCAGTCGAAACTTCCTGAGCCGAAACAGTCTGGGCTAATATACCGGTCAGAAGCATTGAAGCCATCAGGATTCCTGTAAGAATCACATTTTTCCTTTTTCTCATTCTTTGATCTCCTCAATTCTTCGAAACAAATGAAACTATTATGATACTTTATTCATAGTATAGTATATTCTTCTTGTATTTGTGTCAATATATGTATCCGTAAAGTGCACTTCAGCATCCGAAAAGCCGGGCAGTCTGCTGCATACGGTCCGCGATCTTTACGCCAAACGGACACCGGCTTTCGCAGCTGCGGCATGCAATACAGTCGGAAGCGGTCTTACCCAGTGCCTTATAATGAGAATAAACGCTCTCCGGTACTTCCGGCTGCTGTACTGCCAGGTCATAGAATTTGTTGACCATGGCTATGTCGATCTCCGACGGACATGGTCTGCAGTGCCCGCAGTAAGTGCATTGGCCGTTGTAGGAATGAAGCGGCGCGGATGCGATCACAGAAGCGTAATCTTTTTCTTCCTGTGTCGCAGCTTCGTAGGCGACCGCTTCATCCACCTGCTGAATTGTTTCACATCCGCACAGAATGGAACTGACTCCCGGACGTGTAAGGGAATAGTGGATACACTGCAGCGGCGTAAAGGCTGTCCTGAAAGGAGAAGTCTTTGCGTCAAACAGCCTTCCTCCAAAGAACCCCTTCATGACCGTAATACCGATCTCCTTTTCCTCACACAACCGATAGAGCTGCGCCCTCTCGGGATCGATCCCGGCGAGGTCTTCCTGATATTCGCCGAAAAGCATGCTGTCAAGATCCTCTGTTGCCGGACGCATGTCAAAGGCAGGGTTAATGGAAAAAAGAATCATTTCGATAAAGCCGCTTTCCACGGCCTTTATTGCCATACGCGGATTATGTGTTGACATTCCGATGTGGCGGATCACGCCCTTTTCATGAAGTTCGTGCACATACTTAATGTAGTCCGTATTCATGCATCTGTCCCACTCTTCCGGAGAGTCCACATAATGAATCATTCCAAGATCTATATGATCCGTGTGCAATCGTTCCAGAAGATCTTCGAAAGCCGGAACAACATATTTCAGATCCCGGGTCCTCACATACTGGCCGTTCTGCCAGGTGGAACCGATATGCCCCTGGACGATCCAGCCCTGCCGGTCCTGCGCGATCGCCTTTCCGATAATGTCTCTTGATTTCGGGTCCGGCATCCAGCAGTCAATGATGTTGACACCCTTTGAATGTGCGTATTTTACGACTTCCACAGATTCATCTGCGTCATGCCGTTCCAGCCATTCTCCGCCAAATCCCACCTCACTGACCATTAAGCCTGTCTTTCCGAGTTTTCTGTAATGCATAGCTTTCATTATGGGTCTCCTTAACTCTTTTTTGAAAATGAAATGATTCTGCCCTGCTTCATTACAAACTTTACATCTGCGAGCGCATTTTCCTGTGTAAGGGGATTCTGCCCGAAACCTGCCAGATCCGCCTGATACCCGGGTGCGATCTGTCCGCAGACCCGCTCAAGACCCGTCATCCGTGCGGCGTCACTGGTGACTGCAAGAAGAGCCTGCCTGCGGTCCGCTCCGAGTGAGACCGCAAACTCCACCTCACGGTAAAGCATCCCGTGATATGCATCCGTTCCGAGCGTATACCGGATCTTACCGCTCCGGTAAATACGCCGGAGGCACTGCCTGCTGTACGGCCGGGCAGCGCGCATGCGTTCATTCTGCCCGACAGGCGTATAATTCTCCCTCTTCTCATCCAGTACGATCCCGCTGGTCAGATCGACCCAGCCGCTAAAGGATGTTTCCAGCAGCTGCACCTGTCTGAGTGTAACACTGTACAGGTGGTCGATCACGTCGATACCCTCCTGAACGCAAATATCCAGTCCGTTTCCGCCGATGCAGTGAGCGGTCGTATGAATACCGGCTTCTCTGGCTTCGCGGATGACTGCCCTGATCTCTTCTCTGGTAAGGAAGCAGGGAATCTCCTCTTCCGGGGAAGCGGCGGGTATTCCGGGTGAAATGAATACTTTCAGATGATCCGCACCCCGGCGGATATTTTCCCGGCTGGTTACGGCAAATTCTTCCGCACCGGTATGGGGAAGTCCAACATATCCGTGCCCTGCAGCCGAACGCATCCCGATACCGCAGACCAGAATATCCGGTCCTTCCATTGATCCTCTCCGAATCAGTTCCCTTGTACGGATATCCAGATAATAGCGGTCTCCCATGCAGCGCATGGTCGTCACTCCGGAATACAGATCCTTTTTCAGATTTTCCTCCGCCAGCTTCATGTGTTCTTCTTCGGGAAGGCTCATCATCGCAAGATGTCCCTTCCTTCCGGCATCAAGTGCCAGATGCGAATGACAGTCAAAGAGACCGGGCATCAATGTGCCGCGTCCAAGATCCACAGCAGGCCATGTATCCTTCAGTTTCCTGTATTCCTCTGCGGGCAGGATATCCAGGATCTTTCCGTTATCCACAAGAACACATCGATTCAGCTGCTCTTTCAGATCCGGCCCCGTAAGTACTCTGTGGGCCAGAATTGCTGTTCTGCTTATGTTCATAATCTCCCCTGCCGTTCCTCTCACAGTCAGCTGCCAACAGAAAAATTCTTTTATAGTATATCATCTATCTTTGGTTTTCCAAACTTAAAAATACAAAGAGGACGGTCTGAAACCGTCCCCTTTGCATATTCGATGTGAGGTTCAAAACAGATCACCGGATCATTCGGATCATTTGCCGATGGACTCCAGATAATCTGCCTGATACTGTGCCATGAATTCCTGCGTAGCTGCAAGATCCATATAGTTGCCGATCAGCATGTTCTTATCCAGATACTCTTCTTTCCATGCATCGGACTCGGATACCTGTTTAAGGATATCGCTCCAGAAAGCCGCTGCCTCATCGCTCATGGCTCCGGGTGCTGCAACACCGCGCCATACCGGAACTTCCACATCTTCGTACTCGCCGACTTCGGAAAGTGTCGGAGCATCCGCCAGTTTTCCGCCGTAACGTTCGGTTGAAAGAGCCAGGAGGGCTTCGATGCTGCCGGCTTCCACATACTCAGAAGCTGCAGCCGGCTTGGAGATCAGCAGATCGGCAGGCATAATCTCAATG
>CACZZH010000031.1:0-3804 GCA_902785635.1 uncultured Lachnospiraceae bacterium
ACACTGCTGAAGCTGGATTTCTCGGTGGTCGCCGCATCATTAAAAAAAGAAGTAATGTTATCCTTCCTGTTTGTGGACGTATTCGATACACTGGGAACTCTGATCGGTTGTGCTTCCAAAGCGGAGCTGCTGGATGAGAAGGGACGTCTTCCGGGGATCCGCGGAGCTCTGCTCGCTGATGCAGTCGGTACTACAGTGGGTGCTTGCCTGGGTACTTCCACCATTACGACCTTCGTTGAGTCGACCTCCGGTATTGCTGAGGGCGGACGTACAGGTCTTACAGCCGTTACGACCGGCGCGTTCTTCATACTGTCGCTGTTCTTCTCACCGATCTTCCTGACGATTCCTTCGTTTGCTACCGCTCCGGCTCTGATCGTTGTCGGTTTCCTGATGATGCAGCAGGTAGTGAAGCTTGACTGGAACGATACGCTGGAAGCAATTCCTGCTTTCATCGCGATCATGGCAATGCCTTTCCTGTATTCCATTTCGGAAGGCATTTCCCTTGGAATCATTTCTTATGTGGTCCTGCATCTGCTTGCAGGTGAGACAAAGCATGTTTCCAAACTTATGTATGTGCTGGCGGTGGTATTCGTTCTGAAATACATTATGCTCTGATGCTTGGCACAGAATATATGTAAGCAGTCAATACTTGAAACCCGCTGCGGTTTCCGTTATGATGTTGAAAAGGGGCACGGAAGATGCTTTTATCTTCCTCCCGGAGCTTAGAACGGGAACTGCAGCGGGTTCTTTGTCTCGCAGGATATTCAAACGGATCTCCTGGGAGTATAAGTACTCTGTGCAGAGTGCACACGTGCCGGATGAAAAGCGAAAAAGGAAATGAGTCAAGGGTGTGGGGTGAGACCATGACGATCAGGGAAGAGACAGAGGCACTGGAGTATCAGATCCTGAGTCCCTATGCTGCCCACAGCGCGGACAGCCGGGGAAGGGCGCGGGACGAGGAGAAATGTGATCTTCGCACGGACTTTCAGAGGGACCGCGACCGGATCATTCACTGTAAAGCCTTTCGAAGGCTGAAGCATAAGACGCAGGTATTCCTGAGCCCGCGGGGAGATCACTACCGTACCAGGCTCACACATACACTGGAGGTCTCTCAGATCTCACGCACGGTGGCCCGTGCCCTGCGTCTCAACGAAGATCTGGTGGATGCCATTGCCCTGGGGCATGATCTCGGGCATACACCATACGGACACGCAGGCGAGCGTGCGCTCAATGAGATCTGTCCGCTGGGGTTTTCCCATAATCAGCAGAGCGTGCGGATCGTGGATCTTCTGGAAAAGAGCGGGGAGGGCCTCAACCTGACCTGGGAGGTGCGCGACGGGATCCTCAATCATCCTACGAGTGGTCATCCCGGTACCCTGGAGGGGATGATCGTCCGGTACTGCGACAAAATTGCCTATATCAATCACGACATTGATGACGCGGAGAGAGCGGGGATTCTGAAGGAAGAAGATATCCCGCAGAAGTACCGGGACAGTATTGGACCGACGCCCAGGGTCCGCCTGGATGCGCTGATACATGACCTGATCGCCCAGAGCCGGGGAAAGGACCGGATCACCATGTCACCGGGAATGGAAGAGGACATGCAGGGGCTTCGTTCCTTCATGTTTGACCATGTGTACCGGAACTCCGTCGCAAAGGGAGAGGAATATAAAGCTGTATCCATGCTCCAGAGCCTTTACCGGTATTATATCGAACATGAGGATAAGATGTCCGGGGAATATGTATCTTTGATCCGGGACCGGGGAGAGGAGCGCGAACGGGTAGTCTGTGACTATATCGCCGGGATGACGGACCAGTATGCATGTTGGGTATTCAATGAACTGTTCGTGCCGGGATCGTGGAAAGAATTCTGAGGTTCAGATATTATCTGACGATGACTGTACGATACGGAAGATGGAAGACTATACAATTCGGAAATGGAATTCCGGGAGAGGGGAGAATAGCAGCAGATGTATTATCCGGATGAAGTGATTGAGGAGGTACGTTCACGTAATGATATCGTGGACGTGGTCTCTGCTTATGTGAAGCTGAAGCGCTCCGGCGGGAATCTGTTCGGATTGTGCCCGTTTCACAGTGAAAAATCGCCTTCCTTTTCTGTAAGTCCTTCCAAGCAGATCTATTATTGCTTCGGATGCGGAGCCGGAGGCAACGTGATCTCCTTTGTGATGCAGTATGAGAACTGCAGCTTTCAGGAGGCAGTGCAGACACTGGCGGACCGTGCCGGCATATCCCTGCCCGAGGAAGAGCAGGACGGAGCAGCCAGGCAGGAACACAGTCTGCGAAGCCAGATTCTGGAAGTGAATAAAATGGCTGCTGCTTTCTATTATTACCAGCTGCGTTCGAAATCCGGGCAGCCGGGGATGGACTATCTGAAGGGAAGGGAACTGTCGGATGAGACGATTCATGGTTTCGGCCTCGGATATGCCGGGAAATACAGTGACAGCCTTTATCAGTACCTTCGGAGCAAGGGGATCGGGGACCAGCTCCTTCGGGAGACCGGGCTGATGGTCTTCGATGAGCGCAAAGGAATGCTCGACAAATTCTGGAACCGTGTGATGTTCCCGATCATGGATGTGAACAGTAAGGTGATCGGTTTCGGTGGGAGAGTGATGGGAGATGGAAAGCCCAAATACCTGAATTCTCCGGAAACGCGTGTGTTCGACAAGAGCCGGAACCTGTATGGATTGAATTTTGCGAGACGTTCCCGTAAAAAAGTAATGATCGTGTGCGAGGGATATATGGATGTGATCTCCATGCATCAGGCAGGCTTTGTGAATTCTGTGGCCTCTCTCGGTACGGCGCTTACCAGTCAGCATGCGTCCCTGCTGAAACGATATACGGACGAAGTAGTACTCAGCTATGACAGCGATGGGGCGGGGATCCGGGCAGCACTGCGTGCGATCCCGCTGCTGAAGGAAGCAGGACTGAGATCGGAGGTGCTCGATCTGTCTCCGTTCAAGGATCCTGATGAGTTTATCAAAGCAAAAGGAAACGAGGCATTCCAGGAGCGCATTGATCAGGCACAGGGAAGCTTTTTCTTTGAACTGAAGGTAGTGGAAAGCCGCTACAACATGGCAGATCCGGAATCCAAGACCGCATTTTTCCGTGAGATCGCGCGCCGGATCGCCGGATTTGAACAGGAAGTGGAGCGGGAAAACTATATTGAAGCAGTGGCACAAAAGTACCATGTGAGCTTCGACGGCCTTCGCCGCATGGTCGGAACGGAACTGATGAAGGGAATCCGGACAGCACCAGGTGTTTCCGGCTCCGCAGATCTGCCTTCTTCGGAAAGCAGTTCCTTTTCATCCGGGTCTGCCCGTAAAAGAGGGAGCAATGCCGATGAAGGCCTTCACAGATCCCAGTGCATGCTGCTCACATGGCTTACGGAGTATCCGCAGATCTACCCGGTGCTCAGGGAGTATGTGGCGGTGGAGGATTACAGTGAGGGCTTCTGCCGCGAGGCCGCAGCCATGCTGTATGAGCAGCTTGAGAACGGAGAACCGGTCCCTGCCAGGATCATCAGTCATTTCACTGAAGCGGAGGACCAGAAGAAAGCGGCAGCCCTGTTCAACACCTCAGAGCCGGGCCTTGCCGGAGAGGAACTGAAAAAGGCAATGCGTGAGACGATCCGCAAGGTGATGGAATCCGGTCAGAAGAATGCCGGTACGGATACCGGCATGGATATGGCGGCACTGAAAAGGATGATCGAACGGAAAAAGAAACTTGAAAATCTGGGGAGACTGGAGATACCACTGTGAATATTATTCTGTCAAAGAGACTGCA
>CACZZH010000031.1:3822-23670 GCA_902785635.1 uncultured Lachnospiraceae bacterium
GGTTCCGACAGGCAGTGTGCCGGCGGATATCGGAACAGACCACGGCTACATCCCGATCTTTCTGGTGCAGAAGGGAACCGTCTCCCATGCACTGGCAATGGATGTACGGCCCGGTCCGCTGGAACGGGCCAGAGAACATATCGAAAGCTGCGGTCTTTCTGAAAAGATCACTGTGCGTCTTTCCGACGGACTTGATCATCTTGACCCGGGGGAGGCGGATACCCTGATCATCGCCGGAATGGGCGGTGCACTGATCGAACGGATCTTATCCCTGGGAAAAGAAAAAGGGAAACTGGAGGACATCCGCTGCATCATACTGGGAGCTCAGTCAGAACTGCCCCGGGTGCGCAGCTGGATCCTCGCGAACGGATTTTCGTTCGATGATGAGGAGATGGTGGAGGAAGACGGGAAATACTATCCGATCATCCGGGCAGTGCCTGACGGCGGATCCGTATCTGACGGTGGACCGGTACCCAAAAGCGGCTTTGGATCTGCCGGGAGTCCGGATTCCGGGGAAGACTTCGTATTCGATGCAGCCTGCTGTTCCGGAAAAGACTGCGGATCCGATGCAGCCCGTGGTTCCGGAGAAGACTGCGTATCCGGAAAGGGTCAGATTTTGAGGGAAGTGCTTCTTGAGTATGGTCCGGTACTTCTTAAAAAACGGCACCCTGTGCTGCTGGAGTATCTGCTGCGGGAGGAACGTCTTTGCGGGAAGATACGGGATCAGATCCTTGCAAACGGAACATCTGACGCAAATGCATGCAGACTGGAAGAGATCAGAGCATGGAGCGAGCGGATCCGGGTGGCGAAAGACATGATTGAACAGGCGCTGTAAAAAACACGCACGAAAAAGACGCACGAATAAGACACACGAATAAGA
Organism: uncultured Lachnospiraceae bacterium; assembly: GCA_902785635.1. Taxonomy (GTDB): domain Bacteria; phylum Bacillota; class Clostridia; order Lachnospirales; family Lachnospiraceae; genus Merdiplasma. Next base: position 4,703 of record CACZZH010000031.1, read on the forward strand.
CACACGAAAAAAGACGCAGGAGAACTGATGCAGGAGAAATATTCAGGAGAACTGATGCAGGGGAAATGATAAGGGGGATAGAATTTCATGATCACGCTGAACATCAACGGACAGGAGTACCAATATCCGGATAATACGCGCTATGGGAAGATCGCAGAAGATTTTCAGGAGTCTGTGAATGAGGACATCCTCCTGATCCGGGAGAACAACCGGCTGCGGGAGTTTCATCATAAGGCAGCGGACGGAAGCAGTATCCGTTTCATCACAGGAAGGGATACCGATGGGAGAAAGGCTTATCTGCGCACGCTGCTGCTGGTGCTGAATTGCTCTTTGTCAAAGATGATTCCTGCTCCGGAGGGAAGAAAAAAAGATCACCGCTATGATCTGCAGGTCTACTTCTCTTTTGGAGACGGTATGTATTGCTCTCTGGCAGATCCGACCGTCATCACACAGGAGTTTCTGGATCGTCTGACGCAGAAAATGGAGGAAATGGTAAGGCAGGCGCTTCCGGTCACAAAAAGAACAGTCGACACATCCTGGGCCAGGGATATGTTCCGCGAGCGCGAAATGTATGATAAGGAACAGCTGTTCCGCTACAGGCTCAGCTCCTCCACAAATCTGTACAGCCTGGATGGCTATGAAGACTATTATTACGGGTATATGCTCGCGAACACCCGCCTGCTTAAGACATTCTCCCTCGTGAAATATGACGACGGGTTTGTGCTTCGCTATCCGTATCCCGGAAAAGGAGAGGAGAGCGCGCCGTTTGTTCCGAAGGAAAAACTGTTTCAGGTCCAGCGCAGTTCCTTCCGGTGGGGACAGAAGATCGGGATTCAGGATGTCGGAGATCTCAATGACTGGGTCGTAAAAAAGGGAGCCGCGGGTCTGATTCTTACCCAGGAGGCCTACCACGAAGCCCAGATCGCACGGATCGCCCAGCAGATCGCATCCGATCCCGAAAAGCGGATCATTCTGATCGCAGGTCCGTCCTCCTCCGGGAAAACGACCTTCTCGCACAGGTTGTCTACCCAGCTTTCCGTTCATGGTATCCGGCCGCATCCGATCCCTGTTGACGACTATTTTGTGAACCGGGAGAATACCCCGAAGGATGAAAACGGCAACTACAATTTCGAAGTGCTCGAGGCCATCGATGTAGAGCTGTTCAACCGGGATATGCAGGGACTTCTTGCGGGAGAAGAGGTCTCCATGCCTACCTTCAATTTCCGCTCCGGGAAGAGAGAGTACAAGGGCAATACGCTTAAGATAGAAAAAGGGGACGTGCTGGTGATCGAAGGTATCCACGGCCTGAACGAGCGTCTGACCTATTCTCTGCCGCGCGAGAGTATTTTCCGCGTATACATCAGCGCACTTACCCAGCTCTCCGTGGACGGAAACAACAATATTCCCACCACCGATGGCCGTATGATCCGCCGGATCGTTCGGGATGCCAGGACTCGCGGGACCAGTGCCGAGAATACGATTGCCATGTGGCCATCCGTACGCAGAGGAGAGGAAGAGCACATCTTCCCGCATCAGGATAAGGCTGACGTGATGTTCAATTCCGCCCTGATCTACGAGCTCGCCGTGCTCAAGATCTATGCTGAGCCGCTGCTTTTCGGTATTCAGAGTGACAGCCCGTATTATCCCGAAGCAAACCGGCTTCTCAAATTCCTGACATACTTTGTACCGATCGCACCGGAAACGATCCCGAACAATTCTCTGCTCCGGGAGTTCATCGGAGGCAGCTGCTTCGATGTGTAATGTGGGACAGGGGACGGTTCTGCGTTCCGGGACAGGGGATAGCTTTCTGATCCGGGAGACTCCATGGCTGAGTCGAAAAATGAACTGGACAAAATACGACCGGTGCTGTATGATGTGCAGTGCGGTCGGCGCAAACGATACTGCAGAATTCTGAGTAGGATAAATGGCCGCGGACGCAGCCTTCCGTTCCGGGAGGAAATGCACGAGGAAAGTCCGGGCTTCACAGGGCAGGATGCCGGATAACATCCGGTGGAGGCGACTCCAAGGACAGTGCAACAGAAATGTACCGCCGGCCTGGTGCCGGTAAGGGTGGAAGGGCAGTGTAAGAGACTACCGCCTGGGTGGCAACACACAGGGCACATGTAAACCCCATCCGAAGCAAGACCGAAACGGAGCATATGGCGGCCCGTCAGCTCCAGGTAGGTCGCTCGAGCCTGCTGGCAACAGCAGGCCTGGATAGATGGCCATTCACGACATAACCCGGCTTATCGTCCTGCTCAGATTCATACAGGGGACGGTTCTGATGATCAGAACCGTCCCCTGATTTTTCCCTGATTTTACTTGTATAACCGGCTGTTCTGCGCCTTTCGCAAGACTCGTAGTCCATGCTGAAATCGAAAACCATGCAAGGAAAAATGCCTCTTAGGATGCAGCACTTCCGTGCGCTTACAGATCCAGCTCGGGCGGTTCATCAAGGTGCTCAGATACATATTTTCCGTTCTTTTTCCGCTGCCTTACACACTCTGTCAGGAGATATTCGATCTGACCGTTAACAGACCGGAAATCATCCTCTGCCCATGCGGCGATGGCATCGTACAGCTTTGCGTTCAGGCGAAGCGGAATCTGCTTTTTTTCAGCCATCAGAAAATCCCTCAATACAGGCTTCCGGAGTTGACGATGGGCTGGGCGTCGTGGTTGCCGCACAGAACGACCAGAAGGTTAGATACCATGGCAGCCTTGCGCTCTTCGTCCAGTACAACCGTCTGATTCTCATTCAGGCGCTCAAGCGCCATCTCCACCATTCCCACAGCACCGTCAACGATCATCTTGCGTGCGTCGATCACTGCGCTTGCCTGCTGACGCTGCAGCATGACTGCTGCGATCTCCGGAGAGTAAGCAAGGTATGTGATACGTGCATCCAGAATCTCAAGGCCGGCATCCGTTACCTTTTCCTGAAGCTCTTCTTTGATACGGTTGACGACCACTTCAGAGGATCCGCGAAGGGAACCGTCGTCCGCGATACCGTCACCCGTGGTGTCGATATTCGGAGCTACGTCATAGGGATATTTCTTCACAATGCTGCGCACCGCGCTGTCGCACTGGAGGGAAAGATATTCCTTAAAGTTGTCCACACAGAATACTGCTTTCGCGGTATCCGTAACGCGCCACATCACAGCAATGCCGATATCCACCGGATTGCCCAGAACATCATTGACTTTCTGGCGGCCGTTGGAGAGGGTCATGACCTTCAGAGAGATCTTTTTGCTCACCAGTTCGATGTTCTGGCTGGAGGACTTGCTCTGGGAACGCACCAGCGGGGTGCCGCCGTCCACATCGGAACTCTGGCCCAGCTTTGTCCTGGCCGCAGGATTAAAACTGGAGCTGAACGGATTCACAAAGAAGAAGCCCGGACCGACCAGTGTGCCGGTATAATTGCCGAACAGGGTGAGCACCAGAGCCTCCTGCGGTTTCAGGACCCGCAGTCCCAGAAGCGGGATCCACAGGATGCCGAGCAGCACGATGCAAACAAATGTCAGGAGACCGCCTTCTCCGTTGTTGGCTATAATACTCCATATCATCAGAAACGTTAAGAGAATGTATCCGAGGATGACGCCAAGCAGAACAGCCATTCCGCTGCCGGCATGTCCGATCCTTTTCTCCTGAATGATCTGTGTGTTCTTCATAATAATTCGCCTCCTCACAGGAATTAATGAAATGTGATATTAAATTGATATCATATTAATATTGAATTGTCAATATGTTTTCACCAAAAGAAAATGTTAAGAATACCTTCGTTGTATCGAATGAAGGCTATATGCTATATTACATTTAAATAAGTAATAAATTACGTCGCGATAAGCGATCGAGGTGCACGATGATAAAAAAAGTGAGATCATTTACAGCGGCTGCGGTAAGTGCGATGATGGTTCTTATGTCGGCAACGACTTCCTTTGCCGTTTTTTATGATGCACAGACCGATTCGCCGGAAGGTAAGCTTTTATTTCCGGGGGACAGCATTCACACGGAAGGGGCGGTGCTGGTAGGTCCGGACAGGACATATGCGGATCTGACAGAGGGTATCTGGACGAATACAGATCCCGGAAGGGCGTATCGTGTCACAGGTTATCACAATGAGGAAACCGGGGAAAGCGGCCTTCTGGTCAATCCGGAGGGATATGTGGTGAGCGTCAGAGGCGGAGTAAGCTTTTCGGATGACGGCCTCGGGGATACACACTCAGCAGCTGCACCGGCAGACACTTACGGAGATTACAACGCTTTCGACGGAGAGGATGATCCGCAGGCGGAAGATGAAATGGCACTGCCACTGGATGTGGCAAGTTATCCGGAAGGTACCTGGGTATGCATAAGGGCGACATTGACGGATTCCGGAAGAGCTTTCGGTCACTGGGAATTTGAACCTCAGATCTATCTGGAAGATATTGCTTCTCCGGAAATATCCTTTCTGATGCCGGGGTATGCCCTGTCTGTGAAGGCGGTTTACGCCGGAAACCAGGCAGAAGAAGGTGAAGCACAGGAGGAAGCCGGACAGCCTGAAGGCAGTGCGCAGGATGAAGGTGCCGGGGCTTCTTCCGAATGGGAAAACTACGAAGGTGCCGGTGCGGCTTCCGAAGGGGAAATGGAAGCAGGAGCACAGGTGCCTTACGAATGGTCGGAGCAGGCAGACGCGCAGGCGGGTCCGGACGGAGAGGCTGCGCCATTTGAGATCGTCTATGAAGACAGCTTCGAAGACGGCGATTTGGATACCGTTGATGAGACAGAGGAGATCTACGATTTCGATCTGGAAACAGAGTCGGAAGAAACAGAAGATCCGGAAGAGTATTATGAGACGGAAGAACAGGAACTGTGGGAGGAGTATGTGATCCCTGAAGGGACCTGGAATGATGTTCCGGATCCTGCTGCGGAGGGGATTGCTTCCGAAAACGAAGGAGAGATGGGTGACCTGACCGACTCGGAACTGTCCTGGGATGCACAGGAAGACTGGGAGATCGATGCTGAAGAGCAGGCGGCAGCCTGGGAAGAAGGCAGGGAAGCCGCAGCAGCCGAGATCGCAGCAGCACAGGAAGAGATGCAGGAGCAGGCAGCGCCGCAGGAAGAGCTGCAGAATCCGGAAGCAGCGGAAGGAATGGCAGCGCCGCAGGAAGAGCTGCAGAATCCGGAAGCAGCGGAAGGAATGGCAGCGCCGCAGGAAGAACTGCAAAATCCGGAAGCAGCGGAAGAAATGGCTGCCCCGCAGGAAGAAGAAATGCAGGAACCGGCGGCAGCGGCAGAAATGGCTGCTCCGCAGGAAGAAGAAATGCAGGAGCCGGAAGCAGCGGCAGAAATGGCAGCTCAGCAGGAAGAACCGCAGGAGCCGGCGGCAGAGGGAGTACCGTCTGCGGCGGAAGAAGAACAGCAGGCTGAAGCAGCTTCCGGAGAAGCTGCGCAAACACCGGTTCAGGAAGAAGCAGCCGGAGAGAATGCGGATACACCGGTGGAGGAAGAAATACAGGAAGACATTCAGGAAGAAGTTCAGGATACACTTCATAAAGTATATCTCTCGTCAGACAGAATCTTCTTCAACGGGGAAGCGGCTTCTCCGGATGAAGCATCCGTGGCTGAGGGAGAGACAGTGTCATTAGGCGCTGCAGAAGATGAGAAAGAATCCTTCTCGGGATGGTCGGTCACGCAGACGGGCACAGGGGAGCCGGTCAGCTATGAACAGCTTGATGATACCGGTCGGCATATCTCATTTGAAATGCCATCCTCGGATGTGACAGTGGAAGCACTGTATTCAGCGCGGACCGCCAGTGCGGTGGAAGTAGTGAACGGTCTCGGAGGCGGAGAGTTCGCCGAAGGATCAGAGGTTCAGATCGAGGCTTCACCGGCACCGGACGGACAGCAGTTTATCCAGTGGATCGTGGAGAAAGGAAACGCATCTTTGAAAGATCCGGCCGCTCCGAAGACAAGTTTTTCTATGGGAGATGCCCCGGTATCCGTGAGGGCGATGTACGACTGGATTCCGTATGAGCTCACAGTGATAAGCGGAAAAGGCGGCGGTACAAGGCATAAGGGAGATACGGTGAATGTGACAGCCGACTGGCCGGCGGACGGAAAGGAATTTGCCCGCTGGATCAGTGACCAGGCGTCAGTAGAACCGGCAGACCGGTTTAATGCAAGCCTTGTGATGCCTGCAGCGAACGTCTCCGTGACCGCAACCTATCAGGACGGACCATCCCCGCAGGCGAACCGGATCGACGGACTGAGCGAAGGAGCAGAGTATCTGAAGGAGACCAAGCTGACCTTTACCGCAGTGGGAAACGGACCGGACAAGCAGAACCCGAACCCGGGCGACTTTAAATGGGTCCCGTCTTCCTATTCGATCGGCAACGTGACCGGAGGCTGGAGCAGCTCTGATTACACGACTTCCATGGCGATCAGTGCCACGGGCACGTATACCCTTTCCGTTGTTTTCTCCAAACAGATCTTCGACGGGAACATCTGGAACGTAACGGATCAGACAGACCAGAAGTCGGTATCCTTCCATGTGGTAGATATGCTTGCCGTTCAGACGGGAGACCAGACGCCGGTCACTGCCCTTGTGTTTACGGCGCTGGCGGCACTGGCTGCAGTATTTATGATGCTGGCGCTTCGCAGCCGCAGAAGAAACTGAGATCATGAGATCAAAAGACCTTTCGCTCACTGTGATCAATGGGCGAAAGGTTTTTTGCTGCAGGAAGCAGAAAGCAGCAAAAAACAGCAGAAGGCAGCAGAAGGCAGCAGAAGGCAACAGAAGTTGACAAAATTTGTTCGCTTTGGTTGGTTGTTTTCATGGCAACCGAATGCTACAATATTCATACAATTCATACAAGGAGGCTGTTATGAATATTGTAGAACTCAAAAATGTTTGCAAGACTTATCCCGGATTTCGTCTGAATGATGTCTCTTTCGCACTGGAAAGCGGAAAGATCACAGGCTTCATCGGACGGAACGGTGCGGGAAAAACGACCACGATCAAAGCTATGCTGAATCTGATTCACACAGACAGCGGGAAGGTATCTTATTTCGGACTTCCCCTGAACGGTCACGAGACGGAGATCAAACAGAGGATCGGATATTCCACCGGTACGGTCAGCTGGTACCCGAGAAAGACGATCCGTGAGATCACGGCTGTCACCAGGACCTTTTATCCCGGCTGGGATGAGGAGGCCTGCCGAAGATATATGACGCTGTTCGGGCTGGAGGAAGGAAAGAGACCGATCGAACTGTCGGAAGGGATGAAAGTGAAATTCAACCTGCTCCTGGCCTTGTCGCACAGGGCGGAAGTCCTGATTCTCGATGAGCCGACCAGCGGTCTCGACCCCTTTTCGCGTGACGAGCTTCTCAGTCTGTTTATGACATTGAAAGAGCATGGCGTGACCATCCTCTTTTCCACCCATATCACATCGGACCTGGAGCGCTGCGCAGACAATATCGTCTATATCAGCAAGGGCTCGATCCGGGCGGATCGTTCCAGGCAAGATTTTGTCCATGATCACGGCAGACCGGGAGAAACACTGGAAGAGATTTTTCTGAGACTGGAGAGGGGGGAGGAATCATGAAGGCACTTTTGAAAAAAGAAATGCGCCTGAGCGCATCCATACTGTCGTATCTGTTTATTGGCTTTGCCCTCATGACACTGATTCCCGGATATCCGATCCTATGCGGTGTGTTCTTCATCACGCTGGGCATTTTTCAGAGTTATCAAAACGCCAGGGAGGCAAATGACATCGTCTTTTCCGCTCTGCTTCCGATTGCTAAACTCGATGTGGTCAGGGGAAAATATCTGTTTTCGGTAATGATCGAGCTTGCCGGCTTTCTTGGCATGGCGCTGCTGACTCTTCTTCGAATGACGTTGCTGTCGGATTCTGCGATCTATCGACAGAATGCGCTGATGAATGCGAATCCCTTCTTTCTTGGGATGGCTCTGCTGATCTTCGGCATGTTCAATCTGATTTTTATCGGGGGCTTCTTCCGGACCGCTTACAAATTCGCAAAGCCATTTGTCACGCATATTATTGTGTGTTTTATTCTGATCGGCATTGCGGAAGCTCTCCACCATATTCCGGGACTTGAAGCGGTCAATGCCTTTGGCTTTGAGCATATTGCGCTGCAGCTGTCGGCGCTGATTGCCGGAGCGGTGGCTTTTACGCTTCTGACCTGGGTGTCCTACAGAGGGGCATGTGTGAGTTTTGAAAAGATCGATCTGTAAAAAAGGAGGAAAGATGCTGAAAGACAATCTGATCATGCTTCGCAAACTGAACGGATATTCACAGGAGCAGATCGCGGAAAAGATCAACATTTCCCGCCAGGCCTACGCAAAATGGGAGAGCGGCGCCACGGTTCCGGACATCGACAAAGCCGCACTGCTCGCACAGGTATACGGAGTGACTCTTGACAGCCTGATGAAGACCGAAACAACAGACGGCGTAGGCATGATTCCGCCTGCGCCGCGAGGAAAGAATATCTGGGGCAGCGTATCCATCGGGGAACGGGGTCAGATCGTCATTCCAAAGGCTGCCCGGGATAATTTCGATATGAAAGCCGGAGACCGTCTGATCGTGGTCAGCGATGAGCAGGGGATCGCTCTGGTCCCTGCGGAAACGTTTGAGCGCAAAATGCAGGAGCTCATGGACAAACTATATAATTTCTGACACCGAAATGCTGTTTGATCAGCATTTCGTCAGCGCCTCTGGCGGATCGCAGTGCTGCACATTTGCAGGCTTCCTGCGGAAGCCGTGCAGCATGCGCTTTGAGTGCATAAAGCACTCAAAGATCTAATCTCGTCAACTGCAAAAACAGGGGGCAACCCCTGTTTTTTTGTTGTCTCATTAAGAGATTTTGTGGACTGCAAGATACGACCGGTTGAGGAATCCTGCCCCTACGGCCGCTCCTGCTACTCAACACCTCCCATTTTCCGCAGACGTTTTTTGAATAACGGACAACATGTACACCGCCGGGACCGGAAGGGACAGCCACAAACATCATATCAAGCGGATTTCTCTGTTCGAATAGCCCGTCTGAGCCCGGAAGGGACAACCACAAACATCATATCAAGCGGATTTCTCTGTTCAAATTGCCCGTCTGAGCCCGGAAGGGACAGCCACAAACATCTTACCAAGCGGATTTCTCTGTTCGAATGGGCCATCTGAGCCCGGAAGGGACAACCACAAACATCATACCAAGCGGATTTCTCTGTTCGAATAGCCCATCGGAACCCGAAAGGGACAGCCACAAACATCATATCAGGCCGATTTCTCTGTTCGAACGGGCTATCGGGGAAAGGTTCCATGGTCCGCCTGGCTGAGTTGGCGTCAACAACAGAAACTTTCAGCTGTATTTGGTATCCCGACTTACGCTCTCAGGCATGCGCGCCATCGGGGGCAGAGATTATTTATAGCGAAATTGTCAGGACAGGAACGCAGCTGAGATATGCACCATACACACACTTAGGCTCCGAGGTAAGAGCGTTTCGTCTATGCGCGAATGCCTCGGAGCCTTAGTGTTGTGTTGGGTGAGAGCTCAGCGGAGTGGGTCCGTGTCGAACGGAAATAATCACCGTGTGCCCCTTGTGTGCGCATGCCGTCCGTTTATGTGTGTCACCTGCGGAAAATCATATAGTATTTGATGCTTCAGGGGAAGAATTTGCGCAGGATCTCGGCGGCTCCGTCATGGTTATTGTCCACGGTAGTCACATAATCCGCTTTTTCCTTTACGGCAGGGTCCCCGTTGAGCATGCACACACCGATATGTGCAGTCTGAAGCATCTTCAGATCGTTTTCGGCATCTCCGGCAGCTACGGTATGGGAGATGGGAATGCCAAGGTAGGTGCAGAGCATCTTCAGGGCATTTCCCTTGTGGATTCCCGGAGGCACGATCTCCAGATAGGTGGGCTGGGAGAGGAAGATATCCGCTTTTCCGTCCACCAGGGGAGCAAGAATGTCGCGGAATTCATGGACACGCGGCTCATGATCCATGTCGGTGACCAGCATCTTGGGCGTAAATCCGGGAAGTTCTTTGCACACATCCTCTACGATCCTGTAATTCAGCCGCTGGATCCGGCAGTACCGTTCGACATCCGGGTACAGACGTTCCACCAGCACATCCTCCGAAGCATAAGCCTGAATGTTGATCTCAAAGGTATTAGCCTGATCAAAGCACACCCGGACAAGATCCAGCGGGATCGAGGCGGAAAAGATCATTTTGTCGGCGTGGATGTCATAGATCTGGCCCCCGTTGTAGGCGATGATGTAACAGCCCGGACCGTCAAGGCCCAGCTTGTGCGCCATCTGAAGCGCGCTTTTCATGGCTCTGCCGGTGGAAAGACAGATCACGTGGCCCCGGGAGAGGATTCGCTCAAGCTCTTTCCGGGTCGCTTCTGAAATGTTTTTATCATCGTCCAGCAGTGTTCCGTCGAGATCCGTCAGGAACAGCATGCGTTTCTTCTCCTTCTCCATCAGTTCCTCCAGCGCTTCATCGCTTTCGCTGATCCACACATCTTCTTCCTCCGCCGTCAGGCCGAGGTATTCCCGGAGTGTGCGGGTATCGTCGCTGAAATTCCATTCATCCGTCAGATCAAAGATCTCGTCAAAATCTGCGGTTCCTTCCATAAAGCGTTCCCGAAATGTCATATCTTTTTCTCCTGCATGTCCCTTTGATCGGTATAAATTACTGTTATTCCCGCATTCTTCATAAGCGGAATAGTGTATCTGTGTATTACGAACGGTTTTTCCGCATTCTGCACAATGAACCGTTTATTTCTGCATTCCGCGGATGTCGGAAATGGTCACGGCGCAGTCAGAGCTCCAGTCTCCGGAGGTGCGGTTGACCAGGATCTGTATCTTCTTTACTTTTGAAAGACCGGTCCAGCCCTTCAGGGAGGTCTTCAGTTTTACAGGGCCGTTCGTCGGAATGGATTTCTCACATTCAAAAATACGGTTGTCGGAGTAAAAACGGATCTTGATCACCGCTTTCCCGGAGGTGGCGCCGGTGACGCGCGCGGTCAGGCAGATCACCGGTGTTTTCGAAAAGCTGGCTCCTTTTGAGAAAGTCTGCTCCATTCCCCATAGCCGGTTTTTGTTGCTTCCGTAAATGTGAGAAACATGCATGGCTGTGCCGTTCTTTTGAAGATCGGATGCAGCGCCGTAGGCTTTCCAGCCGGCCTTGATCTTTTTGCCTCCCGAGTAGGAGGAGAGCACGGAAAGCTTCCCTTTCCGGAAAGAAGTCCTGGAGTAGAGAGCTTTTGAAAAACCGTCCACCAGAGCTGACCAGGTCTTTGCTCCGATCACCTTCAGACTGGAGGCTGTCACACTCTCGGAGAGGTTCGTATCCATGTACTTGAAGACCTTCCAGGACGGTTTTTTCATATCGGCCGACTCCATGCCGCTGGTGGTCCACAGCCCCAGGTTGAGGCCCTGAGCGGTCTCTGCCGTATGATCCACATGGCGGTTCATGATAAAGGAATCCACCATATCGTCCGACTCGGTAACGTAATAGCTGTAGGCGATGGCGGCCGCCTGTTCTTTATAAGTGGTGCCGTAGGAGGTCTTTGAGGTATACCCCTGCTCAGAGAGGATGATTCTCGTGGAGCTGCCGTACTTTTTCCGGATGTAGGTCGTAAGCACGGAGAGATTCTTCATATTGATGACAGGCGAACTGAGGGAGTCTGTTACCTGCTTGTTTTTGTTCTCCCAGAATTTGGGCTCTGTCAGCGGAGAACCATAGGGATGATAGGCGAGATTCCATCGGATGTCTCCGCTTTGCCGGATGCGGGAGGCAAAGGCATCCAGCATCTCATGGGCGGTAAAATAATTGTTCAGCTTTGTATTCCACAGATGATCCAGGGAAATGTATACCCGGGCATTGGAATAGACGGAGGTCACCGCATTATAGGTGAGCCGGAATGCATTTGCGTAAATGTTTGCGTAGGAGGAGAGGGAATGTTCCCCGGCATAGTTCCATGCACGGTAGTTGTTTACCTCATTGCCCACGATCCAGTTCACGATGCGCCCGTTGGATCCGTTTTTGGCGGAATAGCGTTCGGCGAGAAAGGTGATCATCGCCTGGAAAGTGCGGCGTGCCTGCGGATCCTGATAATTCCACGCGTAAAAATTGTGGCCGCCTTCCCGGCCTCCGGGATAGATCAGGTTCAGAGCATCACTTCGGTACCCGAGAAGCAGTACACCGCTGATGATCGCCCCGTCGGCAGACAGTTTCTGCAGCTGGGCGTCATACGATCCGATCGCAGCGCGGGTGAACCAGTAAGTCCTGCCCTGGAATGAATAGGGAATGGAGGAATACTCATTCTGTTCGCCGGGAGAGGCCAGCATCTCTGTGAATACGATATTCAGGACAGAATGATGTACATTCAGTTCCTCGGCATCCTCCTGCATTTCCCACATGACCTGAAGCCCTTTTTTGGAAGGTGCGCTCGGAAAGGCGTAAGTGTATTTGGCAGCCTTCGACGGATTGGTGATGTACCGGTAACCGGTGATGGCCGCATAGGAACCGTTGCTCTTCCGGGCGGCCACCAGATAGCGGCGGCTGAGGGCTTCCTGCAGATTGGAAGAAGAAAACTTTACGCGGAATGTTACGGCCTTTTTTTTCGCGGCAGAAGCGATCGGCTTGTCCGAGGAATTCAGTTTACTCTGTGTCATCGGCATGGAGAACAGATACACTTTGCTCCCGGGAATCTTTGCCGGATCCCGGATGACCGCCTTGACCGACAGCTTCGTCCTTGCCGTGAGCAGGCAGGATGAGATGTCGGCATTTGAAGCTGCATATGACCGTACCGGCGTCGGAATGACCAGCATGAACACAAGAAGCAGCAGCCGGAACATGTAAGCGAATGACTTCGGAAGAGTGTACCGGATACCGGATGTTCGGTAATAAGAAAAGTTTTCCTCATTTCGGCTCATTTTTTTATCCCCGTTTTCCTGAATTATACCCACGAGCTTCTTTTAAATATAACATACCCCGGGAGAATAATGAACCGGGAAAACGGGTCTGCCATGCTTTTTTAGGGAAACACTGAGCTTAGTTTATCTTCATCGCTTCGTCAAGCATGGCTGCTACATTGGCAGGCGGTACGTCGTCGAGCAGGACGCCCTGACTGGGAGAGAGGATCATTCCGGTGGGAAAGATCTCTTTCAGTTCCCGGACCTTCGCCCGGACTTCTTCGGTCGTTCCTTTGGGAAGCAGTTCCTGTATATCGATTCCGCCGCAGAAAGAGACTTTGCTGCCGTAAGCTTCATAAATGCGTTTCGGATCCATACCGGCGGCATGGGCCTGCAGGGGATGGATGAAATCTGCGCCAGCGTCGATCATTTCCGGCATCGCGTCAAACACTGCGCCGCAGGAATGATAGATCACTTTGATACCATAGCTGTGCGCCTGGTCTATGATCTCCCGTGCACCGGGCATGACGTAATCATGGATCATCTGTCTGGAGATCATCAGTCCCCGCTGGCTGCCAAAGTCGTTCGCGATGATGATCGCGTCGATGAGGCCTTCTCCTGCTTCATATATGATTTTGTTGGCTTTCAGGTAAAAATCAAGTATTTTACGGTCCACAGCCATATAGATCTCCGGATTGACCGCCATGTTGATCAGTGCGGTCTCCATGCCGAAAGACGCGCAGGTGTCCTGAAAGTGAGCGCTCCAGACCTGTGCCAGAATGGCACGGTCCTGCGGTGCCTCCCGGCAGATCTGCCGGATCTTTTCTGTATCAATATATTTTTCCGGATCCGGCCACTCAAAAAAGTCGAGATCTTCTGTCTTTTCGGCATCTTTGAAGCATCCGTCTGCTGTAAGTGTACGATGCTCGGGATCCACATTAGATCCGTTCCGGTACCAGTCAAAGGCGGCGGCAATGCTTGTGGCATATCCGGAATCGTAGGGAATGTCAAAAGCATAAACATCATCCCCGACTTTCAGCTGCAGTTCATGCCAGCTGCTTACCCCATAATATTCGCACATCAGTTCCAGTTCCCGCCCGACCGGGGCGCTCATCCATACCGGAAGACGATCTACCGGCCGGCGTTCTGCGACAGCATAAAAACGTTCTTTTCCAGTCATTTCTTCTCCTCCTTACAGGAAAGCCCGGGAATGATCCGATTAATCAGTGGTATATTCCGATGTTTTTGACAAAAGAAGCATTTGTGTGAGAAGGTTTAGATGTTGTATTTGTTATAGACAGCTTAGCATATATTCCTGCATGGGAACAGACAGGGAACAACAAAAAATGATAAAATGAAAAATCGATTCTTTCATTGACATTCAAAAAGAGAGTGCTTACTATTACACAGAACAAATGCTCCGAGAAGAAAAAACGCGCAGCTTGGCAGAGGGAATGCCGGCGGCAGCTCCAATATATAGAAAGGAACACAAAACGATTATGACAGAGCGCATTTTTGACAGAGACGCTTATTGCAGAATCTTTTCAGCGACGGTGATCGCATGCCGCGAGGAGAAAGACCATTTTGCGGTGCTGCTTGACCGCACAGCCTTTTATCCGGAGGGCGGAGGACAGAGCGGGGACACCGGCATCCTGAAATATGAGGAGACCGCGACCCGTGAGCTTCCGGCCGGGGAGAGGCAGATTCGGGTCATTGACACGCAGGAGAATGGCGAGAGAATCTGGCATCTCACGGAGCGTCCCGTTAAGGTCGGAAGCCGTGTAGAGGGAGAGATCGACTGGGAAGCACGGTTCGACCGGATGCAGAATCACACCGGTGAGCATATCGTCAGCGGACTGATCCATGCAGCGTATGGTCACCAGAATGTGGGGTTCCATATGGGGACGGAAAGCATCACCATCGATCTGAGCGGGGAACTGACCATGGAGCAGCTGCAGCAGATCGAGCGCAGGGCAAACGAAGTGATCTGGCATAACGTTGAGGTGATCACCGACTGCTGCAGTGAAGAAGAGGCAGCCGGAAGACAGTTCCGCAGCAAAAAGGAACTGCATGGCATCGTACGGATCGTCACGATTCCCGGGGCAGATGTATGTGCCTGCTGCGGAACCCATGTACGGCGTACCGGAGAGGTGGGTCTGATCCGGATCCTTTCCTGTGAAAAATTCCGCAGTGGAGTGCGGGTAGAGATGGTGTGCGGAAAGCGTGCATACAATTACGATACCGAAGTGTTCCGGCAGAACCACGAGATCTCCGTAGCCCTGTCCGCGAAGCCTCTGGAGACCGCTAAGGCAGTGCTCCGCACAAAAGCAAATATGGAAGAGGCTGTCTACAAAGTGATCGGACTGGAGCAGAAGCTGTTCGAAATGACGGCCTCCTCACTGCAGGACAAGGGAAATGTGCTGATCAGCAGTGAAGAAATGACACCCGACAATGTACGAAAGCTCGCCGTAGCTGTGATGGAAAAATGCGGCGGCAAATGTGCGGTGTTTGCTGGGAGTGATCAGGGCGGATATAAATATGCGATCGGGCAGACCGGAGGAGATCTGCGTGCCCTCGTGAAGGAAGTCAATGCTTCCCTGAACGGCAGAGGCGGCGGAAAGCCATTCTTTGCACAGGGAAGTGTAAGCGCCGGTCTGGAGCAGATCAGAGAATTTTTCGGCGCACTGGATGAGACGTGGGAGAGCATGACGTTCTGAGCGTAAACGAAGAGCCGCCGGGCTGCGGGAGCGGAAGTCGGGATACCAAATACAGCTGACAGTTTCTGTTGCTGACGCTAACTCAGCCGGGCGGGCCATTGGAACCTGTCCCCATGGCCCGTTCTCCCAATGGCCCGTTCGAACAGAGAGATCCGCTTGATATGGTGCTTGCGGCTGTCCCTTCCGGGCTCCGACAGGCTGTTCGAACAGAGAAATCCGCTTGATATGGTGCTTGTGGCTGTCCCTTTCGGGCTCCTCCGACGGGCTGTTCGAACAGAGAAAACCGCTTGATATGGTGCTTGTGGCTGTCCCTTCCGGGCTCCGATGGGCTATTTCGAACAGAGAAATCCAGTTGATATAGTATTTGTGGCTGTCCTTTTCGGGCTTCGATGGGCTATTCGAACAGAGAAATCCGCTTGATATGGTGCTTGTGGCTGTCCCTTTCGGGTTCCGATGGGCTGTTCGAACAGAGAAATCCACTTGATATGGTGTTTGCGGCTGTCCCTTCCGGGCTTCGATGGGCTATTTCGAACAGAGAAATCCGCTTGACACGGTGTTTGTGGCTGTCCCTTTCGGGTTCCGATGGGCTGTTCGAACAGAGAGATCCACTTGATATGGTGCTTGTGGCTGTCCCTTTCGGGCTCCGATGGGCTAATCGAACAGAGAAATCCACTTGATGTGGTGCTTGTGGCTGTCCCTTTCGCCAGAGGACATGAGTCACGGCTCCGGAACGCTCCATGGGGAGAGGTTCCATGGTTCACTCTTTTTGTCACACTTTCATGCTGCATGATACAGCAGTTTCAGCAAAGGACAAAGCAGAATAAATATTGATGAAATAATGCAAATGACCTGTTGAAAACATAAGGCGCTGAACATAAGGCGCTGAATGACAAAAGCGGCTGACGGGGCAGGATCCCTCATCCTGTCTAAAACTTGCAGGGGCCACAAATCTCTATAACTTGTCAACTGCAAAAACAGGGGCTGCAGCCAGGCTCCCCGAGCCTGGCTTCGACCCCTGTTTTTTTGTTATCTCGTTAAGAGATTTTGTGGACTGCAAGATACGACCGGCTGAGGGACCCTGCCCCGTCGGCCGCTCTTACTACTCATTACCTCACATTTTTCGTCCGTCTTACGCTGTCAGGCATGCGCACGGAAGGGGTGCACGGTGATTGTTGGAGCGAGACTGTCAGGACAGGAACGCAGATGAGATATGCGCTTTAGGAAGACTTGGGCTCCGAGGTAAGAGCGTTTCGTCTATGCGCGAATGCCTCGGAGCACTAGTCGTAGATAAGCGAGAGCTCAGCGGAGTGGGTCCGTGTCGAGTGGAAATAATCACCGTGTGCCCCTTCCGTGCGCATGCCGTCCGTTCAGAGATACTGCTGCGGAAAATCCATACGATTCCGCCGATGTATATATCAGAATATGCTTCAGAACCGGAACGTCTTTTCCAGCACATCCCATTTCTGATCTTTTTCACTGAGGGTCAGCTTCGTGCCGTCCGTCAGTGTATATCCGGATGCATCGGCGCTGCCGGGATAGGTACCTTTCACCTGCGGCCAATCGATGCCGATCGCGGGATCGTTCCAGGCCAGGCCGCCTTCATCTCCGGGATGATAGAAGTCTGTGCATTTGTAGCAGAACTCCGCGCCTCCGTCGGAAAGCACAAGGAACCCATGTGCAAAACCCTCGCTGATATAGAACTGCTTGTGGTTCTCAGCGGTGAGTTCCACTCCGTACCACTGTCCGTAGGTGGAGCTGTCCCTGCGCAGGTCTACTGCGACGTCGAATACACTGCCGCGGATCACGCGGACGAGCTTGCCCTGCGGGTACTGCTTCTGGAAATGAAGTCCGCGCAGCACACCCTTTGCGGAACTGGACTGATTGTCCTGCACAAAGCGCATGTTCAGGCCGGCTTCCTCCATATCTCTCTGATTGTAGGTCTCTGTGAAATATCCTCTTTCATCGCCGTGAACGGTCGTCTCAATGACATACAGCCCTTCGATCGGACATTTCGTTACAGTAATCTGTCCCATTTTTTTATTTCTCCTGTTGTTGCCGGGGTCAACTCGCATATGGATGGCTCGCATATGGATGGACCGAACCCCTCATAAGCCGGGGCCTGACCCCGCCAGACCCCGCATAAGTTTCCATATTATAGTTCCTTATTAAAGAAACGAGAATGCCTTCAGATCTCGATCTCCTGCAGATAGCGGTGGAGCGCATCACACCAGTCGGGAAGAGGAGTGAAGCCGTTTGCCTGCAGCTTGGACTTGTCCAGACGGCTGTTGAAGGGACGCATGGCTTTGGAAACGCCGTACTCCTGCGTGGTGACGGGGATCAGATGGAGACGCTCCGGAAGATATTCCGGATGCCCCATTGCTGCAGCCTGCCGGAAGATCTCGCAGGCGAAATCATACCAGCTGATATAGCCTGCCGGTGCATTGCCGCCGCAGCTGTCGGATGTACTTCCTTCCGCTGCTTTGCTGCAGCTGCATACTCCCGCTTCGGCGAGCTCTGCATTGGTCGCATGGTAATAGCCGTAGCGGTCGGTCACGATCATGTCGCACAGGAGCTTTGCCAGGTCATAGGTGTAGGTGGGCGTGCCGATCTGGTCATTCACGATGCGGAGCGTATCGTGGTTCTTGCCGATGCTGAGCATGGTGCGGATGAAATTCTTACCGTTCTTTCCGAATACCCATGCTATACGGACGATGAAATACTTATCCAGCAGGGAAGATACCGCAAGCTCGCCGTCGAGCTTCGCAAGCGTCTTCTCCGCGTCGCCGATCTCCTGCCCGATCGTAGCGAGCGAGCAGTTGGAGATGAGGTTGCGGCTGAGGAACATTGCGATCTGGCGGGCCTGGACGATCTGGCGCTTGCGCGACTTCGACAGCATGTCGTCGCGGCTGATGTTGAAATACTCGCAGACTGTCTTCTGGACCTTGTCGATGTTGAGATCGTTCTTCTCTTCGCCGACCAGGTTCTCGGTGATCGAAGCGGCCAGTTCGAGCATCGGCTTGCCGCGCTCCACCGACGCGTGTGCAATCAGGGAGATCAGGGCGCCCTCCAGCTCGCGGAAATTGGTCTTCACGCGGGTGGCGAGGAAATCCATCACCTCGTCCGGAATCTCGACACCTTCGCGCTCGGCACGTGACTGCAGCATCTCCCGGCGCGTCTTGTAGTCCGGCTGGGACAACTGGACGGAAAGCCCCCACTTGAAGCGGGACAGCAGCCGCTCCTCGAAATTCTGCAGGTCCACGGGAGCCCGGTCCGAGGTGAAAATCAACTGCTTGCCGCTCTGGTGAAGGTAGTTGAAGATGTTGAAGAAGGCGTTCTG
>CACZZH010000032.1:0-4987 GCA_902785635.1 uncultured Lachnospiraceae bacterium
ATTATACACAAAAACAGGGGGTATTGCTCATTTTTTGTGCGAACCCTCATAAATCAAGGCTTATTCGTGTTCTATACACGATATGCATGACACTACGCAAACCAAACGGAGGAATGAAAAATGAGAAAACTTAGTGCAGTAGCTCTGACCGCAACTCTGATGGGCGTTGTTGCATTCGGCAGCATCGCTAATGCAGGTACGAAGCTGAACCTGTCCGTACCGGATGCAGCTTCTTCTTCCATCGGCGTGGCTGCTCAGGAATTTGCTGATCAGCTGAACGAGAAATCCGGCGGAGAGCTGGAAGTAACCGTTTATTTTGATGGTTCACTGTATGGCGGCGACGCTACAGCAGCTGTTACCACGATGCAGGACGGCGGTCTGGATATGCTTTGCCTGGCTACCAGCTGGTATGCATCCTTTGATGATTCCTTCAACGTAATTCAGATCCCGTATCTGTTCAAGAATGTTGATGCAGAGCAGGCTTTCCTGAATGACCCGGCTTCCCAGCCGATGTGGGATGCAGTAGAAGGCATGGGCGTTAAGTTCCTGGCAGCATGGACCCGTTCCTTCCGTATGACCACCAACAACGTTCGCCCGATCACCAAACCGGAAGATTTCCAGGGCATCAAGCTTCGTACCCCCGGCAACCAGATCTATCAGGTATTCTTCGGCGATGGCTGCGGCGCAAACGTGACCCCGATGAGCTTCTCTGAGGTTTACACCGCTCTTCAGACCAACACCATCGACGGCCAGGAGAACCCGGCAGACGTTCCCTTCTCCTCCAGCTTCTATGAGGTACAGAAGTACATCTCCGCTACCAACCACATTGGTGAAGCTTGGGTAGTAGGCATGAACCCGGACAAATTTGCTTCTCTGAGCGAAGATATGCAGAAGCTGATCACCGATACGGCTCAGGAAATGCAGGATTGGAAGAAGAACTATGACAACGATACCGACCAGGCTGACATCGACTTCATGATCGAGCAGGGTATGGAATACAACGAGCTGGATGAAGAAGGCTTCGCAGCATTCCAGGAAGTTTCCAAATCTCTGTATCCGAAATTCCAGGAGATCGTAAACAACGACGATCTGTGGGAGGCTACTCTTGCATTCGCAGAGGCTCACTGATCTGAGACAGATCTGAAAATGCCGGGCATATCCGGCATGGCAAACTACGAAGAATAAGCTTTGCTGTTTGCCTGATTGCACGTTTTGACGGGGGCGGCAGATTGAAACGCCGCCCCTGTCTTTATTCCTGTTGAGGGAGAGGGTAGGGAACAAAGATGGACAAGAATAATAATAATTCACCGCTCAGACGGTTTTTCGGGGCAGCGGAAAAGATCGAGCTTGCATTGGGCGGGCTGTGTCTCGCGACCTTGTTTGTTGTCGTTCTGATCGGTATTGCCAGCCGTCTTATGAATGTAAACGCCGCCTGGTACGAAGAGACGACTCGTGTATTTTTCCTTTGGATGATGTGGATCGGTGTAGGCGCCGGCTTCAATCACAGTGAATCCTCCCGTGTCACGGTGCTGGTGAAGAAGCTGCCGGAGCCCTGCAAAAAAATCTGCTATGTTCTTTACTATGTGTTTAATCTTGCCTTGTTTGCAATCATTATCTGGTTTGGCTTCCGTTCTGCCATGCAGCAGGCAAAGATGGGAGAGATGGGTTCCGCACTGCGTATCCCGATGTGGATCGTGGGTATCGCAGTTCCGATCGGCGGCATCTTCGGATTTATCGGAACGCTGAATACCATGTTCTTTGAAAACTGGCGTCTGAAGACGTCTGCTGAAGAGATCGAGATGGAAGAGCTTGCGGCCCAGACGAAGAAACAGCTCGAGGAAGAGCTGGCTGAGGAAGAAGCAGAAGGGAGACTGAAATGAGTATATTTATCTTGATACTGTTTATGATCCTTATGCTCCTCGGTATCCCGGTTGCAGTATCCCTGGGAGCAGCGAGTATCGCGGCGATCATTGTATATGATACCTCTACGATCGCATCCGCGGTCAAACTGATGTATTCCTCCATGAACAGCTTTACCATGGTAGCAGTACCGCTGTTTTTCCTGGCTGGCGTTCTGATGGAGAAGGGCGGCGTGGCACAGCAGATCTTCGATTTCTGCGAAGATATCGTAGGCTGGATCGCCGGCGGCCTTGGACACGTTAACATTCTGACCAGTATCCTGTTCGCAGGCATGAGCGGCTCCTCCGTGGCTGACGTGGCTTCCATCGGTGCTCTGTGCGCCAATGCCATGATCCGTTCCGGATATCCGGCACCCTATGCATGGGGCACTACACTTGCCAGTTCGATGCTCGCATCGGTCATCCCGCCATCCATCCTGATGGTCGTGGCAGCATCCGTTGCGCAGGTATCCATGGGTAAAGCGCTGTTTGCCGGCATCATTCCGGGTGTGACGCTCGGTGTGATCATGATGGTCTACAACTATATTTACTGCAAAAAGAACCAGATCGGACATGTGATTCCGTTCAAGGCTTCAAAGCTCGGAAAGAGCTTCCTGTCCGCACTGCCTGCACTGCTGGTACCGGTGATCCTGCTTGGCGGTATGTATACCGGATATTTTACTTCCACTGAAGCAGCTGCGATCTGCGTGCTCTACACCCTGATCGTATCCATGTTCATCTACAGGAAGCTGAAGGTGAAGGATCTTCCGGACATCTTCATGCAGGTGGCGAAGAACACCGGTACGGTGCTGTTCGTAGCTATCACAGCGAAACCGGCTGGCCAGCTGTTTACACTGGACGGCTTCCCGGCACAGGTATCCAAAGCGATCACGGGAATTTCCTCGAACTCGGTCATCGTTATGCTGCTGATCTTCCTGCTGCTGACGGTCATCGGTATGTTCATGGATGCGACCGCTGCGATCTATATCTTCATGCCAATTCTGCTGCCGACAGCAACTTCTGTAGGCGTGGATCCGCTGTTCTTCGTTGTGTTCATGGTAATCGCTCTGTCCTTCGGTCTGATCACACCGCCGGTAGGCGTATGCCTGTATGCAGCGATCAATGTTTCGGGTCTTACCATGGAAAAGATCACAAAGGGGCTTGCTCCGTGGCTGATCCTGCTGTTCCTGGCACTGCTGCTGTTTATTATCTTCCCGCAGATGATTACGGTACCGATCGGAATCCTGTTCGGTTAAGAAGGCTTTGCCGGGGTTTGGAGTAAAGAAAACGAAGCGGAGGAATCCTTATGGAAATCAGAAGAGTTCACAGAACCACCATCAGTGACCAGATCTGTGAGCAGATGAAGCAGATGATCCTGGACCGTACGTGGAAGCCGGGACAGAAGGTTCCTTCCGAAGGAGAGCTTGCGGAGCAGTTCGGTGTAAGCCGGGCGTCGATCCGGGAGGCACTTCTGAAGCTGAATGCAGTGGGTCTGCTGGAGTCCAGATTCTCCGGTGGCCACTATGTTCGTGAAGCAGGGGCAGATATCTGCATGAATGCGATCCTTCCGATCGTTTACGTCAGCAATAATTCGGTGATGGAAGTGCTGGAATTCCGCCAGGTGGTAGAGGCCAGGATCGCAGGACTTGCGGCCCGGCGCGCAGGAACAGAGGATGTGAAGCGGCTTAACGGAATCATCCGCGAGATGGAAGCTGCCGCCATGTCCGATAATCTGGAGAAATTTTCCCAGGCGGACCTGCGGTTCCATTTGGAGCTGGCCACCATTACTAAGAATACACTGCTGGCAGCCAGCATGCAGCTGGTAAGGGAGGTCCTCAGCAATAATATGCCGATCCTGGTGTCCCAGAGGGGATATGAATCAGGGATCCGGGATCATCAGAAGATCGTGGATGCGATCCGGATGAATGATGAGAAAAGAGCTATTATGTTGATGGAGGAGCATGTAGAGGATATCTGCAGGACATTTTCCGAAGTGACTGCGCAGAATGCAGAGGAAGGAATCCCTGCAATGCGTTCAGATGCTTCCGCATGACCGGAAAACAGACGATGACCTGCCCGCCGGGCGGGAGAAGTAAAGCTGGAGAGTAATAAAAAATGAAAATTGGATGTTGTCTGAATATGGTTGCGTCCGGTCCGGACGGAACCGGGATCGAATTTATTGAGAAGCTTGCGCAGATCGGTTATGATTATGTAGAACTGCCTACCGCGCAGATGATGGCTCTGGATGATGAAGCGTTTGCGAAATTCAAAGAACGCCTCTTTAAGTCCGGCGTACCCTGTGAGACGAGCAACAATCTGTTTCCGGTCTCTCTGCGCCTGACAGGTCCGGATGTGGATAAGGAAGCGATTCTTTCCTATGCAAAGAAGGCCTTTGCAAGAGACGAAGAACTGGGCATCAAGATCTGTGTATTCGGAAGCGGTCCGGCCAAGAATGTTCCGGAAGGGTTTCCGATGGAAGAGGGTTATCAGCAGGTGGTACAGCTTCTTCGTGAGATCGGACCGATCGCAAAAGAGCATGGCATCATGATCGTGATCGAACCGCTGCGCAGTGCGGAATGCAACCTGATCAACAGCTTTGCCGAAGGCGTTCAGCTGGCAAAGGACGCGGACGTGGAGAATGTGAAGGTCCTGGTGGATTTCTATCATATGACTGTGGAGAACGAGCCGGCATCCAATGTTGCGCGTGACGGTGAGAAATACCTGCGTCATGTACATTTTGCAAATCCGGAAGGGCGTGTGTATCCGGTCTCAGTGGATGAAGCGGATTATCTGCCGTTCATGGAAGCGCTGAAGACTGCGAAATACGATGCCCGCATCAGCTGTGAGGCGTATACGCCGAACGGTTTTGAACAGGACGCAAAAACGGCATATGATTTCTTCCGGAAATTACTGTCTATGTAAAGTATGAAAGCTTTGCTTTCACATATATCTGCATGACCCCGCGAGGGGGCGGGCCATGCAGGGGAGTTAAGAACGCCATCCGGCGTTCTTGCTGCCGGGCTGCGCGCCAGCTCCGCTGGCACCTTCCTTTGCGCAGCCCTGGCATCCCGCCGGAGGCTTTTATTCTT
>CACZZH010000032.1:4994-43031 GCA_902785635.1 uncultured Lachnospiraceae bacterium
ATTCTTCATCGCGAGCTTGAACTACACGATGAAGACAAGTTTGTTGTTACGCGCGTATCCCATGACTGAAGTCACGGGTATTGCGCGATGAAGAATAAATATTCGGAGGGTTTCTGATGAGACTGTATCTGCTTACGGCGGCACAGGAAAGAAGCGGTGATCCACCGCTTCCGGTGATGGTGATCATTGCCATGCTGCTGCTGATGCTTCCCTACCTGATCCGGGTGAAGACCGGAAGATCGATCACGGAATGGCTGAGCTTCAGCGCTGCCCGGGACTGGATCTGGTCAAAGCTTCCTTTCGGAAAGGATGAAAAGAAAAAGGGAACTGCCGCGGAGACCGCCAAAAGCAGGAATGCAGTCGCTGTTTCCAAAAACTTCGGACAAAAAGGAAAAAACGGCTCTTCCCAGACCCAGGCGCAGCGGGTCCTTGACAAGAAGCCTGAGAAGGCAGCTTCCAACGGAATGATGCAGTTTGTGTCGGATGCGCTGAACTATACCCGCCGTAAAAAACTGTTTCTGATTCTGCCCGGCAACGTACAGTATCAGGAACAGACCGCTGAGCTGACGATGCTGGTGGTCACCAGGGCAAGGGTCATCGGTGTGCTCTGCTATGCAGGTACCGGAAGGGTACACTGCCGGAAGGACGGCGGGGCATGGCAGGAGACCAGGGGCAATAAGACGACCTCTCTGGGCCCCCTCTGTACGATCGCCAGGGAACAGACGGCGATTCTGCGCTCGGCACTGGACTCTAAGGATCTGAAACAGGTTCCATATGAGACAATGCTGGTATTCACGAGCCCGTCAGCAGTGCTCGCGGGAGACGTGCCGGAATATGCCTGTAAGGCAGAGGCCTTTTTCAAAAGGCTGGAGACCGACAGGGATCAAAACAGCGGACCTCTGGTACCAAAGGAGGTCGGCAGGGTCTGCAGTCAGCTGCGCTCGAAAGAGAAAAAAAAGCAAAAATAACTCACATGGGAAGCGGTCTGCCGGAGGCAGGCCGCTGTGTGATTCTTCATTCCTGCGATGAAGAATAAAGCCTCCGGCGGATCGCAGACGCGCACAGTGGAAGGTGCTTACGCACCGTGCGCGTCGCGGCAAGAACGCCAAGGCGTTCTTGAAGTGCACCGGATTTACGGAGTAGATACGGACCTATAATGTCCGGATTGTCCAGATATGGTAATCAGAATAGTATTCTTTACAAATACAAGTGGTTGACGCAAAGTCGAAATAAACATATAATAATTTCGTAATATTTTCTGTATTAGTATCTTTATAAATAGAAACAGGGGGTACAGTTGTGCGTAGGTCTATGAAATATCTGGCTGTGTTGCTGGCTGGTGCAATGGCACTGCAGGGGACATCTGTTCTGACCGTGGCTGATGAGATTCTGGAAACGGATCTTGTAATGGAGGAGGAGTATATCCAGGAAGAGGTTTCCCCTGAGGAAGCTCCGCTTTCGGCGGAACTGTCGGAAATCGACGTTGACGGACTCTTCGGAGAGGATGATGTGCAGGACGAACTGACGGTCTCTGTACCGGATGACGTACAGGACGAACTGACGATCTCCGTACCGGAGGATGAGCAGGATGAACTGGCAGTCTCTGCGCCGGAGGATGTACAGGAAGAAATTCTCGAATTGGAAAGCCTGGAGGAAGAAGAGCAGACAGAACCGGCTGAAGCGGAAATAGAAGATCCGTCTGAGGGATTCTTTGAAGAGACTCTGGAAGAAGATCTTCCGGAACTGGAGGACGGATTTGCTGTGGTCGAAGAAGATCTTCCGCAGATAGCAGAGCTTGAGATGGAATCTTCTGCACAGGAAGATGCCGGTGACGGCTTTGTTGAAGAAGAAGCCGCTCAGGAAGAAGCCGCGGCGGAATCTGTCATGGAAGAGGAGGCAGAGGAACTGCTTCCTGAGGACGAGGCTGGGCTTACGGAAGAAGAAACACAGACAGAGCTCCTCGGGATCGCTGAAGAGGAAGAGGAGGCAGAGGACGCTTCCGTGAACAACGCGGCAGATCCTACAACTGTATCCGGCGCCTTCCCGGATGCAAAATTCCAGGAGTATGTAAAGAAAATCTACACAGCCGGAAGCAATACCATTACTGCTGCCCAGCTGAATACGATCAAAGCAGCGAAGACTGTGGATCTGTCCGGATATGCGGTCACAAATCTGGCCGGACTCGAGTACTTTACACAGGCGGAGACCCTGAAGCTGTCCGGAAATACTGCGATCAAGGCGGTCAATTTAAGCAAGAATACTGCCCTGGTACTTGTGGATCTGTCGGGTGATACAGCACTGAAGACACTTACCCTGTCCGGCTGTGCCAAGATTCAACAGCTGAATATTTCCGGCTGCGGCAGCCTGGAGAGTGTGGATATTTCCCCGTGCACAGCACTTACGACCCTGAACGCGAAAAGATCCGGACTGAAGAGTCTTTCTGTGGCTAAGAACACAAAGCTTCAGACACTCAACTGCTCCGACACCCAGATCGAGACCCTTGATGTTTCAGCAAATACGGCTCTGCGGGAACTGAACTGCAGCAATGCGATGCTCTCTGCCGTTACCCTCGGGACCAATACGAATCTGTTTTATCTGAACCTGAGTGATAACAAACGGCTGACCAAGATCGATGTGAGCAAGGTGACGGCTCTTCGTGAACTGCAGCTGCAGAATACGGCGGTGGTCAGTCTTGATCTGAGCAATCATGCAAGCTTATATAAACTGGACCTGTCCAACACGCCGCTGAAGACGCTCAATCTGAGCGGATGCAAAGCGATCGAATCGCTGGATGTGAACAACCGGACCGGAAACGGATGGAATGTAACTACGATCACGACCCTGAATGTGAGCAACTGTACCGCACTGCGTTATCTGTACTGCAATGAGACTGCAGTGAACAGCCTTACCATCACCGGCTGCACCACTCTGGAAGAGCTGGACTGCAATAATACTGCGGTCAGCAGCCTGGCTCTCGCAGACTGCAGTGCACTTCATTTCCTGGACTGCAGTGATACTGCGGTGACGGCTCTGGATGTTTCCAAGAATAAGAACCTGCGTACACTCAACTGCTCCAACACAGGCATCAGTTCCCTGGATGTTACGAATAATGAAAGTCTTTCTTATCTGAATGTGGAAGAGACCGGCATTGTATCCCTGGATCTCCGGAAAAACCCGAATCTGTCCAAACTGTACTGCGGACGGACGATGACAAAGATCTACCTGAACGAACTGAAGAATAATGCTCCGGGAACCGGGAGAGTGATTCTGGAGACCGGCAATTACAACAACGCGTCCGCGAAGATCATTGCTTATTTCCCGCTGAACGGGACATCCTGGAATAAGACGACACGGAATACGTACAGCGCCAAGAGCGCAAACATCACCTGGTGGCCTTATGATCCGCAGACCGGAACGGTCTACTGCAAAGGCGCAGAGGATGAGAACGGCAAAAAGACCGGTGAACACAACTGGGTAACGGTCTATGATGTCAGGCCCAACTGCTCCACATCCGGCAAGACACATGTGGAATGCAAAGCCTGCGGAGAGGTAAAGGCAGGTACCAGTAAGGTAGTAAAGGCGACCGGTAAGCATTCCTACGGAAAGTGGACCGTCAAGACGCCGGCAAACGCGTACAGCCCGACCGTAGAACACAAAGTGTGCAAGGTGTGCAAGCACGAAGTGACCCGTACGAAAGGCAAGGCACTCAAGGCTTCCACCACGATCTTCCGGAACCTGCAGCCCCATGCGACTGCAACCGCTTCAACTAAGGTAAAACTTACATGGAATACGCTTCCGACTGCCGCTGTTTATTATGTGTACGGTGCAAAGTGCGGAAGTAAGATCAAGCTCCTGAAAGCGGTTAAACAGCCGGCAAAGGCAGCCAAGACTCTCAGCTATACACACAGCGGCCTCAAGGCAGGTACCTATTATAAATACGCAGTTGCAGCGTATGCAAAGGATGCCGCCGGAAACTATGTCCTGATCGAGGCTTCATCGATGGTGCATGTGCCTACAACAGGCGGAAAATACACAGAATACAAAAAGACGGTCGCAAGCAGGAAGAAGGTATCGCTGAAGATTGCCAAAACTGTCAAGGTGAGAGCGGCAGGAGACAAGAAGGTGGCTTCCAAAGCGATTCAGAAGCATGTGGCAGTCCGGTTCGAATCCAGCGACAAGTCGGTCGTAACTGTTAATAAAAAAGGAAAGATCACTGCAAAGAAGGCAGGAACAGCAATAGTGTACGCCTATATGCAGGACGGCACATATGCAAAGATCAAAGTGACTGTAAAGTGAGTATCTCATTAGCGGGGATGAAAACAGTCATAAGAAGCAGGGAGGATATGGAAAAATGAAAAAAAGAGCCGGACTGGCAGTGATACTGCTCTTTCTGATCAGTGCTCTTGGCGGGATTGCCCAGGCAAAAACGCTGACGGCCGCAGAGAAAGCAAAACTGAAGTATGCACAGTATCTGAACAGTCATTCTACCGAGGGAATGGATGGGTATGTCGAGTATTTTGCAGCAGTGCTGCTGGACGACAATACGACTCCGGATCTGTTTGAGATGACGGACAAAGTGGCTTCCGTTTCATTCCTCAACGGGGGCGCCTATAAGGGAACAGAGCGTGCCTGGGCGGACATGAAGGTCTTGTATTATATCTATCCGAAGACCGGTGTGTTTTCCTACAGCGTCTATGATTCGGACGGAAGCACACGGCCGGAATTCCTGTACCGCAGGCTGGTAGTGCGTACGAACGGGAAAAAAGATGTGTATGTTGCGAGCATGGTGCGCAATGACAACGATGAGGATAAGTATTTTGACGGACCGAAAGAAAATACGGCCGCGCTTATCACAAAAGCAGAATTCAACAGCAACATTAAAGGATATACCGGCTCTGTAAAAGCGAAGAGGATCGTATTCTATGAGAATACGATCGAGAACCGCAAGAAATATCTCGGGGATACCGGTGAGATCGCATCGATCAGTCTGAGTCCTGTATCGAAGACACTGGCGCTTAAAGAGACAGCCGTATTGACTGCAGCAGTAAAGAATGCGGATTCGTCTATAGTGTCCTGGGTATCCGATAATCCTAAGGTGGTCAGCGTAGAACCGGATTCCGAAAATGAGAATACGGCAGTCATCACTGCCAAAAAAGGAGGAATCGCTACCGTTACAGCATCCGTGAGCGGTGTGAGTGCAAGCTGCAAAGTGACAGTGGATGCGCCTTCGATCGAACTGGATCAGACATCCGCCGATCTGTTCATGGGGAAGACCCTTAAGCTGACGGCAGCTGTCACCGGTCCGTCCAAGACCGTCACATGGAAGAGCTCAAATGCTGCAGCAGCATCCGTGAGCGGCGGCGTGGTAACGGCAAAAAATGCTGGGAAGACCACGATCACTGCGACTGCAAACGGCCTCACTGCCTCCTGCACAGTCAATGTGCGGGCCATGAAGGAAAACGTCACAAAGCTTACAGCTGTGAAAGCGGGCAAGACCTACATCATCAAATTCAGTGCTTCCGCAAATCCGGTCATCGTGACCCGGAAGGGCAATAAGCTTTATGTCGATGATAAAGCAGTCCTTACACTGCATGACGACTATCCGGCATATGAGATCTATCTTACAGACCTCGATACCGATGACAGCACGAAGGAAGTGCTTGAACTGTACCGGGATGACAGCGGAAGATCTGCAGTGAATGTTTACCGCTATGCTTCCGGAAAGCTTGCAAAGCAGGCGGGACTTTCCGGAAAGAAGGGGGCATCGGTCAGGACCGGTTTCGCCTATAAGAAAGGGCAGGTCGTAAAGACTCCCGGAAACGGCACGATCGTAACGCAGCAGGATCTCCTGCTGGGCGGCAAAGAGAAAGTCACCGTACAGATGAAGTATGAAGTGAACGGGAAAAAGATGCAGGTCATCCAGTACGATGAGGATGAAAGCATGACGCTCATGAGTGTCAAATCCACAAAAAATAAGCTGGGGAAGGCGCTGACGCTTCTGAAAAAACCGGGCAGTAAGACCGGCACTGTGAAATATAAGAAGAATACTTCCTATAAGCCGATGAAGCTGGCAGTCATGAACGGGAAAGCTTACCTGAAGGTCACGATCAAAGGAAAGAAAGGCTGGTTCGGGTTCGGCCTTTCAAATGTGGTCTATCAATAAGGAGCCAAAGAGCCGTGGGGACAGGTCCCCCGACCCAAAAAGAGCCATGGGGACAGGTCCCCATGGCTCTCTTTTATGCACTTTTCTGCTCTTCCAGAGCCAGGCGCAGCGCTTTGGCCAGCTGATCGGGACATGACGTGCCGCGGCCGGCGCAGTCCGTCCCCTCCAGAAGATCGATCACCTGCCGGGCGTTCTGCCCTTTGACAAGCTTGGCAACGCCCTGGGTGTTGCCGCTGCATCCTCCGATGAAGGTGACTTCACGGATGGTCTCACCATCCAGTTCGACCTCGATGAAACGCGAACAGGTTCCACGCGTCTGATATGTCATACAAAACTCTCCTTATATCCTATGTTTAATGCAGCCGGGGGAATATACTCCGTCTGTGATCAAAAGGTGCGGTATTCAGCCGGATCGCGGAGACCCGGCGGAAGTATCCGCACTATTATATCGGGTCACAGGTGTAATTGCAAGGGATTGGTGAAAGGAAAAAATTGCAATATGAAGGGAAGTACATTATAATCGTAGTTATCGTAAAGTATGGATGCTTTGCATTTACACATACCCTGATGGCACAGTAAATGTACCGGGCAGAAGAAAAGTATGAAGGGAGATGGGTCCTATGGACTTTGTAACAGTAAAAGAATTATATCGGGAACGCGAATCCTTTATTGACAAGGAGATCACAGTCGGAGGATGGCTGAGGAGCGTGCGTGCTTCGAAGTCCTTCGGTTTTCTGGTGCTGCATGACGGCACGTTTTTTGAGACGCTGCAGGTGGTCTATTCCGACCAGCTGGATAATTTCGCGAAGATCAGCAAGCTGAATGTAGGCTCTGCTGTGATCGTAACGGGTACTCTGGTGGCTACGCCTCAGGCGAAGCAGCCCTTTGAGATCCAGGCGAAAGAGGTACAGATCGAAGGGGAATCCACACCGGATTATCCGATGCAGAAGAAGCGCCACAGTCTGGAGTTCCTGCGTACGGTCCCGCATCTTCGCGTGCGCACCAATACTTTCCAGGCGGTCTTCCGTGTCCGCTCCCTGGCAGCCTATGCGATCCATCGCTTCTTCCAGGAGAGGAACTTTGTATATGTACATACTCCGCTGATCACAGCCAGTGATGCGGAGGGAGCAGGCGAAATGTTCCAGGTGACGACGCTGGATCTGAATGATCTGCCCAGGACCGATGAAGGCAAGGTCGATTTCACGAAGGACTTTTTCGGGAAGAGCGTCAACCTGACCGTGAGCGGCCAGCTGGACAACGAGCCGTTTGCCCAGGCATTCCGCAATATCTATACCTTCGGACCGACTTTCCGCGCGGAGAATTCCAACACCACCCGTCATGCGGCGGAGTTCTGGATGATCGAACCGGAGATCTCGTTCGCGGATCTGCAGGATGATATGATCCTGGCGGAATCCATGCTGAAGTATGTGATCCGCTATGTCATGGAGAATGCGCCGGAGGAGATGCAGTTCTTCAATTCCTTTGTCGACAAGGGCCTGATCGAGCGCCTTACCCATGTGTGTGAGTCGGATTTCGGCCGTGTGACTTATACGGAGGCAGTGGAGCTTCTGGAGAAGCACAACGATGAGTTTGAGTACAAGGTTTCCTGGGGATGTGATCTGCAGACGGAGCATGAGCGCTATCTTACCGAGAAAGTGTTCAAACGCCCGGTATTTGTTACGGACTATCCGAAGGAGATCAAAGCATTCTATATGAAACTGAACGAAGACGGAAAGACCGTTGCGGCAATGGACTGCCTGGTACCGGGAATCGGCGAGATCATCGGCGGCAGCCAGAGAGAGGAAAACTATGACGTACTCATCGATCGCATCCATACGCTGGGCATGAGTGAGGAAGAGTATCATAAGTATCTGGATCTGCGCAAATACGGAACATCACGTCACGCCGGGTTCGGACTGGGATTTGAACGTCTGGTAATGTATCTTACCGGAATGGGCAACATCCGCGACGTCCTGCCGTATCCGCGCACAGTGGGCAACTGCGAATAAGAAAGGATCACAGGAAAAAGAGTGTCAAAGAATAAAAAGAAGGGAAGCGCAGTGGGATCTTTTTTCACCACGCTTGTCCTGATCGCGGCGATCGGTGTGTTCTGCTATGCAGCCTGGACGCTGTACGGATATTATCGGGATTACAAGGCCGGAACCGATGAGTACAACAAGCTGGAAGGGCAGTATACCACGATGGACGGGGAAGCTCCGGATGAAGAGCACACTCCCGGAGAAGAACAGACTCCCGGAAGCGAAGCAGGCACCGAGGAGGCTGAAGGCAGCGGGATCTATGTCCCGGAGGAATACGGAGAGACCGGAAAGAGCGGTATCGTGCTGAAAAGGATAGAAGAGCTGGAAGATCCGGACACCCTGGATGAAAAGGTGGAGGAAGCAGCCGCGGTGGATACCGAGGAAAACAAGGAGAAGAAGCGTCTTCCCCTGCTTCGCAATCCGATCGATTTTGACCAGCTGGGCGAGATCAATCCCGAGATCATCGGCTGGATCCGAATCGGGGCTCTGGAAAAGTCCTATCCGGTGGCGCAGGCAAAGGACAATTCATTTTATCTGCACCGCACCTTTGAGAAGCAGGACAATTTTGCGGGATGCATCTTCCTGAACTGTGACAATTCCAGATTCTTCACGGACCAGAATTCGATCGTATACGGGCATAATATGAAAAACGGATCCATGTTCGGAACCCTGAAGAATTTCACGAATCAGGAGACGTATGACAAGAATCCGTACTTCTGGATCTTCACACCGCAGTATATCTATCAGTATCAGATCTTCTCGTGCTCGATCGTGAGCAAGATCGGGGATCCGTACCGGACACGGTTTACCACAAAGGATTTTGATGCGTTTCTTAAAAAATGTGTGGAGAGCTCCCAGGTGGATGCCCATGGTCTGAAGCCGGATACGGACGACCGGATCGTAACGCTTTCCACCTGTACAGGGGATGAGAGCACCCGGTTTATAGCGCAGGGCGTGCTGCGGCAGATCTACCTGTCAAGATAATCGGACTGACCGGAGAGGGAAAAATGAAAAAACAGAGCGATGAACGGAATATTACAATGATGATGGACCTGTATGAGCTGACCATGGCCAATGGTTATTTCCTGCAGGAGAACCAGGGGGAGCGGGTGGCATTCGATGTGTTTTTCCGCAGGAACCCTGACGGGGGAGGCTTTTCGGTCTTTGCCGGACTGGAGCAGATCATCGAATATATCGAAAACATGCATTTTGCTGAGGAAGATATCGATTATCTCCGGGGATTGAATCTGTTCGATGACCGTTTCCTGGAGTATCTGAAAGAGTTCCGTTTCCACGGGGATGTGTATGCATTCCCGGAAGGTACAGTGATGTATCCCAATGAGCCGGTGATCACGGTGGTCGCGGGGCTTGTGGAAGCGCAGATCGTGGAGACGGAGATTCTGGCGCAGATCAACCATCAGAGTCTGATCGCAACGAAAGCCCGCCGCATCGTTCGGGCTGCGAAGGGCCGTCCGGTCTCTGATTTCGGTGCAAGGCGTGCGCACAACAACGACGCTGCGATCTACGGAGCCCGTGCGGCAGTGATCGGCGGTGTGAACGGCACAGCCACCGTGTCAGCCGGGCAGTATTTCAATATTCCGGTAGGCGGCACGATGGCCCACAGCTGGGTGATGTATTATAAGGATGAACTGACGGCATTCCGGAAGTTTGCCCAGATCTATCCGCATAACTGCGTCCTCCTGGTGGACACATATGATGTGCTGGATTCGGGAATTCCGAATGCGGTAAAGGTATTCCGGGAGATGCGGGATGCCGGGATCCGGTCCCGGAATTTCGGTATCCGGATCGACAGCGGCGACCTTGCTTATCTGACAAAGAAGAGCAGGGCCATGCTGGATGACGCCGGTTTCCCGGACGCGAAGATCGTGATCTCCAACAGCCTGGACGAATACACGATCACCTCCATTCTGCACCAGGGAGGAGAGGTGAGCTCCTTTGGCGTAGGCGAGCGCCTGATCACTTCCCGCTCCGAGCCGGTGTTCGGAGCTGTATACAAGCTGTGTGCGGTGGAGGAGAACGGCGAGTGGAAGCCGCGAATCAAGCTGTCGGAGACGGTGGAGAAGATCACCAACCCCGGACTGAAGGACGTGTACCGGGTGTACAGCTCCAATGGCGAGGCAGTCGCCGACCTGATCACGCTCGCCGGCGAAGAAGTGGACTTCTCTCAGCCGTATCAGTTCGTAGATCCGGAAAAGCCGTGGAAGAAACGCAAATTTGAGAACTGCACGATCCGTAAGCTTCAGAAACCGGTGATCCTCGGCGGAAAGCGGTGTGAACCGCCGGTGCCGACCATGGATATCGCGGCTTATGTGAAGCGCCAGATGCGCAGGGAAGTATGGGAAGAGGAACAGCGTTTCGAGAATCCCCACAGGCATTACCTGGATTTCTCACCGGCATATTATCAGATGAAGATGAAGATGCTGGGCGAGCCTGCGAAGGAGTGAGACAACATTCATAATGATGTTCCGGGCGGAGCGGATCCGGAAAAGCACAGGCAGATCGCCGGAAAAGCCGGCGGACAGGAAGACCAAAAGTGATCCGCATTTGACCGGAAACCCCTTGTGAAGAAATCAGAAGAAAGAAGGGAGGCTGCTCAATATGGAGGAATCGATCCAGAAACTGCATGAGATACTGAAGGAAAGTGACAATATTGTATTTTTCGGCGGGGCCGGTGTGTCGACCGAGAGCGGCATTCCGGATTTCCGCAGTGTGGACGGGCTGTACCATATGAAATATGACTATCCGCCCGAGACGATCCTGAGCCATACCTTCTTTATGAATCAGCCCGGAGAGTTTTACCGGTTCTACAAGGACAAAATGCTCTGCCTGGACAAAAAGCCCAATGCGGCGCATCTGGCTCTCGCAAAGCTTGAGGCGATGGGAAAGCTGAAAGCGGTCGTGACGCAGAACATTGACGGGCTGCATCAGGCAGCGGGCAGCAAAAACGTGCAGGAGCTGCACGGCAGTGTGCTGCGCAATTACTGCATGAAGTGCGGTGCGTTTTATGATGCGCAGTATATCAAGGATTCCAAAGGGGTGCCGAAGTGCTGTGCCAAAGTAAACGGAAAAGAGTGCGGCGGTATGGTGAAGCCGGATGTGGTACTGTATGAAGAAGGGCTGGATCAGAATACCATCAGCCAGAGTGTGCAGGCCATCTCCCGGGCAGACACGCTCATCATCGGCGGGACGTCCCTGGCGGTCTATCCGGCGGCCGGGCTGATCGATTATTTCCGCGGAAATCATCTGGTAGTCATCAATAAATCCCCGACGCCCCGCGACCGGTATGCCGATCTGCTTATCCAGGACAGCATCGGAAAGGCGCTCGGCGAAGCAGTAGAAGGACTGTAAGGGCCGATAGGGTCCCGGCACCGTCCCCTGTCCCGACAAAAGCGGCATACCCATTCCGGGTATGCCGTTTACACTGTGCGCCTTGCGGCGCACTTTTCTTTTTTAGATTCAATCTCCTGTGGATTCGCGGTAGACGAGGTGTGTTTCGGCATAAACGGTGCGGTAGTTTATGTCCGGGGACAGGATACGGGAGTAGAGCAGCTCTACCGCAATACGGCCCATAGACTGCGTATGAATATGAATGCTCGTGAGCCTGGGGGTGACGATTCTGGATTCAGGGGCATCGTCAAACCCGCATATCCAGACATCCTCCGGAACAGAAAGCTGCTTTTTTTTCAGAACATGAAGCAGTTCCAGAGCGACAAAATCGTTGGCACAGATAAATACCTCCGGCAGAGCGCTCATGTCAAGAGCTTCCTCAATATAAGATTCGTATGTCCGGATATTCTCTACCCTTCCGGTCAGACTGCATGGATCCTCAAAACCAAGAATAGCTGCGCACTGGCGGACCGCACTGTAACGTTCGTAGAAGGAACGGCAGTGGTGAATATCACCGATGTAGCTGATCTTTGTCTTTCCACGTCGCTTCATTTCCTGCATGAATTCATACATGCGGACCTGGTTATCCATGAGCAGAACATCCGCATCGAAGGAACCTTCAAAGATGTTCACAGGACTGTCCACGAACAGCAGAGGGATATTCAGGCTGCTGAGCATTCTGCAATATGCAGCATTGAACACCTCGATGCACATGATACCGGCTGTTGAACCCAGGTTCAGTGCATTTGGCAGGCGGCATGCATCCAGCTCTTCCGGCATGATCCGATACAGAGCCACGCTGAAACCAAGCGCGGACAGGTCACTCTGGAAACGGTCGAGCATGGAAGTCGCAAAATGGGAAGCGCCCAGAAGACCGGCAAAAATCACTGCGATTTTTCTGTTTTGAGTCGCCGGTTCTTTCCACTGCAGTTTCAGAGGACCGTCCTCATTTAAACGCAGATAGGAGAATTGTTTGTATCCCATCTCCTGTGCTTTCAAAAGGATACGCTCTCTGGTCGCATCCGCGAGAGTTCCTGTATTGTTGATCGCTTTGGAGACGGTATTGCGTGACAGGCCAAGAGCGTCAGCGATATCCTGAATGGTTACTTTTGAAGGCATGGCATTCCTCCGGTTTTTAACATTATGAATTGATATACGGTTCCGTTCAGGTCAGCATACCGGAAAACGGGGGATATCCGGGCAAGGTAAAGGCTGAACATTTCTCCATACACTTCAAATTATAACATAGAGCAGGATTCCTGCAAAGACCAAAGGGGGTTTATAAGCTGTACCATGAGCGCTTTGTCAAAACTGACTGACAAAGGCAAGCCTTAAGACTCAGGAGATGCCGGCGAGATAGTTTACGAAGGAGGCTGCATTGCCGGCGCGTTCGGTGTTCGCTATGATACCGAGAAAAACATGATCCGGAAAACCGGCTTCCTGTATCAAAGGAAACGAAGTGATCTCGATCCCCATGGGATAAGTTGTTGTTTCTGAATGGTATGTGACTGTGGGATCCGTCATGACTTCCGTTGCATTATCGGTCAGGATCTCAATATTATCAACAAAATAAGGCTCCAGCCCAGTCAGCGAATGTTCTTTGCTGAAGGACGCAAGATCGAGAAGAAGACCATTCTGAGAAAAGGCATCGAATGCTTCCTGATTCATCAGGACAACATCCAGCTGCTGGTTGTCAACGGCTGCCAGAAGTTTGACCTGTGAAGCATATACATAAGACCCGTCTACTTCCTGCAGGTTTTCGGTAAGCGCCAGATTTCGCATGGTCAATACAACGCTGTTTTTTTCCTCGGGATGAAGGTAATCGATAAAGCCTTCGGTGAGGTTATGATCAAGGGTCTCCCCTACTTCCAGATTGACATAGGCGAGATAGAGCTGAGGGTGCTGGACATTCACATTTCGCCAGATCAGATACCCGGC
This sequence comes from uncultured Lachnospiraceae bacterium, assembly GCA_902785635.1. GTDB lineage: Bacteria > Bacillota > Clostridia > Lachnospirales > Lachnospiraceae > Merdiplasma. The sequence continues at coordinate 18,543 of CACZZH010000032.1, forward strand.
TCCGTAAATAAAGACACAGATCAGAAACAGGGGAAGCTTATAATAATCCCAGATGTACTGGAGCTTTGCAGTGCCTTTCAAATTCCGCCATATATTCCGGTCCGTTTTTTCCGTTTGCATGAGCATATTTCCTTTGATCTTTTCCAAATCATTCCATATTATCGCCGGCCTGATCTTCTTCAGCCGGGTTCTCTTCGGTTTTTCCTTCGCACTGGATAAGAATATTTTTCAGAAGAAGGGAATTGAGAAAAGCACAGGTCCCCATCCCGAAGATGATGAGCGGCGTCATCACATGGATAATGAGGAGCGCCATGATGATGTAAATGGCTGCCATGAATGCAGTGCACAGGAGAAAACGCATCCCGAGCATGATCGCATTTTTGAACATGGCGGTCGTTGTGTTGTCAAAATGAGCCAGAAGTGGAAAGATCCACATAAAGATGATCAGCCAGGCAACGCAGGCAACGATAAAAACAGCGGTCAGGATCGCCCAGAAAGCAGACGTTTTATAAAGACGCAGCAGGACAAACCCGTCGAAGACAAGAACCGCTCCCGAAATGGTCATGATCATACCGATCAAAACGCCCTGTTTAAAGTTCATCCGGAAGGAATGGAAGAATGACCGGGTGATATGTCCTTCTTCATCACGTGCCATCTTCTGGCAGCAATAAAACAAAGCCGTCGTAGCCGGTCCGATGGTAATGACGGGTATGCAGCAGACGAACCATAAGATGTTCAGCCATACACTGTAAACCAGCTTTGTGATAAATTGAAGGACCGGGCTTTCCGGATCAAGGATATTACGCATCGTTGAACTCTCCCCTATCGAAAGTGATTTTCATAATAATAATGAGCCATAGCTGATTTTACTAAATGATAAGATAAAACCAATGAAATGTCAAATATTATGGTGCAAATACACAAATAAATATTGACACAAATGTAAAATAGTGATAGTTTAAAATCACCATTGGTCGAGATGGATTGTGCAAATGTAAATGTTCGAACACTTCAATTCACGTCTCTCTTGGGGAAAGGAGTAAAAATGGGTAGTAACAGGCAGACTACAGCCGTAAAAGGTTCACCCGGACGTCTTCACAATACCTGGATCTATTTGAAGCAGCACTGGCAGCTTTATCTGTTCTTCCTCGGGCCTGCATTAGTGCTGACACTTATTTTCAGATATGGACCGATGGGCGGCATTCTGATCGCGTTTCAAAAGTACAACCCGATCAAGGGTATTCTGGGCAGTAAGTGGGTAGGCTTAAAATATTTTAAACAATTTCTTTCTTCGCCGGATTTCCTCAGATATCTGGCCAACACATTGAAATTGAGTATTTTCGGCCTGCTTTTTGGGTTCCCGGTTCCGATCATCCTCGCACTTTTGCTGAACAGGATAGAAAGTTCAAAAATTAAACAGAGAATACAGCTTGTTCTTTACATGCCGAATTTCATTTCAGTCATTGTACTGTGCGGTATGGTTCGTATTCTGCTTTCCGTAACCGGTCCCCTGAATATGCTGATGGGAACCAGCATCAACTTCCTGACGATACCGGCTGCTTTCCGACCGATCTATATCATCAGCGGAATCTGGCAAGGCGCAGGATGGGCGTCCATCATGTATACAGCATCTCTTTCCAATGCCAGTAAGGAATTGAAGGAAGCTGCTCAGATTGACGGAGCAAACATCTTCCAGCAGATCAAAACCGTTGAATGGCCTGCCATCAAGGATATGGTCGTTATCCAGTTTATTCTGCAGGCAGGAAACATTATGAGCATCGGCTTTGAAAAAGCCTATGCCCTTCAGACAGATCTTAACCTTGCTTCATCCGAAATCATTGCCACCTACGTATACAAAAAAGGTCTTCTGAGCGGTGACTACAGTTTTTCAACTGCGGTAGGCCTGTTTAATACGGTGATCAATGTCATTTTCCTGTTGACCGTTAATCAGATCGTAAAGAAGATGAACGAAGGTCAGGGTTTATAAGAGAGGAGAAAAGGAAAAATGGGAAAGAAGAAATCGGCATTTTCCAGACATTCAGCCGGTGACAAAGCATTCCTGATAACCGGATATGTTCTTCTCGGGCTCTTTGTCCTGGCAATCGTTATTCCTGTGATTTACATTATCATTGCTTCCTTTATGGATCCCATTACGCTTCAGAACAAAGGAATCGTGTTTGACCTGGAAAAGTGGACGCTTACGGCCTATGAGCGCGTCATGGGGAATAAGCAGATATGGATCGGTTTCAAGAACGCCATGATCTATTCTCTGTTGTTCACGTTCCTTTCCGTTCTGATCACGATGCTTTGCGCGTATCCTATGTCCAGAGCGGATTTCAAGGGAAGAGGCTTTTTCAATACGCTGTTTATGATCACAATGTTCTTCGGCGGCGGCCTGATCCCGACCTATTTGCTGATCAGCAGCCTGGGAATGCTTGATTCCATGTGGGCAGTCATTCTTCCCGGTGCATTCAGCGTCTGGAACATGACGATCGCGAGAACCTATTACAGGGGAATCCCGTCTGAACTGCGTGAGGCAGCGGATGTTGACGGAGCAAATGAGCTGACATTCTATTTCAAGATCCTGCTGCCGGTATGTACACCGATCATCGCGGTGCTCGCACTGTGGCAGTTCGTCGGAATGTGGAACAGCTATTTTGATGCCATGATCTATCTGAATTCTTCGTCGAAGCAGCCTCTTCAGCTGGTGATGCGCGCTATTCTTATTCAGAACCAGCCGGAGTCAGGCATGATCGCAGACATGCAGAGTACAGCGCAGAGGGCGCAGCTTGCGGAACTGCTGAAATATGCAACCATTATCATTTCCAGTTTTCCGCTGATGTTTATGTACCCGTTCTTCCAAAAGTACTTTGATTCCGGAATCATGGCAGGATCCGTGAAGGGCTAACTAAAGTGTGAAAACACTCAATTATGTTTCCATATTATTACAAGGAGGATATCATGAGAACGAAAAAAACCGTATCCGCATTGTTAACAACAGCTGTTGCGATCGGTATGCTCTCCGGCGCAGTAATGGCAGATGAAATCACATTCCCGCTGGAAGAAACAGCTACTTTTACCGGTATGATCAGCTATCCTTCCGGCACGGAAGAGGATCAGAACAAACGCACGATCTTCAAACGCCTGGAGGAAGAAACGAATGTGCATATTGAGTGGACTGCAATTTCTTCGGATCAGTGGGGAGATAAGATCGGTCTGAACATGGCAAACATCAACTCCCTGACAGATTTTGTCTGGAATGCAGGTTTCAGTGACAGCGATCTTCTGCGCTATGCGGATCAGGGCATCCTTCTCGAGCTGGAGGATTACATTGATGAGTATATGCCGAATCTGTGTAAGGTATTTGAAGCCTATCCCGAATACAGAACGATGTGCGAAGATGAGGATGGACACATCTGGGCACTTCCCTGGATCGAGCAGCTCGGCTCCGGCAAGACAGCCATTCAGACAGTTGGCAATAACATGAGTTTTATCAACAAGAAATGGCTTGATTTCCTCGGACTTGAAGTTCCGACCACCATTGATGAGTTTGAACAGACGATGCTTGCCTTCAAGGAGAATGAAGCAAAACTTCAGGAAGAATTCGGTATTGAGGGTTCGATCATTCCGATCTCCTGCATCGTGAACGACAACGATCTGAACATCCTGATCAATGGCTTTGGCGATGGAATCGGCGACGTGGATATGGGGAACCATATTGCGGTAAATGATGACAGGGAAGTTATCTGCACTGCGATCACAGACGGTTTCAGAAGAGGCCTGGAATGGCTCCATAAGCTTTACGATGAGGGCCTGATCGATCCGGAATGCTTCACACAGGATTGGTCCACCTATGTTGCAAAGGGTAAATCTCACCGCTATGGCGTGTGCTTCACATGGGATGTGGCGAATATTGACAACATTGAAGATTATGTTCCCTTCTCTCCGCTCGAAGCAGACTGCAGGAGCGTAACACCGCAGAATTTCTCTTTCACTTCCGGATTTGACCGCGGCCGCTGTGTAATTACCGGTGTTTGCGATGAGCCCGAACTGCTGTGCGCATGGATGGATAAGATGTATGATCCGTTCCAGTCTCCGCAGAACAACTGGGGAACCTACGGTGAAGACGACGAGTTTGATATCTTTGTTCTTGGCGAAAACGCAGACGGAGAGCCGATGCTGCAGCATGCTCCGCTTGGAGATGCTTCTCCTGTTGAGGTCCGTGAAGCTGAGTGCGTAAGCGGCCCGCTGGCGATCCTGGATGACTATTATGGCGTGTATGTGACCTGCCCGGATGATGCTCAGTATCGTCTGGACTGGATCAAAGAGTATTATACTCCTTACATGATTCACGACTATGTATATCCGAAGGTGCTGATGACGAGCGACGACACCGATGAGCTGACCTATATCCAGCCGGATCTGATCTCCTACATTAATTCCAGCAAGTCCGCGTTCATTATGGACGGTGTGACAGATGACTCCTGGAACGAGTATGTTTCTCAGGTTGAAGCATACGGTCTGGAAGATTATCTCGCTATTTATCAGAAATATCTGGATGAATACTATGCTGAATGATCCTGGCTGAAGCAGACTGAAAGTTCAGGCGCCGCAAAAGCGCCTGAACTTTCTTCAAAAATACATAGAAAAAAGAGATGCTTTGCTGTATGATAAAAGTCTGTAGCCTATATCATACAGTTTTTTTGCAGAACCAGGACCATAAATATTATAGAAATGAGGATAGCCATGATCATAAGCCAGACGCTGCGCGAGGCAAGAAAAACCGAAGAAGTGTGGGAGAAGACCATTCGGGAGGAGGAACGGCCGCTCTTTCATCTTACCGCACGTACCGGATGGATGAATGACCCGAACGGATTTTGCTGTTACGGCGGGAAATATCATATGTTTTACCAGTATAATCCGTACTCTTCGTACTGGGACAGCATGCATTGGGGACATGCAGTAAGCAGTGATCTGCTGCACTGGGAATTCCTTCCGGCTGCGCTGGCGCCCGATGAGACCTATGATTACAACGGATGTTTCTCGGGAAGCGCGATCGAAATGCCGGACGGACAGATGCTTCTGATGTACACCGGTGTACGGCTGGAACATGGAAAAGACGGAAGACCCATGGAGGTCCAGACGCAGAACATCGCCATCGGCGACGGGATCGATTTCGAGAAATACCAGGGAAACCCGGTGATCGACGAAAAGCAGCTTCCGGAGGGCGGAAGCCGCAATGACTTTCGTGATCCCAAGATCATGCGTGCATCAGACGGGAGTTATCTGGCGCTGATCGCAAACCGTCCTGAAGACGGGAGCGGCCAGATACTGGCGTATTCCAGTACAGACTGCCTGCACTGGACCTATAAGGGGAAGCTGGCAGAGAACCACTGCCGGTTCGGCCGGATGTGGGAATGCCCGGACTTCTTTTTCCTGGACGGAAGCTGGGTACTGCTCACCAGCCCGCAGGATATGCTGCCGCAGGGATTTGAGTATCACAACGGCAACGGGACTTTGTGCCTGATCGGAGATTACGATGAGGCAGCATGCCGTTTTGACGAAAAGCATGATCAGGCCATCGATTACGGCATCGACTTTTATGCACCGCAGACGGTGCTGATGCCGGACGGACGCCGCGTGATGATCGGCTGGCTCCAGAACTGGGACGCGATCGCGATTCGTGAAAAGAGTGATCCCTGGGCCGGCCAGATGAGCATTCCCAGAGAACTCTCCATCAGGGACGGCCGTCTTTGGCAGTGGCCGCTGCGCGAACTGGAAGACCATCGCGGTCCGCTCATCGAACACTGCGGGCAGGAAATCTCCGGCGTCACACGGCTGGAAGGTATCCGGGGAAGAGTTCTGGACATGGAGCTGACCCTTCATGTGGCAGAGAATGAGGAAGGCTTCCACCGGTTTGCCATGTGGTTCGCAGAAGATGAGGAATTCCACACCGGGATCAGCTACCGGCCGCATGAAAAGACATTGAAGATCGACCGGAAATTCTCCGGTTCGCGAAGGGCCATCATTCATCAGCGCAGGGCGAAGGCCTATCCAAAGAATGACGAGCTGAAGCTTCGGATCGTGCTCGATCGGTTCAGCGTCGAGATCTTCGTGAACGGCGGCGAACAGGTGATGAGCGCTGCATTGTTCACGCCGCTGTCCGCCGACGGAATCAGCTTCCGCTGTGACGGCAAAGCAGTGATCGATGTACGCTGCTGGGAACTGGAACGATAATGGGACAAGGGACGTGTGAGTCATAGGGACGTTGTATTCCACAGAAACAGAGACAAAGAACCGTCTACTGTTACTATGACCCACCATTCGGAAGTATCTGTTTATAATATTATAAAGGGCATAAAACGAGGCAGGGAAAGAGAGAACTCAATACCCTGCCTTCTTTTTATGCCCTGTTCGTTATGCATGAGGAACATAATCGAAAATACTCTGTACGCGAAAAACAATTTCCAGAAGAGGACTTCCGGACAAATGATCCTTTATACTAAAGGCTCTTTCTGCTGTCGATACGACAGCAATTTGTTCACAGAGAACGGTTCCTGAAACATATGCAGTCTCAATCTGAATATGCATCGCATCAGATGAAGCTTCCTGTACGATCGGGCATACGATCGCCAATCCTGACTGATTATAGAAGGCAGAACTGACAACCAGAAACGGAACACGACCATGTGCTACGCGAATGATATCTCCCTGATCAATCGCTTTCATCCAGCCACCTCCCGATCCCGATCCCGTCACCAAAATCAAATTCACTGTACGGACCAAGCTTCCCACCATACGGTTCGGCATATTCCTCCAAAGACTTTCTTTGAACTATTTTGCTGATGATCAGACGATTATTATCGATGGATAAAGCAACTTCTTCATTAACGGCTATCCCTAACAGATTTAACAACTCCCTGGAGATACGAATCCCCTGACTGTTGCCCCATGGCCTTACAAGTGTTTTCATAGTCTTATCCATGCGTTCTTTCCTCCTCATGATGGGATATCCATAGTATATCCCGGTATGGCAAATGATGCAAGGGGTGAGGCAGAAGAAGGATTGTTGTTTTTTTATGTTCCACACACTAGGGATATCAGTTTTGCACGAAATTGTGCAGTTTTTGCACCATCGGTATTTTGGGGAAGATAGTAATGGTAGAATTATAAACAGTAACATAATTGTTTTGTACAGCGCAAAAGACAGGAATGTGAGGAACAGGGGATCGGGTTCAGCTTTAAAATCTTCCGGGGAGATGGAGATACGGGGCAGTTGACTGATGTACAGGAAATAGATACCTTCCCTGCTTCCGTGATATCTGAGGAGGATCTTGCCAGTTTGCTTCAAAACTTGCTGGATAATGCAATGGAAGCGAATCTGCGGCTGCCGGAAGGGAAGAAGAAGGAGATTGAAGCACAACTGATGATGGGTCACGAATTGGAACTGGTGGTCCGAAACAGAGCTGTCGTCTCCGAAAAAATGGAGTTTCGAACCGAGAAGGAAGATCCGCAGCTTCACGGAATCGGACTGCAGTTGATTCGGGAGATCGCACAGAAGTATCATGGGGATATGCACATGGAGGCAGATCCGGCGCAGGGCTGGGTGACAACGAGGATCCGAATTCCGGCTTCGCCATCCGCCTTGAATTGACAGATCCTGAAAAACCTGAGAAAATACTTATCATAATCAATGGATCAAACAGATCATCGGGTCCCGGGCGGCGGTGCCTTGCGGGAATGGAACCGGGCGTGAATGCAGGAGGAAGTACCATGAGCGGAGATAAGGAGATCATTTACAAACTGAATCCGCAGGAGACGTTTCTGCTGCGGGTGGGAGACATTGCCTGGATGAAAAAACAGCATCCCTGCGGATCCCATGAGTGGGAGATCCTGAGAATCGGTTCGGACCTGAAGCTGCGCTGCATGGGCTGCGGAAGGCAGATCATGACAGAGCGCAGAAAGATCGAGAAGAATATCCGCAGTGTGCGCAGGATCCTGAAAGATTCGGAGAAAAACGTGAAGACGGAGGGAGAATAAAAAGATGACGAACGAACAGATCTTTGCAATGGTTGACCATACGCTGCTGGCGCAGACAGCGACCTGGGAGCAGATCCGCGCGATCTGTGATGATGCGCTGCGTTTCCATACAGCGTCGGTGTGTATTCCTCCCTGCTATGTGCGGGCGGCAAAGGAATACCTGGGAGAACGCATGAAGGTGTGTACGGTGATCGGTTTCCCGAACGGCAATCACACCACTGCTGCAAAGGTATTTGAAACGAAGGATGCGCTTGAAAACGGCGCCGATGAGATCGACATGGTGATCAACGTCGGTATGCTCAAGGCGGGGGAGACCGGATACGTGCTGGATGAGATCAAAGCCGTGCGGGAAGCGTGTGAAGGAAAGATCCTCAAGGTGATCATCGAGACCTGCCTGCTCACGGATGAGGAAAAGATCACAATGTGCGATCTGGTGACACGTTCGGGGGCGGATTTCATCAAGACATCTACCGGCTTCTCCACAGGCGGAGCGACCTTCGCCGATGTGGAGCTGTTCGCGAAGCATGTGGGAGAGGGTGTGAAGATCAAGGCAGCCGGAGGGATCTCTTCCTTTGCAGATGCGGAGCAGTTTATAGCGCTGGGGGCTTCGCGCCTGGGGACCAGCCGCCTGGTCAAGATCGCGAAGGCGCAGGAGTAAGCAGAGGGAGCCACGGGGCTCCCCTGTCCCGCCTCTGTCAGAAAGAAAAAAGAACGCTTCCGGGCAAATGATATGCCGGAAAGCGTTCTCTTTTTATACTGTTTTTTGAGCTGTCTTCCGCCCGGTGCGGATCCCTTATGGTCTCAGTGCTCCTTCAGGAACGCCTCTACCTCTTCACGCACCGGAATGCTCGGGGATGCGCCGCTGCGGCTTACGGAGATGGCGCTGGCTGCAGATGCATGCCGGAGACATTCGGGGATGGAAAGGCCCTGTGCCATGGAGGAGAGGAAATAGCCGCAGAAGGTATCGCCGGCTGCGGTGGTATCCACTGCCTTCACGGGGTAGATCGGCTGGAAGTATTCTTCGCTGCCTTTGAAATAGCAGGAACCTGCTTCGCCCAGAGTGAGTACGAAGGCGGCGTTGGGATATGCCTTCTTCAGGCACTCTCGGATCACAGCGGGATCCTCGCTGTCACAGCCTGCCATCAGGCGGCCTTCCACTTCATTGACCATGAAGATGTCGACCTTGCTGTAATCGCATTCATCCAGGCGGCTGTCATAGGGGGAGGGATTGAGCACGACCGTCATCCCTTTTTCATGGCCCTTTTCGATGGCGTATCCGTTGCCGCTGATCTCATTCTGCAGCAGGAGGACATCACCCTTTTCGAATCCTTCCATCACTTCGTCAATATACGCAGGCGTGATGCAGCGGTTGGAGCCGCCGAAGATGATGATGCAGTTCTGGGCGTGCGGATCGATCTGGATCACCGCATGGCCGGAGGGCCCCTTCACTGTGCGCAGCAGTTCCATGCCTACACCGCTTTCCCGCAGGGCATCGGCCAGCATGGCACCGTCTTCGCCGATCATTCCGGCATGGGATACATTGGCACCGGCACGGGCCAGAGCGATGGACTGATTGAGTCCTTTGCCGCCGCAGAAGTTATTGTAGGAAGTGCTTTCGATGGTCTCCTTCGGATTGATGATATGATCTACCGAGTAGACTTTATCAATATTCAGGGAGCCTAAGGATAATACTTTCATGATGTGTTTCCTCCTGTTGTTTATTCTTCATCGCGCAATACCCGTGACTTCAGTCATGGGATACGCGCGTAGCAACAAACTTATCTTCATCGTGTAGTTCAAGCTCGCGATGAAGAATAAAAGCCTCCGGCGGGATGCCAGGGCTGCGCAAAGGAAGGTGCCAGCGGAACTGGCGCGCAGCCCGGCAGCAAGAACGCCGGATGGCGTTCTTGACTTTCCGGGTGTTGAATCTGCAGATCAGATCGATTGAAATCTCAAATGTGAAATATTATCATACAGGTGTCTTTACTTTGCTGTTTGTTATAGTTTACAATAATTCGGTGTTCCGGTCAACGAAAGAGCGGCGATGGGAGAAGAGCCATGAAAATGTGGGGAAAACTGTGGAAAAACAATCACATGCTGCGTGATACGGTCGTCACGATCGACGATGACGATACGCGCACACATAAGGTGTTCAAGGCGCTGGACGAGATCTGTCTGCAGTTTGATCTGGAGCGCCCGATCTGGCTTGAGAGCACCATCAAAGACTTTCAGCGGCGCAGCAAATGCCGGTTCGGCAGGGACTGCTTTATCGAGGAGAAGGACTTCGACTATCTTGAACTTCAGGTGCTGGAGGAGTAGGAGAGCGGGTTTCTGTTCTGCTGCTTTTTACGGTACTGCAGCGGGGTGACGCCGGTCCTGGCTTTGAAGACTCTCGAAAAGGAACTGATATTGCCGTAGCCTGCCATCTGGCTGATGATCTCCACCGAGTAATCTGTGTTGATCAGCAGTGCCTTTGCCTGTGTGATGCGTACGTGGGTAAGATAATCACTCACGGACATATGCATCACTTCTTTGAAAAGATTGTAGAGCATCGTACGGGACATCAGAAACTCCCGTGCAATGTTGTCAACGGCAAGCTCTTCGGAATAATGTGTGTCAATATACTGGCGGATATCGGATACCGCCCGGGAATGTGCCTGATAGGAGGCCGTTTCCGGGCTTTTTTCCGTTCTGCGGATGATCCGGTGGATCAGCAGGAGCAGATGTCCCAGCTCCAGTCTTAAGAACAGGCGGTCCTCCGGAGGAAGGACAGAGGCATCTCCTTTAAGCGCATGGGGAAGCCCCTGGGAAAGCGCCGGAGAAGCTTCCGGGGAAAGTGCCGGGGAATCCTCCCGGGATGACAAAGCGGCCGGAACGGATGAAGGATCATGCTTATATGAAGACAGGTCTTCTGCGGCTGACGAGATCTGCGGATAGCAGGCGATCATCCGCTCCAGGATATCCCGGATAATGGAACGCTGCTGCGCATCCGGCAGAAGGATCTGGGCATCTCCGCGCCGGCGCAGAAAACAGTCCAGAAGATTGATCTCCGGGATTTGCAGATCCGAGATCAGATTGGACCGGAAATAGAGTACATACCGGTCGCAGTTTTTCCGGTCGTGTGTACAGTCGATATAGTGCAGCGACATGGAATCGAGCAGCAGGATCGCACCGGCCGGAATGCGCTGCGCTTTCGACTCGGTAAACAGAACAAGGTTGTCCGACACGGTAAAGATGATCTCCAGATGGGAGTGAAGATGATACGTATTCTTTTCCGTAGAGAGCGCGATTTTGTGCTGAAGGTTCAGATCACCGGGCAATATTTCCTGAAATTCCTGATAATCTCTGCGCGGCATAAGGATCCTCTCTTTCTGTGAGACCGGCGCTTTCCGCTGCCGGGGGAGCTGCGTACGACTTACAGCTATTATAACGAATTCGGTATGTTTTGTCCCAAAAACTGTGAACGATCTGCAAAAAATCAAAGCAGTACTGCAAATTATTCCGGAGGATAGTTGGCTATCATGTAATCACATAGAGTAAACGTTTTCCTAAAATGATTACAGGAGGTAAACAAATGAACGCAAGAAAGATGACGGCAGTGATGTTTGCAGCAGCTGCGCTGGCAGGAATGGGAACCATGACGGCGATGGCCGATGATCCGGTCGTACTGGTGTTCTCCGAGACCAATTCCATTGATTCGATCGACGGACAGTATGCACAGTTTTTTAAGGACAAGGTAGAGGAACTGACGGACGGCGCGGTGACGATCGACATTCAGGCCAGCGGCGTGCTTGGTACGGAAGCTGATGTTCTGGACGGTATGATCTCCATGAGCGGTACAGTGGACATCGTGCGTTTCTCCTGCTACGCATTCAGCAACTACGGCTGCAAGGAATCCGCGCTTCTGGGCCTGCCCTTTGTGTTTGAGAGCAGCGAGCATTTCTGGAATTTCGCCAATTCCGATCTGGGACAGGAGATCCTGGCGGAGCCGCAGAACAACGGTCTGGGCGTGACTGGCCTGTACTATCTGGAGGATGGTTTCCGCAGCTTTTTCTTCAAGGATGAGGTTGCAGGGATCGAGGATCTGAAGGGTAAGAAGCTCCGTGTATCCAGCGACCAGATCATGACCGGTATGGTGGAAGGTCTTGGCGCATCTCCGACGGTCGTAAACTTCAATGAGCTGTACACCAGCCTGCAGTCCGGTGTTGTGGACGGTGCGGAGCAGCCGATCCCGCAGTATGAGTCCAATGCGTTCAACGAAGTTGCCCCTTACATGCTGCTTGATGAGCACACCCTGGCTACCTCCTCTGTTGTGATCGCGGATGACTCTCTGGCGAAGCTTACGCAGGAGCAGCAGGATGCTCTGTTCGAGGCAGGAAAAGCGACCGAAGAGTTCTGCCGCCAGATGTCTGTGGAAGAAGCTGAGAAGGCAAAGGCAAGCCTGACCGAAAAGGGCGTTACCTTTATCGAAGTGGAAGACAAGACTCCTTATCGTGAAGCCTGCGCCGACCTGATCGGACAGTTCACCAGCGGCATTGAAGATAAATATGAGGGGATCCTCACCCTGGCAGAGTGATCGATCCGACGGATCCGGTGATCTGACAGACTGATGTATTTGCTGCGGAAGCCTTAGAAAATGAGCCGGAGTAAAAATGCCCTGCATTCATTCCCATATGACGCATATGAAAGTGGATGCAGGGCATTTTCTGCCGAAACGAAGGTGCGGTATAAACTGCTGCTTTAGAAAGGAAAGAGCTGTATGGCGGATAAAATCGAATCTTTATTTGACAAACTGTATGCGGCGGTCATGGTCCTGTGCAAACTGTTCCTGATCGCGGACGTACTGATCACTTCATATGCCGTGCTCGGAAGATATGTCGGAAAGTATATTCCGTTCCTCGATGATCCGTCCTGGAGCGAAGAGATCGTACTGACCTGTATGGTCTATATGGCGTTTCTGAGTGCAGCGCTGGCGATCCGGAAAGGAACGCATATCCGTATGACATCCCTGGACCAGTATCTTCCGAAGAAGGTCCTGTTCGTACTGGATCTGCTGGCCTACATCCTTGTGCTGGCATTTTCTGTGATCCTGGTGTACCAGGGCTTTAAGTTCGCAACGACCATCGGAGCCAGAGCTTCCTATACGAGTCTGCCCTGGCTGTCCAAGTTCTGGCAGTACGCACCGGTACCGCTCTCAGGCATCGCGATGGTGCTGTTTCAGCTGGAAGTGATCTATAAACATATCACCGGGAGAGGGGGAAAAGAAGAATGACGACTAATCCGACCGCGATCGCTATTCTGGTAGGGTCATTTCTGATCATGATCCTGCTGAGGATCCACATTGCCTATGCAGTAGGAATCGCCTCCACGCTCTGTCTGCTGTACCTGGGCATTCCCCTGAGCAATATCTGTCAGCAGATGGTGAAGGGACTGTTTTCCTTTTCTCTGATGGCAGTGCCGTTCTTTATTACGATGGGATGCCTGATGGGCCAGGGAGGTATTTCGGACAAACTGATCGCACTGGCGAATTCCCTGGTGGGATGGATGCACGGCGGGCTTGCAATGGTCAATATCGTTGCGTCCTATTTCTTTGGCGGGATCTCCGGTTCGGCTACGGCGGACACGGCATCCATCGGAAAGCTGATGATCCCGATGATGGTAGACGCCGGCTACGATGATGACTTTTCCACAGCCGTAACGATCACATCCTCTGTGGAGGGCCTGCTGGTCCCGCCCAGCCATAATATGGTGATCTATGCGACCGCTGCAGGCGGCGTTTCGGTGGGTGCCCTGTTCATGGCCGGATATCTGCCCGGCGCGCTGCTGGCTATTTCCCTGATGATCGGCTCCTATGTGATCTCCATGAAACGGAACTACCCCCGCGGGGACCGTTTCTCAATGAAGGTGTTTTTAAAGCAGCTCGGCAAGTCCATTTGGGCACTGCTGGCGATCCTGATCGTAGTGGTCGGTGTGGTGTGCGGCGTATTTACCGCTACGGAATCGGCTGCGATCGCAGTTATATACAGTCTGGTCATCAGCCTTGCGGTCTACCGCGAAATGAACTGGAAAGGCGTATGGAAGGTCCTGGGAGACTGCATTGATACGCTGGCGATCGTCCTGATCCTGTGCGGGACATCGAGTATTTTCGGATACTGCCTGACCTATCTGCATGTGCCGGATCTGGCGGCAAATGCGATTACCAGCCTTACCTCCAACAAGATCCTTCTGACGCTGCTGATCAACGCGATCCTGCTTTTCCTGGGCTGCATCATGGATATGGCTCCGATCATTCTGATCGCCACGCCCATCCTGTATCCGCTGGCATCCTCCATCGGGATCGGTGCCGTTCAATTCGGTGTGATGATGATCCTGAACTGCGGTATCGGACTGCTGACGCCTCCGGTGGGAAGCTGCCTGTTCATCGGATCTGCCGTATCCGGCGTGAAGATCGAGCGGATCGTAAAAGCAACGCTGCCGTTTTATCTGTGCATGATCGCTGTACTGATGCTGATCAGCTTCGTACCGGCGATCAGTATGGTCATCCCGCATCTGTTCGGATACTGATACAGGATCTGCAATTTTTGACACATTGATACAGGATTTACGAAGAGGCTTTACATGGGAAGCAGAGTGACGATCAAAGACATAGCCAGGAGTACCGGCACATCTGTTGCATCCGTCCACCGTGCGCTGCACGGAGGAAGCGGCGTGGGAGAAGATCTTCGGCGGCGCATCCTGGAGGAAGCACAGCGGAGCCACTATCAGATCGATGAATCCGCATCGCTTCTGAGGCGGAGTATGATACAGATCACCGTACTCCTGCCGAAACCCGAAAAAAACGAGCGGTTTTACTACGGCGGACTGTGGCAGGGAATCACCCGGGAAGCAGCACGGCTGCAGAAGGCAAAAGCCCGGATCCGGATGATCGGGACCGATTACGGGGTGGATCAGTTCTCCCATGCACTTGAGAAGCTTTACGACGAGTCCGCTATGATGAATGAGAAGATCGACGGGCTCGTGACCATCTGTGATGATGAAGAATCCGCTGCATGGATCACCAGATTTATCCGGAGGGGAACAGCGGTGGCGCTTGTGGACCGCTCTCTGCCGATCAATGGAATCACCTGCTGTGCAGAGGTATCCGTGGAGGATATGGGAAAGACGGCAATGGAGCTGGCCGGTCTGTACAGCCGCGGGAAAGGCACCCCAAAAGATATCCGGGACGGACGGAGGAAGATCATCCTGATCAACAGCTCCAGGCACCGCAGCAGTACGAAGGTTTTTTCCGGAGCTGCCAGAAAAAGGCTGCAGGAGGAATGGCATGCAGATCCGCCCAGTCTGGTCGAGTACCATGAAACGGAGGAAGCCAGGGTGAGAGCGAATCTGCGCAGTATGCTGCAGGATGACCCGCCTGAGGCGGTGATCTCGGCAAGCGCGCGAGCGACCTTCTGGGTGTGTGATGAGATCGCGCGTTTTTACAGGGAGAATCCCGGAAGGATCCGGGAACGGCCGCCGGTGATCGGTACGGATCTGTTTCCCGAACAGGAGGAGTTCTTTGAAGACGGGACACTCAAAGCTGTGATCTACCAGTCTCATCTGACCAGCGGTGAGCATTGCCTGAGCCACCTGTTTGACCATCTGGTCGGCCTGGACCGCTCCTGCGGGACGATCCTTCACCAGCCGCTGTGCATTATCATGAAGGACAACTACCGGTCGTTTCTTCCGGACGATCTGCAAAAAAACAAAGTGATTTCGTAAATTATCGGAAGACGGCTTTTCATATAATCATATTCAGAAGCACTCACAGAAGCTCGGCAGCTGAAAAATGATGCAGGTGCATGGAGCAGCTAAAGATCAGATAATAAAATAAGGAGAAGGCATATGGACATTCGCAAATATCTGGAGGATCTGGAGAACCGTCTGGATGAGCAGCAGGAGGAGCGGCTTCTTGCCGATTATTACCGGTTTGCTGACCGGCAGATGAAGGACGTAAGCTATTTCAAACCGGAGCGTGTTCCTGCTCCGAGTCTTGTGGAATGGGAGCCGGTCTTTTTCAACGATACCTTTGAAGACTATGACATGATGCTCTACAAGCAACTGCTTCGGGCTAATGACCAGCTCGCGAGCGGGGGAGGAGAACTCCTTTCCTTCCGCTCCAACTTCGGGATCGGGCTGATTCCGAGCATGCTTGGCTGTGAAGTGCGGCTTATGCCCAGGGAGCAGGACGCCCTTCCCGGAGCGATCCATCTGGAATGGGATCAGATCCTGAAGATCAATGAAGATTTCCACGCCGGGATCAAACCGGATGTACGCAGCGGTCTGGGACAGAAAACGATCGATGCTGCCCACCATGCGGAAAAACTGCTGGAAGACTATCCGAAGCTGAAAAAGTACCTGCATATTTACCAGCCGGATACGCAGGGCCCCTGCTCGCTGGTGGAAGCGATCGTGGGCAGCGATTTTTATCTGATGCTGCTGGAGGAAGAGGATGAGATCAATGACTTCATCGAGGTAGTGACCGACACCTTCATCCGCTACATGCAGTTGTGGAAGGAAGAATTCCCCTTCTGCAAAGGGGAATATGCCTGGGACTACGGTCTGCTTTACAAGGGCGGCATCATGATCCGTGAAGATGCCTGCACGAATATCTCCGGAAGCATGTATGAGGAATTTTTCCAGGAGGCGGACCAGAAGATCCTGGATGCATTCGGCGGCGGAGCTGCGCATTTCTGCGGACACGGCGATCATCTTCTGAAAGCGTTCTCTCAGTTGAAAGGACTTACCGCCATCAATATGTCCCAGCCGGACATGAATGATATGGACGGGATCGTATATCCCAACACGATCGAGAAGGACATTCAGATCATCGGCATGCCGAAATTCGAAGCAAGACGCTGTGACCGCAAAGGAATCGACCTGAAGGGAATGGTGCATGTGGGCATCTGCGTGGCTGCATGGATGGGAGAACCGGAAGTCGATCCCCGCGGAAAACCACTTCTATACTATTATTAAAAAGTACAGAGAAACTGTGTCGTACGGGCTTTCGTATGGCACAGAACTTTTATCCGGAATTATGGTTTCAGGGTAGGAACAGGAGAAAAACGTTATGGAAAAGCTTAATTACAAGGTTCTGGAAGGTTCCGGCTATCAGGGATATATTCTGAAGGACGCGCCGGAGAAGATCATGCAGTTCGGGGAAGGCAATTTCCTCCGGGCATTCGTGGATTACTGGTTCGATATGTCCAACGAACGCGTGGGATGGAACGGAAAAGCAGTACTGGTACAGCCCATCGCGATGGGATTGACAAAGCTGATCAATGAGCAGGAGGGTCTGTATACGCTGTATCTGCGCGGATCCGAAAAGGGTCAGAAAGTGGATGACAAGCGTGTGATCTCCTCTGTGAGCCGCTGCATCAACCCCTATGATGAAGATGGCTGGAAGGCCATGATGGAACTGGCGGTATCGGATGACCTGGAATATGTGGTTTCCAATACGACCGAGGCCGGTATTGTATATGATCCGGCCTGCCAGCCGGAGGACAGACCGGCATCTTCCTTCCCGGGCAAGCTTACACAGGTGCTGTACGAGCGTTTTAAGGCAGGCAAAGCTCCGCTGGTGATCCTCTCCTGTGAGCTGATCGACAACAACGGCAAGGAGCTGGAGAAATGCGTCGGTCAGTATATTGATCAGTGGGGACTGCCGGAGGCATTTAAGGAGTGGTGTGCGTCCTGCACCTTCTGCTCCACACTGGTGGACCGTATCGTGCCCGGACGTATCCGCGACCCGAAGGAAAAGGAAGCCCTGGATCAGGCGAACGGATATCTGGATGAACTGCTCGACGTCGGCGAGTGCTTCGGCGTATGGATCATCGAGGGACCGCAGTGGCTGGAGGAGAAGCTTCCCTTCAAGGCAGCCGGCCTGAATGTACATGTGGTGCCGGATGTGACGCCCTATAAGAAGAGAAAGGTGCGCATCCTGAATGGTGCCCACACCGGTTTCGTGCTTGGCGCCTACCTGGCGGGCTTCGACATCGTGCGTGACTGCATGCATGATGAGACCGTGAAGGGCTTCATGAACAAAATGCTGAATGAGGAGATCATCCCTACTCTGCCGCTGGACAAGAAGGATCTGATGGAATTCGCCGCGGCGGTGGAAGACCGCTTCAACAATCCGTTCGTAAACCATGAGCTGATGAGCATCAGCCTGAATTCCACCTCCAAGTGGAAAGCCCGCAATATGCCGTCCTTCCTGGCATACATCGAGGAAAAGGGTGAACTGCCGGTGTGCCTGACCATGTCTCTGGCAGCCTATATCGCATTTTATTCCAATGACATTCAGGAGCGGACCGAGAAAGGCCTTGTGTGCCGCAGAAGCGCAGGCAATGAATACACGGTCAGTGATGATGCCTGGGCACTGGATTTCTATTATGCGCACAAGGATGACACTCCGGAGGAGCTGGTACATGCAGTGCTGACCAATGAGCAGATGTGGGATCAGGATCTTACAAAGATCGCGGGCCTGGAAGAAGCCGTCGTATGTGACCTGAAGAAGATCCGCAGCGAAGGCGCAAAAGCTGCCTACGCATCCTGTCTGTAAATAAAGGAGTCAGAGGGAACGGTTCTTTCTGACGGACCCTTGAATTGAGAATAAAGAGGATAAGAACATGAAGCGTTTTATGGATGAAGAATTTTTGCTGACAACTCCGGCAGCACAGAAGCTTTATCACAGCTATGCGGAGCATATGCCGATCCTGGATTATCATTGCCACATCAATCCGCAGGAGATCTGCGAGGATCGCCGGTTTGATAATATCACCCAGGTGTGGCTGGGCGGAGATCATTATAAATGGCGTCTGATGCGCAGCGCCGGTGTGGATGAAAAATACATCACGGGCGATGCCAGCGACCGCGAAAAATTCCAGAAATGGGCGGAAACGATCGAAATGGGCATCGGAAACCCGCTCTATCACTGGAGCCATCTGGAACTGAAGCGCTACTTCGGTTACGAAGGCATCCTGAACGGCCGCACTGCGCAGGAGGTGTGGGACCTTTGCAACGACAAGCTGCAAAATGATCCGAATATGACCGTGCGCGGCCTGATCCGCCAGTCCGGCGTGACACTGATCTGCACCACCGATGATCCGGTGGATACACTGGAATATCACGAGCGCCTGGCGAAGGATGACAGCTTTGAAGTACAGGTGCTGCCGGCCTGGCGTCCGGATAAGGCAATGAACCTGGAGCAGGAGCCGTATCCGGAATATATCGCAAAGCTCGAAAGCGTGAGCGGCGTGAAGATCGACAGCTTCAAAGCCCTGATGGAAGCGCTGAAGGTACGTATGGAATTCTTCGCGCAGCATGGCTGCAGTGTGTCGGATCATGCGCTGGAATATGTCATGTACGCTCCGGCCGGTGAGGAGGAGATCGAAGCGATCTTCCGTAAGAGACTGGAAGGCGGAAAGATCTCCCGTGAAGAGGAGATGAAGTTCAAGACTGCCTACATGATCTGCCTCGGAAAAGAATATCACCGCCGCGGCTGGGTGATGCAGCTGCACTACGGCTGCAAGCGCAACAACAATGCGCAGATGTATCAGCAGCTGGGTCCGGACACCGGGTACGACTGCATCAACAACTACGCGCCGAGCGCGCAGATGGCGGATTTCCTGAATGCCCTCATCTCAACGGATGATCTGCCCAGGACGATCCTTTATTCGCTCAATCCGTACGACAACGCATCCATCGGCACCATCCTCGGATGCTTCCAGGACAGCAGCGCAGTGGCGAAGATTCAGCAGGGAAGCGCCTGGTGGTTCAATGATCACAAGGTAGGCATGACGGAACAGATGACGACCCTGGCAAACCTTGGATATCTGGCCGGCTTTGTGGGAATGCTCACGGATTCGCGCAGCTTCCTGTCCTACACCCGTCATGAGTACTTCCGCCGCGTCATGTGCGCGCTGCTCGGACGGTGGGTAGAGGACGGAGAGTATCCGGATGATGAAGTTGCACTGGAGAAGATCGTCAAAGGCATCTGCTATAATAATGCCGTGAAATACTTCGGATTTGATCTGGAGACGAAATAAGAGACAGCGGTCATCCCTGCGCGGGGTGACTGCTTTTCATAGAAGGGAGAACAGCATGGGAAACCTGCTTCGAATCCATGAAAGAGACAATGTTGCAGTAGCGCTCTCCCCCATTGAGGCGGGGGAGTGCCTGCCCTTTGGCGGGCAGGGAACCGCAAAGGAGCGACAGGACGCGGCCCTGACCGTGACAGCGGCGGAGGCGATTCCGCAGGGCCATAAGGTTGCGCTGGAGGATATCCCGGCCGGAGCACCGGTCATCAAATACGGTTTTCCGATCGGGCATGCCACAAAGGATATTCCGAAGGGAAGCTGGGTGCATACACACAATATGGCCACCAATCTGGAGGGAGAGGTGGAGTATACATACGATCCGGAAAAGGCGCCTGCCTGGGATCCTTCACAGGTGCCTGGCGGTGAAGTTCCGACCTTCCGGGGGTATCTGCGTCCGGACGGGCGGGCAGCGATCCGCAATGAGATCTGGATCATCCCCACGGTGGGCTGCGTAAACGGCGTGATCAAGTCCCTGACGGAACAGAATCAGGACCTGGTGACCGGAAACATTGACGGACTTTACGCATTCCCGCACCCCTTCGGCTGCTCTCAGACCGGGGCGGATCATGCACAGACCAGAAAGCTTCTCGCGGCGCTGGTCAATCATCCGAACGCCGGAGCCGTACTGGTGGTCGGCCTTGGCTGCGAAAACCTCACCCACGAGCAGTTCGTCGCGGAACTGGGGGATTATGATCCGGAACGAGTGAAATTCATGATCTGCCAGGAAGAGGAGGATGAGCTTGCAAAAGGCGCAGAGCTCCTGAAAGAATGTGCTGCATACGCCGGGCAGTTTTCCAGACAGAGCATTCCGGCCGATAAGCTTGTGATCGGCATGAAGTGCGGCGGCTCGGACGGCCTCTCCGGAATCACAGCCAATCCGGCTGTAGGCGCATTCAGCGATATGCTTTGCGCGCAGGGAGGGACGACCATCCTGACGGAGGTTCCCGAGATGTTCGGCGCAGAGGGAATGCTGATGTGCCGGTGCGCGGATAAAGAGGTCTTTGAAAAGGCAGTGGCGATGCTCAACGGCTTTAAACAGTATTTTATCCGGCACGGCGAGGTCGTTTATGACAATCCAAGCCCCGGCAACAAGCAGGGCGGCATCACAACGCTCGAGGACAAGAGCTGCGGATGTGTACAGAAGGGCGGCGACGCTCCGATAGTGGATGTACTGGGTTACGGCGATCAGGTGCACACAAAGGGACTGAACCTGCTGTACGGCCCGGGCAACGATCTGGTGTCCTCGACGGCCCTGACCGCGGCGGGATGCCACATGGTGCTTTTTACCACCGGACGCGGTACGCCGTTCGGAGCTCCCGCACCGACCGTAAAGGTGGCGACCAATCAGCGCCTGTTCCATCATAAGGGCAGCTGGATGGACTTCAATGCCGGTACGATCGCGGAAGGAGAGAGCGTGGCCGATGCCGGAAAGCGGCTCTATGAGCTGGTACTGGAGGTGGCTTCGGGCAAAAAGACCTGGTCGGAGCAGAAAGGATACAGGGAGATCTCCATATTTAAAGACGGAATCGTCCTGTAAACAGGAAATACAGGAAACGGTGCACATCCGGAAGATGTGGACATGGAGTACAGGAAACGGTGCACATCCGGAAGATGCGGACGTGGGATACAGGAAACGGTGCACATCCGGAAATGTGGACGTGGAATAACGGCAGGACAGTCACGTGATCGTGGAATGTCCGGAGGATCTGCGGGAGAGGAGAAGGAGGAAGAATATGGAATTCCATCTGAAACCGGAAGGAACCTATAAATATGATGCAGTCAGTCTCGGGGAGATCATGCTCAGGCTGGATCCGGGAGAAGGCCGGATCCGTACAGCCCGTTCTTTCCGCGCATGGGAAGGCGGCGGTGAGTACAATGTGGTACGCGGACTGCACAAGTGCTTCGGCATGAACACCGGCGTCATCACAGCCTTTGCGGACAATGAAGTCGGAAAGCTGATGAAGGATCTCATCGAGCAGGGCGGGGTGGACACAGACCTGATCTACTGGAAGAAGACGGACGGGATCGGACGCACCTGCAGAAACGGACTGAACTTTACCGAGAGAGGCTTTGGCATCCGCGGTGCGCTCGGCTGTTCCGACCGTGCCAATACAGCCATCTCCCAGGCGACGCCAGAGGAGCTGAACCTGGAGTACATCTTCGGTGAGCTGGGCGTTCGCTGGCTGCACACCGGCGGAATCTATGCCGCGCTTTCCGAGCAGTCCTGCCAGACCGTGATCGAGGCGTGCAAGATCGCCAAGAAGTACGGTACCATGATCTCCTACGATCTGAATTACCGTCCCTCCATGTGGAGTGCCATCGGCGGAATCGAGAAAGCCCGGGAAGTGAACCGCGAAGTGGCAAAATATGTGGATGTAATGATCGGAAATGAGGAAGACTTTACGGCCTGCCTCGGGTTTGCAGTCGAAGGAAATGACGAGAACCTGAAGGAGCTGAACCTGGAGGGCTACAGGAAAATGATCCAGGAAGCAGCGAAGACGTATCCGAATTTCAAGGCAGTCGCCACTACTCTGCGTACGGTAAAGACAGCTACCGTCAACGACTGGAGAGCCATCTGCTGGGCAGACGGCGAGATCTTCCAGTCCAAGGAATATCCGGCACTTGAGATCATGGACCGTGTAGGCGGCGGCGATTCATTCGCTTCCGGACTGATCTACGGCCTGATGACCACCGGTGACGCTTTGCAGGCAGTCAACTACGGCGCAGCGCACGGCGCACTGGCCATGACCACGCCGGGTGATACCTCCATGGCAAGCAAGGAAGAGGTCGAAGCGATCATGGGCGGAAAAGGAGCCCGCGTGAAGCGCTGAATAAGAGGGCGGCTGAGAGATTCTGTCCTGACAGCCGCTGATACATACCGGAAATGTCCCATGTACAGGTAAAAAATCTTTTTCTGCAGATCTTACCTGTATGATCTGCCATTCCAGGTCTGTCACAGGACTCGTATTCTGTGCCGGAAACGCAAAATGTACAGGTAAAAAAGCTCCTTAGAATGATTTTGCCTGTATACTGAGAATCAGACAAGATTCCAGGTGTATTTGAGGACATTGTATGTCACCAGATATGAACAGGGATGCGCCTCCTTTCTGTGCGCATGCCGTTCTTTTTGGGACAGAGAATCGTCCCCTGTCCCGGAATGTATAAGAACCCCGGAGAGATCCGCATTCAGGCCTCAGGCCGATGCCAATCCCTCCGGGGTCTTTGTGATTCCCTGTGATTCTATTTTACTTTGTACCGCCTGCTTTCGCGGGAAGATTTACCATCACGATTCCGGTCAGGAACATCGCCGATCCGGCGATCACATAAGTGGTGAGCGGGTCGCCGTACAGAAGCACGCCCCACACGATGTTCAGAATCACAGATGAGCTCTGGATGATCGTTGCGCTCAGCAAAGGCACTGTTTTGACGGCGGCGGCCTGCAGAAGAAAGCCGAAGCAGGTGATGGCGCCGAGGGCGATCATGCTGATCAGGCCTGCCCAGGTGAAGCGCCCGGAAAGATGGGGGCCTGTAGGGATGAGTACGATGCATACGGTGATCAGTCCGTACAGGAACATGGAGGTATTCAGTTCCACGATATCCATCTTGTCAACCAGCTTTTTCTGGGAGATCGAGAAGCCGGCGGCGCCGATGCCGGCCAGAACAAAGGCAAGCAGCGTGACCGCCTGCGTTGTCAGGAAGATCTGCGGTGAAGCGCCGTTCCAGGACACCACGCCGATGCCGGAAACGCAAAGCGCCGTGCCTGCCAGCATCCGGGCGGAGAAACGCTCCCTCCGGAAAAGCGCGGAAAACACGAGGATGACGACGGTCTGCACCGGCCAGACGAGAATACCGCCGTAGGAGAAACCGCGCATGATCCCGAAGTTTTCCGGGAGATAGTGGAGTGCCTTGCACACTCCGCCGGCGAGGAGAATCCGGCTGGCCATGGACAGCCGGAAGTGTCCGCTGCGGACTTTCAGAATGATCAGAAGGATCGCGACGCCGATCGCAAATCGCAGGCCGGAGATCAGGAAAGGAGAAAACATTCCTCCCGCGGCTTTGATCATCAGTCCGCCGAAGCTGAATATGAATGCCTGCAGGATCAGATAGAAATAGCCCATTTAAAACACCTCTGGGTATTTGATGACAGAGAAAAACGCTGATATAGGATCAGCGCTTTCCGGGAAGGATCAGGCATTTGCCTGTTTACATGCATCGAGAAAAGCAAGAATGTTCTTCTCGGGCGTGTTCTTATCCATGCCGACGCAGGAGATGGAGATCTTTCCTTCCTCCGCTTTTCCAAGCTCCAGCATATGGC
>CACZZH010000032.1:43041-44734 GCA_902785635.1 uncultured Lachnospiraceae bacterium
ACCCGGTACTTTGGAATAACCTTCACACACATGTTCCATGCTCTTGCCGCAGTGATGGATGCCGAAGCAGGGGAACTCCTTCGCCAGGCGGATATCATGCGGGAGCAGGAACTCTTCATAGCAGGAATTGGAGACCATTTCCACCGAACAGTTGGAGGTGAGATAATTCTCCGGCATTACCTTGCGTACGATTCCGGTCACACCTCCGGAAAGATCATTGGAAAGCGCATGGAAGCGTTTCCCGATCGCGAGCGTCATATCGGTGATCTTCGTGAGCAGGTCTGTGATCTCGTCCGGATCGGAATAATAGGCGAGGTAGAGCTCCTGGCCCATCAGGTCCAGGGCAATGTTCTGAATGCCCTGAAGATTGATATAGGTCTCAACGCGGCCGTATTTTTCCAGCAGGGCATCGATCTGCTTCTGTGTTCTGGCCCATACAGGGCTGGAATCCAGATCCGGAACTTCGACCTGATCGAGGTCTTCCGCTTCCAGATTGCGGCAGACGACCTGCGGGGAGTTGTCCGGCTGGTAGACGATGTCACAGCCCATCAGCTCGGAATACAGATAACCGGCCGCCAGAAGATCCGTGCCCAGCAGCGGACGCGGCTGCGGATCTTTTTCACCGATTCCGTAAGCGCCGAAATGTTCGTACATCGTGCGGCGCATCTTCACGTCGGATTCCATGCGGACCCGGTAATCATCAAAAAACGGCTGGGAAAAATCAATGCCGGCATTTTCATGCCACCAGGTCGGATGAAAGGTGATGTCGTAAGGGATCTTGTTCATATAGTACACTCCTCCTGTTCTGTTCCCTGAATTCTTCAAATGCAGAATATATGATACTTGCTGTGATACTTATCTGTACATAGATACTTACTATGATACTTATCTGTACTTAGATACTTACTATGATACTTATCTGTACTTAGATACTTATTTGGCATTTTATTTCCATGCGTCCGCGGAGACCTTCTTTTGCAGAAGCTCTTTCAGAGCTTCGGGCGACCCGCTTTCAAAGCCCCCGAAAGGAAGCAGAAAGGCATTGGAACTGGTCAGATACAGATAAAGGATCGAATTCTCCTCCCGGAAGCACACGCGGACGATGCGGCTGTAAGGATACCGGGCATGCTCCTTCTGATTATCCACCTCAAAATCACCGGAATGGAAGGTGACGGTGTAAAAATCTTTCGGCTCTTCACCCAGTCCGAACTGCTCCACGATCCGGTTGACGCTCATGTAAAAGCGAAGGAACCGGCTGACAAACACATACACCGCAAGTGTTGCAAAGATCCATCCAAGCACCGGACTTCCCGCTGCGAAATTGACCGCTCCGAAAGCGGCGATCAGCACGCACAGGATAATGTGGCGCCGCAGATCCGTGTGGTTTCCCAGCACATGAAACTTCATATAATCGCGATACTGCTGCTCGGTCAGAGCACATTTGACCCGGATGTCAGTCATTTCCGGCGAACCCTCCGTTTTCCTGAAGCAGACTTCCAGAGATCTGGCCGCCTCATGCTTTAGGGATATTTTACAATAAGGTTCAGAAGTTTACAACAACCAAACCTTAACCATACCTTCCTCGTCGTAAATCATGCCGGCTGATGTGAAAATGCACAAAATATAAGACAGATATCTGGTTAATGTTGACAGAATGACGGCTGAAGAGTAAAATGTTTTTAAATATCCGTTT
>CACZZH010000033.1 GCA_902785635.1 uncultured Lachnospiraceae bacterium
GCTCGGCGGAGTGGGTCCGGGTTTCGCGGTAATAATCCCTGCCCCCGATGGTGCGCATGCTGTCCGTATGTGTGAAATTCGGGCTGCGGAAAAACATATACATTTCCGGGAGAGAATCCGCTGCGCGGCATCTGCCCCGTCTGCATCTATTCCCTTGATTTTCCCACAGACATTAGGTACAATATAGGGTATTATCCTGGCGAAGAATGTTCAATACCGGTTGGAAAGGAGGTACAGGCAATGCAAATATCAAAACGATTCTGGATATTTCCTCTCTTTTTTTCAGCCGTTCTGTGGCTTTCAGGCTGTGCACAGGTGAACAGTGCCATGATCCAGGCGGGATTTGCACCCAGTCCTTACTACCATCTTGGGGATACGCAGTGGGATCACGGCGGTGTTGAGGAATACTGGTTTAATCAGATTCCAAGTGAACTGAACGAAACGTACCGTGAGCTCTATTCCAGGCTCAGCAATCAGGAGGATGAAGGGGAGCTCTATGCAGGCGTTCCCACTGAGACCTTCTGGACGGTCTATCATGCGGTACTTGCTGATCATCCGGAATTTTTCTGGATCGATTCTAATATTGAAGTGACAGAATCCGGCCTCACTGGTGAGGTGATCGCATATAAGGCTGCATCCAATCTTCCTGTTGATCAGCGTGAAAGCGTTCGCATGCAGCTGGAAGCGGCAGCGGATGAATGTATCCGGCAGATACCACAGGATGCCTCGGATTATGAGAAGATCAAGGCGGTGTATGAGTATCTGATCGATACCGTGGATTATCAGAGGGGAAGTGTGAACAACCAGAATATCCAGAGCGCGCTGCTGGAAAAACGCAGTGTCTGCGCAGGATATTCCAAGGCTTTCCAGTACATTCTGCACCGCATGGGCATGTTCTGCACCTATGTGACAGGCCGCACTGTTTCGGGAGACGACCATGCCTGGAATATTGTCCGGATCGACGGGCAGTATTACAATGTGGATGTCACCTGGGGAGACCCTGTGTTCGCCGGTCAGCAGGAGCAGCAGCAGACCCTTGTGACCAGCTATAATTATCTGTGCTGCTCTGACGCGCAGCTTAGCGCTACGCATATACCGGAGGCGGATTTTGCACTGCCCTCTTGCAGCGATGAGAGTTATGATTACTATCGGATGAACGGTCTGTATTATGAATATTTTGATTATGATACGGTCTATTCGGCACTGATGAATTCCGTCTGGGAGGAGCGCCGGTACGTGACATTCAAATTCGGTTCAAAGGAAGCCTACGACAGCGCCATGTACGAATTTTTCAGCAACGGAATGCTGCAGGATCCGGCCCAGTATCTGATGGATCTTTACGGACTGAACACCTGGAACTACCGATATAATACGGAAGAGGAGTTCCATCTGATCACGATCTACTGGCGCAGCGAATGACGTTCGTATGGTCCGGCGGACGCGCAGCCTGCCGGGCGTTTAAGTCACTGTTAATGATTTCATTAGGGAACTGCTCACGGTATTCCGGGAGAGTTCTGAAGTAAGTTGAGGAATATTATGGGAAATACCCTGATACGTGTCAGGAATACCGTTCTGCATATCCTGCTGCTTGCCGTGCTCTTTGTCGGCGCACTGGCATTTTTTGAATATCAGATCAACCAGTCTGTGCCGGACAGTGCGTCCTCCATGTCGGAATCTACCTTCCCGCTGGTCTATATGCGCAGGGGTGATGTCAGCTTCAACTGCCTGTCGGGGTATGCCCAGGAGATGGATGTTTCCTGCATGCGGGACTGTATTACTCCGCTTTCCTCGGACCGCCGGATCGGAATTCGGATTCAGACCTTTGCTGCGGCTGTGGACAGCATTTCCTATCAGGTGATTAGCAGGGACGGGTCCGAGACACTGGAGAATACCCAGGTGATCAAGATGGACCGGAATGAGGATACGATCGACGCCACGCTTACTCTTCAGGGGAAAATGCTGATGAATGAAGAGTATGTGCTGGTGATCTGTCTGAACTGCGGCGGAAGAGTGATCCGCTACTATACAGACGTGCTTCTGGCAGACGGTCTGCATACGGACGATTATCTGAACTATGTAAGCGGCTTCTATGACAAGACTGTGAACCGGACGGATCTGGGCTCCGTCGGTGCCGCTGTGGAGCCGGATGATACCACTGATATCGATGCGACGCTTGCGTACATGGATATACATGACAGCGTAGACCAGCTCACCTGGAGCGCTCTTAAGCCGCAGATCTACTATAAGCCCACTCCGAGGATCCGGGAGATCAATACCCAGACGGCGTCTCTTACCCTGGAGTACCGGATCGCAGCGGCAGGTGAGAACGGCTCCGCGGAAGTTTATAATGTCAACGAATTTTACCGCGTCCGCTATACCGACAGCCGTGTATTCCTGCTGAATTTTGAGCGGACAACGGATGAAGTGTTTGATCCCGAAAACGGGGTGCTTACGGACAAAGGGATCCGCCTGGGCATCACCGGGAAGGATGTACAGTATTCCAGTGATGAAAAGGGAAGGATCATTGCGTTCGTTCAGGAGAATGAGCTGTGGACCTTCGAGAGAAGCACGTCGAAGCTTACGCAGGTCTTCAGTTTTCCGCAGAAGGAAAACATGGACTACCGGGACTTTAAGGATGCCAGTTCCATCCGGATCCTGCGGGTCAGCACATCCGGTGACGTGTGGTTTACCGTCAGCGGATATATGAACCGGGGACCTCATGAAGGGCAGAACGGCGTGGTGCTTTATTATTACGACACGGCGTCTGACCTGCTGGAAGAGCAGGTATTCCTGGTCAGCTCGGAGAACCCGGATCTTGTACAGCGGGACGTGGAGATCCTAGCCTATGTCACAGAGGACACATCGCTGTTCTATGTGTATCTGGAGGAGCAGCTCTGGAAGGTGCGGATCGTGGACCGGACCTTTGAGATCGCGGCAGAGAACGTGCGTGAAAAGTGCTGTGCAGGCTCGGCAAAAGGAAGATATTTTGCATGGCTGGAGGAAGGAGACCCCTTTGAATCCACTGTGCTGTGCTGGACCGATCTGGAGGACGGCGTGGC
Source organism: uncultured Lachnospiraceae bacterium (assembly GCA_902785635.1). Lineage (GTDB taxonomy): Bacteria > Bacillota > Clostridia > Lachnospirales > Lachnospiraceae > Merdiplasma. The sequence goes on from CACZZH010000033.1 coordinate 3,060, forward strand.
ACAGAAGGTCAGCTGCGCGGCAGGTGAGAAGATCCGTCCGCTTGCGTACATGGGAGAAGACCTTGTGTACGGACTCGCCAGGGATGAAGACATCGCTGCGGGGACCCTGGATACAGGACTGTTCCCGATGTATTCCCTTCAGATCATGAATGGAGAGGGAACGATCGTCAAGAACTACGAACCGGCAGGTTATCTGGTGACGGATGTGACCCAGTCGGATCATATGCTTACCCTGGAACGTGTGTCCCGGTCGGCCGGCGCAGGCGGGCTGGCCCCGGCGCAGGGAGATGAGATCGTAAACACGGATACTTCCGCAGATGTGGCGATCGGTATCGCCACGGCAGAATCTGCGCGAAAGCAGAACCAGATCTATCTGCGCGTGGGCGGAAGCATTTCCTCCGACACTCCCAATATTGTGATGAGCAAGCTGGTAAACCATTCCGGTTCGAGAGAGATCACGATACCGAGGAGTACTTCCCTCGAAGGCCTGTATTTTGTGTACGCCGGCGGCAGGCTCAGGGAAATGTTTACCAGAGCGAATGAGGCAGTGGCCCTGGCAGATACCCTTACCGGTGTCGCCGTGGACAACCTGCGCAGTTACATCTGGGTAAGAGGAGATAAAGGGACACGGGCAGACGTCAGCCTCGAGGAAGTCCCGGAGGAGATGAAAGCCGGAGTTCGGTCCGCGGACGAACTGCCGAAACGGGACGGGATGCATGTCCTTGACCTGAGCGGATGTACGCTGGACGAAGTGCTCTACTATGTAAGTCACGGATATCCGGTAGCGGCTGTGACAAAGGACGGGCCGGTGACGATCGTAGGATATGATGAGTACAATACCCATCTGCTGGATCCCGGCGATCATGAATGGCATTATTACGGAATCAACGACAGTACAGAGTTGTTCGAGGAGAGCGGAAATCTGTTCTTCACATATATACAGACATACAGATCAGCATTTTGAATGCAGCTTGAAAAAGGAGGAGTTTCATGATCCGATTGTATGACGGAGGCGTTTATCTGAATGCACAGGCCGGGATCATTCCCGACGGACCGGAAGCGCAGCAGTCCCTGGCAAAAGCAGGAATAAATATCACGAAAGAGGCAGCGTCAGACGCTACGATGGCATGGTCTGTTCTGGAGAGCCATAATACCTCCGGAAGCAAGGAAAAGCTGAAGATCCGCTTTGACAAGCTGACGTCCCATGACATTACATTTGTAGGGATCATTCAGACAGCCCGGGCCTCCGGACTGGAACGTTTCCCGATCCCCTATGTTCTGACCAACTGTCACAATTCGCTCTGTGCCGTGGGCGGAACCATCAATGAGGATGACCATATGTTCGGCCTGAGCTGTGCAAAGCGGTACGGCGGCGTGTATGTGCCGCCTCATCAGGCTGTGATCCATCAGTTCGCCCGTGAGATGATGGCTGAGGCAGGAGGAATGATCCTCGGTTCCGATTCGCACACACGCTACGGTGCCCTGGGCACCATGGCTGTGGGAGAAGGCGGGCCGGAGCTGGTCAAGCAGCTCCTTTCACAGACCTGGGACATCGACCGTCCCCAGGTGGTCGCCGTATACCTGACAGGCACTCCCCGCAGAGGCGTCGGCCCGCAGGACGTGGCGCTGGCGATCATCGGAGCAGTGTTCGGGAACGGATATGTGAACAATAAAGTGATGGAATTTACAGGTCCGGGCGTAGCGAACCTGAGCGCGGACTTCCGGATCGGCGTGGATGTCATGACGACAGAGACCACCTGTCTTTCTTCCATCTGGCAGACAGATGAAACGATTCGGGAATTCTACCGGATCCACGGCCGTGAGGAGTGCTATAAGCAGCTTAAGCCGGGTGATACGGCTTACTATGACGGCTGCGTCTATGTGGATCTGGATACCATCGAACCGATGATCGCGCTCCCCTTCCATCCCAGCAATGCGCTGCCCATCCGTGAACTGAAGGCAAATCTGGAGGATGTGCTTGCCGAGACGGAAAAACGTGCGAAGATCAGCTTCGGCGACAGTGTGAAATTCTCCCTGAGGGATAAGATCATCGATGGACGGCTGTATGTGGAGCAGGGTATTATTGCAGGATGTGCAGGCGGCGGATTTGAGAACATATGCGATGCGGCGGATATCCTGAAAGGAAAGGATATCGGCAGCGGCGTGTTCACACTGAGCATTTATCCGGCGAGCATGCCGATCTACCGCGAGCTGGCTGTGAACGGACGCATGGCGGATCTTGTAGAGGCAGGGGCTGTGATCAAGACAGCGTTCTGCGGTCCCTGTTTCGGAGCAGGCGACACTCCTGCCAACAATGCGCTGAGCATCCGCCATTCTACCAGAAATTTCCCGAACCGGGAAGGTTCAAAGGTGCAGAACGGACAGATCGCGTCGGTGGCTCTTATGGATGCCCGTTCGATCGCGGCGACCGCAGCGAACAAAGGCTTCCTGACCGGGGCGGATGAGCTGGATGTGGAATATACCCGCCCGGCTTACCATTTTGACAGTAAGATCTATGCAAACCGCGTGTTTGACAGCCATGGCAGGGCAGACCTTTCCGTACCTGTCCAGATGGGGCCGAATATCAAGGACTGGCCGGCAATGCCGCCGCTTCCGCAGGATATGCTCCTGAAATGTGTCTCCGAGATCCACGACCCTGTCACCACCACGGATGAACTGATCCCCTCCGGTGAGACCAGCTCTTACCGTTCCAATCCTCTTGGGCTGGCGGAATTTGCGCTGTCCAGGAAAGATCCGGCGTACGTGGGACTGGCCAAGGAGGTGCAGAAGGCGCAGAAGGCCATCGAAGGCGGAGAAGATCCCTGTGCTGCATTCCCCGAGATCGCTCCCGTGCTGGAAGCGGCACGCGGACGGTTTGATACGAAGGATCTTGGCATCGGCTCGGTGATCTTTGCAGTCAAGCCGGGTGACGGCTCCGCCAGGGAACAGGCAGCCTCCTGCCAGAAAGTGCTTGGCGGCTGGGCGAACATCGCCAACGAATATGCGACCAAGCGGTATCGCTCGAACCTGATCAACTGGGGCATGCTGCCGCTGCTGATCGATGCGGGTGAGCTTCCGTTCGCAAAGGGTGACTATCTGTTCCTGCCGGGAATCCGCGAAGAGGTGGAAGCGGGCGCGTCCGATATAAGGGCATATGTGTTCCGGGACGGAGACTGGAAAGAAGTGTCCCTTCGCATGGGTGATCTCACAAAGGATGAAAGGCAGATCATCCTGGACGGATGTCTGATCAACTTTAACAGAATATGAATCAGGCCTCCGGCGGATCGAAGATTACGAGCAGAGAGTGCGGCTTGATGGAAAGGGAATAAAGAGAATGGAAAAGAAAAAGTATTATATAACAACAGCGATCGCATATGCTTCCGGGAAACCGCATATCGGCAATACCTATGAGATCGTGCTGGCGGACGCGATCGCACGTTTCCGCCGGGCACAGGGTTACGATGTGTTCTTCCAGACCGGAACCGATGAACACGGCCAGAAGATCGAGCTGAAGGCTGTGGAGAAAGGGGTCACCCCGAAGGAATTCGTGGATGAGGCTGCCGGGGAGATCAAACGGATCTGGGATCTGATGAACACCTCTTATGACAAATTTATTCGTACCACGGACGATTACCATGAGAAGCAGGTGCAGAAAATCTTCAAAAAGCTCTATGACCAGGGAGATATTTATAAAGGGAGCTATGAAGGCTGGTACTGCACTCCCTGCGAATCCTTCTGGACCGAATCCCAGCTGGAAGACGGCAAATGCCCGGACTGCGGCCGGCCGGTGAAGAAGGCTCAGGAAGAGGCATATTTCTTCAAAATGAGCAAATATGCGGACCGCCTGATCGAGCATATCAACACACACCCGGAGTTTATTCAGCCGGTATCCCGCAAGAATGAGATGATGAATAATTTCCTTCTTCCGGGGCTTCAGGATCTGTGCGTATCCCGCACTTCCTTCAAGTGGGGCATTCCGGTGGATTTCGATCCGAAGCATGTGGTGTATGTATGGCTTGACGCGCTTACGAACTATATCACCGGAATCGGATATGACTGCGGAGGGGAAGGAACGGAGCAGTTCAAAAAGGACTGGCCGGCAGATCTGCACCTGATCGGTAAGGATATCATCCGGTTCCACACGATCTACTGGCCGATCTTCCTGATGGCGCTGGATGTGCCGCTTCCGAAGCAGGTATTCGGCCATCCGTGGCTGCTGCAGGGCGACGGCAAGATGAGCAAATCCAAGGGAAATGTGCTGTATGCCGACGAACTGGCGGATTTCTTCGGCGTGGATGCCGTACGGTATTTTGTGCTGCATGAGATGCCCTTCGAGAATGACGGCGTGATCTCCTGGGAACTGATGGTGGAGCGTCTCAACTCGGATCTGGCAAATACTCTGGGTAATCTGGTGAACCGTACCATCTCCATGAGCAATAAGTATTTCGGCGGCGAAGTGCGCTCCACAGGCGTGACGGACGAAGAGGGAGTGGATGCCGATCTGAAGGCGGTTGCCCTGGAAACACTGGCAAAGTGCACCGGCCGTATGGATCAGCTGCGTGTAGCGGACGCGATCAGCGACATCTTTACGCTGTTCAAACGCTGCAATAAGTACATCGATGAGACCATGCCCTGGGCACTGGCGAAGGATGAGGCGAAAAAGGACCGCCTGGCAGAAGTGCTCTACAATCTGGTAGAGAGCATCGCCATCGGCGCCGAACTGCTCGAATCCTTCATGCCCGAGACATCTGCGCGTATTCTCAGCCAGCTGGGTGCCGCGAAGCGCGGGTTCGATGCAATGGACCGCTTCGGGCTGTACCCCTCCGGGAATAAAGTGACCGACAAGCCGGAGATCCTCTTTGCCCGTATGGATCTGAAGGAAGTGCTGGCGAAGGTAGAGGAGCTGCATCCCGCACCGAAGGAAGAAACCGAAGCAGCACAGGACAAAAAAGAAGAGCCGGAAGAGATCGAACTTGCGATTCGTGATGAGATCACTTATGACGATTTCGGGAAACTGCAGTTCGCGGTAGGAGAGATCCTTTCCTGTGAGGAAGTGAAGAAATCCCGTAAACTCCTGTGCTCCCAGGTGAAGATCGGCAATACCGTTCGCCAGATCCTTTCCGGGATCAAAGGACCCTACAGTGCGCAGGAGATGGTCGGAAAGAAAGTGATGGTGCTGGTCAACCTGAAGCCGGCAAAGATGGCAGGCCTGACGAGTGAGGGTATGATTCTGTGCGCCGAAGGCCCCGACGGGACCCTTGCGCTGATGACGCCTGAGAAGGATCTGCCGTCCGGATCGGGAATCAGCTGATCACAGACGGAGGGAGCTGCCGCGGACGGACAGAAACGGACAGAATCTGAACGGAAGCGGTAAGAAAGCAGGCATCTATGATTTTTGACACACATGCACACTATGATGAGAAAGCGTTTGATCCGGACCGGGAGGAATTGCTTGCCTCCCTGCCCGGACGGGGCGTAGGCTGTATCGTAAACGTGGGAGCATCCCCGCAGGGAGCGCGCGCAAGCGTTGCTTTTGCCCGGAAGTATGATCATATGTACGCCGCCGTCGGGATTCATCCGGACGATGTGGAGGCTTTGGACGATGCGCTTCTTGAGGAACTGCGCGTAATGGCCGGCCAGCCGAAAACGGTGGCGATCGGCGAGATCGGCCTGGACTATTACTGGGATGTGCAGCCGCATGAAGTACAGAAGGAAGCATTCATCCGCCAGCTGGAACTGGCGAAGGACGTGGACCTTCCCATCAATGTACACAGCCGGGATGCAGCCCGGGATACCTTCGACATTATCCGGGATCATCACGCGGGAACCACCGGAGGAATTATCCACTGCTTTTCCGGATCCGTGGAGATGGCCCGGGAATACGTGAAACGGGGATACTACATCGGTGTGGGCGGAGTGGTGACCTTTAAAAACGGGAAGACCCTGAAAAACGTAGTGCGCGAAGTTCCGCTCGAACGGATCGTCACGGAGACGGACTGCCCTTATCTGGCACCCGTTCCTTTCCGGGGAAAGCGCAATGATTCAGGGATGATCCGGTATGTCATCGATGAGATCGCCGCATTGAAGGACATTCCTGTCGAAGAGGCAGAAGAAGTACTGTACGCAAATGCGATGCGGGTATACCGGCTCGGATAAGAGTCCTGCCCGGTGTTTTTTCAGAAAGGATCCTTGTGCATACACAAACCGAAAAACTGGCAAATCCGTCCCGTACCATCGAGACGATCAAAAAATATGGATTTTCTTTTCAGAAACGCTACGGGCAGAACTTTCTGATCGAGCCCAGGGTGCCCGAAAAGATCGTACGGTCAGCCGGGATCGGCCCGGATGACTGCGTGGTTGAGATCGGCCCGGGAATTGGTACGCTGACCCAGTATCTTGCCGAGGCGGCAGGAGAGGTGATCGCCGTGGAGATCGACCGGCAGCTGATCCCGATTCTGAAGGAGACGCTGGAGGGGTACCCCAATGTGACAGTGCTCAATCAGGACATTCTGAAAACAGATCTTGTCCGGATCGCCCGGGAACATAACGGGGGAAAACCGCTGAAAGTTGTCGCAAATCTTCCCTATTATATTACGACGCCGATACTGATGGAGCTTCTGGAGGGAGATGCGCCAATCGATACCATCACCGTAATGGTGCAGAAAGAAGTAGCGCAGCGGATGCAGGCAGGACCGGGAACTAAGGATTACGGAGCGCTGTCGCTGGCAGTACAGTATTATGCGTCAGCACAGATCGTGGCGAATGTTCCGCCGAATTGTTTCCTTCCGCGTCCGGATGTGGCAAGCGCAGTGATTCACCTGGACCTGCGCGAACGGCCGGCTCTCGCGGAGGCAGATGAAAAAAAGCTGTTTGCCCTGATACGCGCATCCTTCGGGCAGCGCAGGAAAACACTGGTAAACAGCCTGAAGAACGCAGCAGGCCTGTCCTACACGAAGGAAGAGATTCAGGCAGCTCTGGCGCATATGGGACTGCCGGAAAATATAAGAGGAGAAATGCTTACGCTGGAACAGTTCGCACAGCTTACCGGTGAACTGGAGAAACACTGAGACAGAAGGTGTTTCACGAAGAGGGATCTGCGGAGAGGGAGAATAAGGATCATGAGTAAAGCAGCACATTTTACATATCTATCATCAGACGGAACGACGAAGATCCATGCAGTTGAATGGACGGGCGACGGACCTGTGATCGGAGTGCTTCAGATCGTGCACGGAATGCAGGAGTTTATTGAGCGCTATGATCATTTTGCCAGATGGATGGCGGATCAGGGCTTCGCAGTCGTGGGCAATGATCATCTCGGACACGGGGCATCCATCCAGTCCGAGGAGAAGTTCGGCTTCTTCGCGGATGACAAGCCGGACCGGGCAGTGCTCTCCGATATGCGTGCGCTGCACCGCCGCACACATGAAAAATATCCGGATGTACCCTATTTCATGCTCGGACACAGTATGGGTTCTTTCCTTGCGAGACAGTATCTGTGCCTGTACGGGAAGGATCTGACCGGCGCCATTATCAGCGGCACAGCTTATCATCCTGAGGCGGAGACCGTTACGGGAATGATCCTGTGCAGGCTGCAGGCAAGGAGGCACGGCTGGATGTACCGCAGTCCGCTGCTTCTGAAAATGTCAACGGGAAACTTTAACAAGCGTTTCGAACCGGCGAGGACTCCCGCTGACTGGCTTACACGGGACGAGAAAGTCGTGGATGCCTATATTGCCGACAGGCGTACGCAGTTTACCTTTACGCTGAACGGCTATTACGGAATGTTCCGCACACTTCATTATCTCACGCAGACCGAGAACCTGAAACGGATGCCGAAGGATCTTCCGATGTTTTTCATCGCCGGTGAGATGGATCCCGTCGGGAATTTCGGCGCAGGCGTGAAACGGGTGGTGGTTCAGCTTCGTTCCCTGGGAATGACGAATATTGAATGTCATTTGTATCCCAATGACCGGCACGAGGTGCTGAATGAGCTGAACCGTCAGGAAGTTTACGACGACATCTGGAAGTGGATGACCGACTGCATTGCCAGGCGTAAGATGACCATTTGATGCTGGCCCGCCCTTCCCAGGCTCCGGTGGTTGAGAAAGGAGACACCATGAGATCGATTTTCAGTATGGAGGGCCCTGTTTTTGAAGCTCTCTCGAAGCTGGCAGACATCATGATCCTGAATATATTGTTTATTGTCTGCTGTATTCCGGTGGTGACCATCGGCGCTTCGCTCACGGCCATGTCCTATGTGACGCTGAAGATGAAGGACGGAAGTGAAGGCTATATCTGGAGATCCTTTTTCAAGGCATTCAAAGAGAATTTCCGCCAGTCAACGCTGATCTGGCTGATTCTGCTGGCAGTGGCTGCCGTACTCGGGCTGGATATGCTGTTTTTGCGTCAGCTTTCCGCGCAGGGAGGCACTTCCTGGCTGATCATGCGGTACCTGGTAGCCGCAGGCGGGCTGATCTGGATCGTTGTGGTACTGTATGTGTTCCCGCTGCAGGCCAGGTTTTACAACAGCATTATGAATACCCTGCGCAATTCCCTGCTGATGGCGGCCGCCAATGCTCCGAGAACAGTCCTTATGATGGCGGCGATCGCGGGAGCGATCCTTCTCACCTTCTGGAACGGGACGACCTTTGTGTGGGGAATCCTGGTATGGCTGGTTGCCGGATTTGCAGCCCTTTCATACCTCAATTCCACGCTTCAGATCAAGATCTTTCGAAAAATAGCCGGCGGGCAGGAGGATGCAGCCGGAGCAGATGATCCGGATGCCTGGGAGGTACCGGAGGAAACTACAGATTCCGGAATGCCGCAGGCAGATCCGGAGGAACAGGATAACGGAACCAATGACGAAAACAGCATTCATATTTGATATAGATGATACATTATATGATCAGAGCATCCCGGTGTGCAGTGCGATCGCGGAAGTGACAGGAAAGATGCCGGATGATCCGGAACTTTTTTACCGTACCTTTCACAGCTACAGCAACACCATGTTCCGCCGGACGGAGCGGAACCGGATGGATCTGAACAAGTCCCGCATACTGCGTATCCAGTATACCATGGAAGACCTGGGACAGCCTGTGTCCGACCGGGAGGCGGAGATGTTCCAGCATTGTTATATGGAGAATCTGCGAAAAGTCCAGCTTTCCCCGACGCTGACACAGCTGATGGATCGGTGTGTATCCGCCGGTGTGAAGATGGGGATCCTGACGAACGGGCCGTATGAGCATCAGCTCGGGAAATATATGCGCCTGGGACTTGCCCGGTGGATTCCCAGAAGAAATGTGGTCGTCTCCGAGGAAGCAGGCTTTGCAAAGCCGTCCGTGGAGATCTACCATGTGGCACAGATGCGTATGGGTCTTGTACCGGAGAACACCTGGATGATCGGGGATTCTCTGGTCAATGATATTGCGGGGGCTTCAGCTGCCGGATGGCATACGCTGTGGTATTCTCATCATGGGCAGGAGCCCGGGGAGATCTGCCCGGAGCGTACCGTATATTCCGAGGAGGAGATGCTGGACTGGGCAGAAAACAGCATCCTGTCGTAAAAGGACGAATCCCTGTGCTTGTCAGAAAGACTGAAAGCCCGGCTTTTACAGATCCCGCTGCCGGCACGTGGGTGCCGGCCGAGCGGGAGAAATTGTGCATAAAACCAGACACCTAAAACTGTACAACTTGCCGAAGCTGTACGGTTTTTTGATTCTTGTATTGACAGGAAAACCCACATGAGCGTATAGTTGTACACATGAAAGGGCTGGGGTTTTTCGAAGTTGTAACCCTGATGCCAGGTACATGTGCAGGAAGTGGTCATCGACTTGTACGCACAACTTCGTGTTTCATTTCATCATTATAAAGGAGGAAATACAATGAAACGTAAACTCATCAGTGCGGTTCTTACTGCAAGCATGATCGGATCTATGGCTTTTGGCGCAGTTCCGGCTTATGCAAATGACATTGCAAACGAAGACATCACGATCGGTGTTTCCATCTGGAGCTCCACCGACGTTCTGGGTTCCCAGTGTAAGCTCATCCTGGATGCAGCTGCTGAGGCTCTCGGCGTTAATGTTCAGTATGTGGACCAGGGCCATGTATCCGAGCAGGTTACCGCTTCTGTTGATACGCTTTGTGCAGCAGGCTGCCAGGGCATCATCATCTGCAACTCTGCAGACAGCGAAATGATGAGCGCGATCAACACCTGCAATAACGAAGGCGTTTATCTGGCACAGTTCTTCCGCATCATCAGCGAAGAAGCCAATCCCGACATCTATGAACTGGCAAAAATGTCTGATTACTATGTAGGCGCTGTTCATGAGAACGAGCCGGAGAACGGCGAGAAGCTGGTGAACATCCTTCTTGACAAAGGCTGCAGAGATATCGGTCTGATCGGCTGGGAGCAGGGCGATGCTACATGGCTTGGCAGATGGCAGGGTTATCAGGCAGGCGTTGAAGCCTGGAACGAGGCTCATCCGGATGATCAGGCAGTTCTGTCCGATCCGCAGTATGCAGGCACCACTTCCGAGGGCGGCGCAAAGGCAGCAGATGCTCTGATGCAGGCTGACCCGAACATCGATGCGATCATTCCGGCAGGCGGCGGCGGAGAGCCTCTGCAGGGTGCGATCAGCGCTATCGAAAAAGCAGGAAAGACCGGTGAGATCGCTGTTGTTTCCACAGACTTCCTTCCGGATCTTGGTGAGAGACTTGGAAATGGTTCCATGGCTGGTGAGTCCGGCGGACATTACTGCGATCCGCTGTTCGCATTCATGATGGTCTACAATGCGATCAAAGGCAACTACACCGACTTCGGCGGCACCTTCAACGATGTACTGTTCCCGTATCTGTATGTAGCTTCTCCGGAAGACTATGCTGATTATGAGACCTACTTCGTAAATCAGCTTCCTTACACCTCTGAGGAACTGGTTGCCATGGCTGATCAGAGCCTGGAAGAACTCGCTCAGACCGCAGCTAATCTGTCCATCGAGGATGCAGCTGCACGTGCAAAATAATAGAGAAAAAACAGTTTGAACGTGGAAACGTGAAGCTGGAATAGCAGTGGGGCTGTCGCTTGCCGGCATTTGGCGCGGCAGCCCACATTTATTGTGAGGTGAAACCTATGGGATCTTCTGCAAGTTCTGCGGGCAACAAAAAGCTGTCCGGAAAGACACTGGGCTATGCGGTGCTGGTGCTTCTGGTGATAGCGTCCTGGGCGGTCTTCAAAGTCATTACTCCGGGCAATTTCGGTAAGCCGCTCAATCTTCTGAGTTATTTTGAGGCATCTCTGATGGTGTCTGCCGGTGCGGTCGGATTTTTCTTCGTCATGGTCATGGGAATGTTCGATTTCTCCATCGGTGCAAATATCATGCTTTCTTCCATCGTGGGAGCGGTGCTTGCTTCCCGCTTCGGCCTGGGCTATCCCGGACTGATCCTGGGCTGTGTGCTCACCGGCGCGATCGTGGGTACCCTGAACGGTCTGTTCTACGTAAAGCTCCACATTCCGTCCATGATCGTAACCACCGGTCTTGCGCTGATCTATGAGGCAGTCGCAAGCTATATCGCCGGCGGACAGTCCGCGACACTGCCGTCCGACCTGCGGGCCTTCGGCTCCATGCCGGGCAACCTGATCCTGGCAGTGATCGCATTTGTAGTGGCATATCTGCTGCTGAATTACACAAAGATCGGCACATACACTTATGCGATCGGCTCCGATGAATTCGTGGCCAAGAACATGGGTATTAATGTAAATAAATACAAGGTTCTCGCGTTTATCATCTCCGGTGCATTCTTCGGAGTGGAGGCAGTGCTGACCATCAGCTACGGATCTTCCATGGTTGCCGAGACCGGTATGCTTTCCATGAGCCGTAACTTCTATCCCACCATGGGATGCTTCCTGGGTATGGCCATGAAGAAGTACGGGATCCCGATCCAGGCTATCATTATCGGTGAGTTTTTCCTGCAGATCATCTATTACGGATTTGTGGCGCTCGGCGCACCTACCGCGGTAAACGACGTGATCTCAGGTCTGGCGCTTCTGATCATCGTTACCCTGACCACGAAAGTGAGCAAGGGTGAGATCGTTAAGTAATACGAAGGAGGAATGAGGAATGAGCGAAGTAAGATTACAGGTTCAGAACCTCTGCAAGACCTTCGGTATTACGAAGGCAGTGCAGAATGTATCCTTTAATATCAACAAGGGTGAAGTGCATGCGCTGATCGGTGAGAACGGTTCCGGAAAATCGACTCTCACCAACATGCTCACGGGAATCTACACCATTGACAGCGGCCACTTTATCCTGGACGGAAAAGAGATCCATCCGAAGAACCAGGTGGAAGCCAACAATGAAGGCGTGTCCATTATCGTGCAGGAGCTGGGAACCCTGTCCGGCCTGACTGTGGCGGAGAACATCTTCCTGGGCCACGAAGACCGCTTTGTGAAATTCGGTATCAAAAATACAAATGCCATGAACCGGGAAGCGCAGGGCCTGCTGGACAAATATGGCTTCGGCAGAATCAAGGCTTCCGCAATGGTAGATGATTACAACTTTGAGGACCGCAAGCTGGTGGAGATCGTAAAAGCCACCTACTTCCAGCCCAAGATCGTTGTCATTGACGAGACCACGACCGCTCTGTCTCAGGAAGGCCGTGAAGAACTTTACAAGCAGATGAACCGGATCCGCAGCGAGGGAAATACGATCATCTTTATTTCCCATGACCTTCCGGAGGTGCTGCGCATGTCCGATACCATCACCTGCCTGCGTGACGGCGTGTATATCGACACCGTCAAGAGCAGTGAGATCGATGAGGACGGACTGAAGCGCCTTATGGTAGGCCGTGAAGTGACCGGTGATTACTATCGTTCGGATTACGGCGAGAAGGTGTCCGACGAAGTGGTCCTTACTGTGGACAATGTATCCGTTCCCGGACAGATCCATGATGTATCCTTCAAGCTTCACAAAGGTGAGATCCTGGGCTTCGGCGGACTGTCTGAATCCGGTATGCATGAAGTCGGCAAGGCCTGCTTCGGAGCATCCTTCGACCGCACCGGATCGGTGACACTGGCCGACGGGACCCATATCAACAATATCCCGTCTGCGATCAAACACAGCATGGCATATACTTCCAAGGACCGTGACAACGAATCCGTAGTCATGAACCAGAGCATCGGCGACAATATCTGCCTGCCTTCGCTGGACAGTCTGACCAGCCTCCCGGGTGTGCTGAGCGACCGGAAGATGAAAGATTTTGCAAATACGTACGCTGCTGAGATGTCCGTCAAGATGGTGGACACCGATCAGTTTGTATCGGATCTTTCCGGCGGAAATAAGCAGAAGGTCGTTCTTGCCCGCTGGATCGGCAAGGATTCGGATATCCTGGTGCTGGATTCTCCCACCCGAGGCATTGATATCAAGGTGAAGCAGGATATCTATCAGCTGATGGACCGGATGCGCAAGAGCGGAAAGTCGATCATTATGATCTCGGAAGAGCTGATGGAACTGATCGGAATGTGCGACCGCATTCTCATCATGAAGGACGGAGCGATCAGCGGAGAGCTGATGCGCAGTCCGGAACTTGATGAGAACAGCCTGATCGCGAAGATGGTTTAAGGAGGGAGATTATGGCTGGAAATACGAATACGTTATCCAAAGAAGAGGAACTGAAGAAACGTTCCCATATAGCGCTGCTGCGTTCGCTCCTTCCGATCATCGGGCTGGTGGTCGTGTTTGTGGTATTCAACATCCTTACCAAGGGAAGAATGGTGCAGAAGTTCTCCATGGCTATGACCCAGATCTATGTGACGATGATCGCTTCAACCGGCGTATTCTTCGTCATGACCATGGGCGGTCTGGATTTTTCCCAGGGTTCCATTCTGGGTATGGCCTCCATCGTGGTATGCCTGGTGTCCAAGACCAGCATTCCGCTGGCTATCGTAGCAGGAATTGCCACCGGTGCTGCGATCGGCGCGATCAACGGTTTCTTTTATGTGAACCGTAAGATCAAATCCTTCATCGTGACGATCTGTACCATGTTCCTGTTCCGCGGCATTATCAAGTATCTGACTTCCAATGCACCTGTACAGGGAAGCGCAAAGCTGATCATGCTCAATACGGACCGGATGAAACTGATCTGCATGCTGGTCGTTGTAGTGATCGGATTCTTTGCCTTCCGTTTCACCCGCTTCGGTATGTATCTGAAGGCGATCGGTGCAGGTGAGAAAGCAGCGAAATTTGCAGGTATCCGCACGGACCGCATGAAATTCCTTGTATATGTGCTGGCAGGCGCCATCACCGGCTTTGCTGCATTTATCAATTCCATCAAAGTGGGATCCGTGACAGCTTCCGGCGGCAACCAGGTTGAAACACAGATCCTGATCGCACTGGTGCTTGGCGGGATGCCGATCTCCGGCGGTGCGAAAGCCCGTTTCTCAAATATCGTGATCGGTTCTGCCCTGTATGTGGTACTTTCCTCCGGTCTGAACATGGTCGGACTTTCCACACAGGCACAGCAGCTGGTACAGGGCGTCGTGTTCCTGGTGTTTGTTGCGGTATTTGCGGATCGCGAATCCCTGAGAGTTATCAAATAAGATTTTGCAGTACGAAAACCAATGGATCACAGGAGCCGCACAGCAGCGGTATCACACCAAAGGGGCGGCTCCTGGTATTTGGAAATAGGAGTATATCATGAAAAAACTGTATTTTATCCCCGGAAGCCAGGATCTTTACGGAGAAGAGTGCCTGAAGCAGGTAGCGGCGGATTGTAAGGAAATGGTGGATTTCCTGAATGAACAGCTGGCAGGAACCATTGCTGTGGAGCTGCTGCCCACCGTTGAGACCTCTAAGATCTGTGTGTCGGATATGAAAGCGGTCATGAACGACGACGACTGCGTAGGCGTGATCACCTGGATGCATACCTTCTCACCGGCGAAAATGTGGATCAAAGGCCTTCAGCTGCTGCACAAGCCGCTTCTTCATCTGCACACCCAGGCGAATGAAAAGCTTCCTTATGATGAGATCGACATGGATTTCATGAACCTGAACCAGGCAGCTCACGGGGATCGGGAGTATGGTTTCATTCTGGCCAAGCTGAATATTCCGCACGAGGTCGTGGCAGGGTATTATAAGCATGCCCATGTGGTGGAGAAGATCCGCCGTTTTGCCCAGGTCGCAAAGGCAATTGACCTGTCAAAGAATACCCGTATCGCTACCTTCGGCAATAACATGCGCGATGTGGCAGTGACGGACGGCAACCGCCTCGAGTGTGAGATAAAGTACGGCTGGGAAGTAAAATACTGGGGCATCGGTGAGATCGCAAAGCTGGCAGACGCCTGCACGGATGCGGAAGTCGACGCAAAGATGGCCGAGTATGCACAGAAGTACACTATGGCGACTGACAATATTGAGGCTGTGAAGGTGCAGGCTCGTTATGAGATCGCTTTCGAGAAATTTGCGGAGAAGAATGAGATCACTGCCTTTACGGACAACTTCCAGGATCTGCACGGGATGACGCAGCTTCCGGGTCTTGCAATGCAGAGCCTGATGGCAAAGGGCATTGGTTTCGGACCGGAAGGAGACTATAAGATCAGTGCATTCTCCTCAGTTCTGATGAAGATGGCAGAGGGCAGAGAAGGCGCGACCGGCTTCATTGAGGATTATACGTATGACCTGACCGAAGGCGAGGAACTGGAGCTTGCTTCCCATATGCTTGAGGTACCGGCTTCCTTCGCGGCGAACAAGCCGGAGATCCAGGTACATCACCTGGGAATCGGCGGCAAGGATGATCCTGCACGTCTCGTGTTTGACGGCGTGACCGGCGACGGGATCCAGGTCACCCTGATCGATCTGGGTGATCATTTCCGCATTATCTGCGCGGACATTGAGCTGGTGAAACAGCCTAAGCCCATGCCCAAGCTTCCGGTGGCACGGATCATGTACCGCCATAAACCCAATTTCGAGATCGGCACCGCTGCATGGTGCTATGCGGGCGGAGCACATCACTCTGTGGTATCCACCGCGCTGGACCGCAGGGATATCGAAATGTTTGCACGTCTTACAGGCACCGAACTGATCACGATCGGTGATGACACCACCGAAGCGGATCTGCGCAAGTTCTATATGTAAAGTGCAGCTCTTCATGTAAGGAGCAGCTCTTCGTGTAAAGAGCATCGTTTGTCTGCCGCAGAGGATCACTGCTGCGGCAGACGAAATGT
>CACZZH010000034.1 GCA_902785635.1 uncultured Lachnospiraceae bacterium
TATACCCTGGGATTCCCCTTGACGACCACATCCCGGTTCAGCAGGCGGCTCATGATGTAATCCTGTTTTGTTAAACCGCTCAAGCCGACCAGCGTTTCGATCTGGCTGTCTTCCTCAGGTGAAACCAGGAAAGCCACCGTGATATTCCGCCAGCGTCCATGCGTGTCCAATGCTTTTGCAGACAATTCTTTCAACCCCTTTCCATATTCAGCCTTGCCGCCATCTCAGTCTGCTTGGAGGGAAAGAGATGGGCGTAGTTATAGGTGATGTCGATACTTTCATGACCCACACGATCGGCAATGGCAATGGCGCTGAAGCCCATGTCAATCAGCAGACTAATCGCGCTGTGCCGGATATCGTGAATCCTGATGCGCTTGACGCCCGCCTGCTTTGCTCCGCGGTTCATCTCATGGTGCAGGTAATCCTTGGTGAAGTTGAAGATGCGATCCTTCTTGCCGATCCCATCCAGGGAATCCATGTATTCTTCCACTTCCTCCGTCAGGAAATCCGGCATGGTGATGGTACGGTTGCTCTTTTCGGTCTTTGGCGTGGTGATCTTGTCTTCGCCGTGTATCCGCTGATAGGATTTGCTGATCGTGACGGTGCCCTTCTCCAGATCGAAGTCAGATGGTGTCAGCGCCAGCAGCTCGCCCTCCCGCATACCGCACCAGTACAGAAGCTCGAAGGCATAGAAGGATTTGGGCTTATCCATCATGGCATCGGCAAATTTCAGGTATTCTTCCTTCGTCCAGAACAGCATTTCCCGGGATTTCTTTTTGCCGAGCGGACCAGCTTTGCGGCAAGGGTTTTCCCGGAGATTGTAATACTTCATGGCATGATTGAAGATGGCGGTCAGCTGGTTCTGTACGGTGCGGAGATAGACCGGAGAGTAAGGCTTTCCATCCTTGTCCCGGAACCGCAGCAGCTCATTCTGCCAGGTCATGACGATCTGCGGCGTAATGGCACACATTTTCAGCCTGCCAAAGAAGGGAATCAATTTCGTCCGGATGATATGATCCTTCGTGCTCCAGGTATTTTCCTTCAGCCTTGTCTTCAGATCCTGGGTATAGTGCTCCACGAAGCTGGCGAAAGACATATCCAGATCCGCTGTCACCTGATAGTAGTCGCATGCATGCGCCGTATATCCTGTTACTTCGGCTTTGGAGATCTGATTCATCTCCAGGAAGGAGCAGAACACATAGGCGTTGTCATCCAGAATGGTCTGCTGCATCTCGATCGCCAGCTGTGCACGTTTTTCCGGATCAAATTCGCCCTTCATCTGTGCTTCAAGCTCTTCCAGCGCATCGGAATGATAATGGCCGAAATTGCTGGCAGATTCATCCAGACAGCCTACCGTAAAGAAATATTCCGGATCACCCGTAGGAGCATTCACCTGAGCGGACGCATAAACATCCCAGGTAGTCGGATCATCCAGGAAGGTGCGGCGGCTTGCCGTGCAGTTGATCTCCACTTCCACGCCGATCTCCTTTAATGTTGCCTGCACGGACTCCGCCAGCAGCGGAAGTTCCTGACGGCTCGGATAGGTCAGCCAGCGAATCACCAGCTTCTGGCCGTCTTTGTCGCGGATGCCGTCGCCATCGCTGTCGGTCCAGCCGGCTTCCTCCAGGACCGCCTTGGCGCCTTCCGGATCATACGTTTCTGTTGTCACATTCTCACCGCCAAAACCGCCAAGGCCTTCCGGAAATGCACCATTGCCGACACTTCCATGACCGTCAAGCAGAACAGCGACGAAGCCTTCTTTGTCAATGCCCATTGCGATGGCTTTTCGCACTGCCGGATCCTGAATGACCGGACTTTCATAGTTCATCCATGCGAAAAATGCGCGTGAAGTAGCAATACCTGAAAACTGATAAGCAGGATTCTCAAACAGCGGGTAGCTCTCATATGCCATACCATAAGCGGCATCGATCTCTCCGGACTGCAGTGCCATAGCAAGCGTATTTCCGTCGGAGATCGTACGGATCGTCAGTTCATCGAGCTTCGGTGTTCCGTTCCAGTAGTTCTCATTCTTTACCAAGGTAAGATGATCGTCCGTCAGCATATCCACCGCAATATAAGGACCTGTTCCGACGACAACACCGGTCTCAAAGTCACTCGCGTCCACATCAATGATGCATCCATAGGGATCGCCCAGATAATTCAGAAGAGCCGGCCGCGGCTCACTGGTATGGATCGTCAGTTCCAGGCCGTCCGCTTCAATGCTCTCGATCATCAGGTCTCCGGGTGCGCGGTCATGTACTTCGATCAGATGCTCCAGGCACTGTTTCACCGCTTCCGCATCCATCTCTCTTCCGCTGGAAAAGGTCACCCCTTCCTGAAGCGTGATCTTCCAGGTAAGTTCATCCACATTCTCCCAGCTCTTTGCCAGCCAGGGCTCGATCTCCATGGAATCAGAATAATGTACCAAGGTCTCACCCACACCGTAACGGATGCAGGGCCAGCCATTATAGGTCGTATGCGGATCGATCGTCTCTTCCCAGTTCTCGGAATTGAATGTCGTATCACCGATCACCATTTTCTTCTGTGCTCCGTCTCCGGCAAATGCTGTGCATACGACAGCTGCCGCTATACATGCCGCACCAATGGCAGTCAGTCCATTCTTCCATGTCAGTTTCCACTTCATGACGGAATCCTCTCTTTCTACTCTTTGCATGCCAGTTGTTCTATATTTAAAGATGCAAAGGGCCCTTTCACATCTTCAAATTATCATGGGACACAGAACCGTCCCTTACTTCCAGGCTGCGATCGTGAAGATCGAAGCCGGATTGTAGAATTCATCGATCTCCCTGTAGATTCTCCGGTAAACGCCCATATCCACGCTGATACGCTCAAACCCGGCTTCTACCAGCAGCTGCACATCCCACTGCGGACGCGGCATCTGATAGGCTGAAAGCTCCATCGTGATGACCTCGTTCTCACGCTGCAGATGATCCGGTATCAGCTTATGCGCATGGTTTTCCGGCAATTCCACCTCTTCTTCCGCAGCCCGGCAATAGTCTGCGTCAAAATTGACCAGTACTCCGCCCGGACAGAGAAGCCGGTGCCATTCCCGATAAGCCTTATCCATATTTGGCAGCGTCCAGGTGAGGTTGCGTGTTACAAGTACGTCAAAACTTTCATCCTCAAAGTCCGGCTCTTCCGCATCCATTACCCGGAACTGGGCATCTACACCCAGTTTTTCAGCAGTGCTGCGCGCGCCGCAGATCATTTCGGGTGTCAGATCGATTCCGGTCACCTCATGGCCTTCCGCTGCCAGCATGCAGGCAAAAAAGCCGGTTCCCGTACCGATATCCAGCACCTTCAGTCTCCGGTCCTGCGGAATATAACGCTGAAACTCCATCATCCAGCGCTGGCGCTTCTCGCTTTCGAACTCACGCAGGCGCTGTGTTTCAAAAGCATCCGCCCGCTGTGCCCAGTAGTGAAGTACTTCCTGTTTGATCGGTTCCATGTATCTGTATTCTTCCATTGCTGTCTTTCCTGTATTCTTCTTTGATCTGGCCTTCCCGGCTTTTTTCTGCACTACAGAATGCTGTTGATCAGTCTCTGCGTATATTCATCTTTCGGATCCCGGATCACCTCATCCGGAGTCCCCTGCTCCACGATCTGCCCATGATACATTACGATCACCCGGTCGCAGAACTGCTGCACCAACGCGATATCATGGCAGATAAATAAGATGGACAGATTCGCCCCCTGTTCCCAGCGCAGCCGGTTCAGCAAAGCAATGATCTCTTTCTGTACCGTCACATCCAGCGCAGAGGTCGCCTCATCACAGATCAGCACTTCCGGACGGATCGCGATCGCGCGGGCAATTGCCGCTCTCTGACACTGGCCTCCGCTCACCTCGTGCGGGTACTTTTCCGCAAATTCTTCACTCAAACCGCACATTACCAACAGCTTTTTGATCTCTTCCTTTGCCTGGGCGCGCCGCGTTCCGGAGTTCAGCAGGCTTTCGCCGATCCCGTCCCCCAGTGTCCGGCGCGGGTCAAAAGAATCCGCCGGTGACTGAAACACCATCTGCATCTTCCGGTAGGCCTGGCGGAGTTTCTTTCCTCTCCATCCGGTGATATCTTCACCGTCCAGCAGGATTCTTCCTTCTGTGGCATCCGTCAGGAGTGTGATCAGTTTCGCGGCAGTGCTCTTTCCGCTTCCGCTCTCCCCGATCAGGCCGAGGCATTCCCCCCGCATAAGACAGAACGAAAGATCCCGCACTGCGGTCACCTCGGAATGTGTTTTTCCGAAGCTGCCCTTTCGGTATATCTTGGTCAACTGCTCAACACGTAAAACCGGTTCCATGTCTGTTTCCTACCTTTTGAGTCTTGGTACTGCATCCATCAGCTTTCTGGTGTATGCATCATGCGGATCATAAAGTATCTGCCGGGTCTGCCCGTACTCAGCGCACTTTCCTCCCTGCATCACCAGTACATGGTCCGCCATCGCTCCTACTACGCCGATATTGTGCGTAACGATCACGATCGCTGTGCCAAACTGTTTACGAACCAGCAGCATCTCCTCCACAGCCTGCTTCTGTACGGAAACATCCAGTGCGGATGTTGGTTCATCCGCCAGCAGGAGCGGCGGACGCAGAAGCATCGCTGCAGCGATACCCACACGCTGCTGCATACCGCCGGACAGCTCAAACGGATAACTGTCCAGGATTCTGCGGCTGTTTTCAAAGCCCAGCTTTATCAGCAGCGCCTGTGCTTCTGCCTCAAAATCCCTCAATGAGACTGCCCGATGTTCCCGATAGCTCTCGAAGAGCTGGTCCCCTATTTTACGGATCGGGCAGAAGGAACTGCCGGCATACTGAAACACCATTGCGATCTGCTCTCCGTTGAAAAGGCGCCTTTCGTTCAGAGAGATATCCACCATGCTTTTTCCGCGGAAGAAAATGTCCCCCCGGGTCACCATTCCATTCTGGCCCAGCAATCCCATGGCCGCTTTGAGCAAAGTGGATTTTCCGCTTCCGCTTTCTCCCACGATTCCCAGGATCTCACCTTCCCGAAGGGTAAAGCTGATATCTTTGACTACCACTTTGCCGTTATATGAAATATCTACATGATCATACCGAAGAATCTCTTCCATGAACCGTATCTCTCCTCACACGAGAGCTTTCTCCCGCTGCATTCTCCGACTGTTTTTCCATATTTCCGCGTTTTTGCCCCGCAATGTTCCCCTTTCCGTCTCCCGGCTTTCAGCGTCCTCTCATTCTGGGGTCCGCATAATCACGAATCGTATCACCCAGAAGATTGAAGATCATGACCGACAGAAAGATCGCAAACCCCGGGGCGAATGTGATCCATGGCAGCGTTGCCATCATGCTTCGGGAATCGCTCATCATGCTGCCCCACTCTGCCATTGGCGGTTTTGCTCCGAGTCCGAGGAAACTTAACCCTGCCAGCTCCATCATCATCGTTCCGATGTCCAGCATGGATGTGACCAGGATCGGTCCGATGATATTCGGGATCAGATGCCTGAAAATGATCTTTACAGTGCTGCTGCCCGACAAGACAGCTGCCTGTAAATATACCGTCTCCTTCTGCGCGAGCGTCTGGCTCCTGGCGATACGGGCATACTTCGGCCAGCTGATCGCAGCCAGCGCAATGATCGCATTATGAAGCCCTCCCCCAAGTACGCCGGCCACAGCAAGTGCAAAAACCAGACCCGGAAAAGCAAGAAAAATATCAGAAATACGCATCAGGACCGTATCCAGTTTTTTCCCGTGCCATCCGCAGATCACTCCGATCGCGGTCCCGGTGACTGTAATGATCGCGACCAGAAGCAGTGTGGAAAAAATGCTAGTCCGGCTGCCGATGATGACTCTGGAGAGCATGTCCCGGCCGTACCGGTCCGTACCGAACAGATGTCCGGGCCCCGGAGGAGCCTTTGCGATCGAAAGGTCCTGCAGATAAGGATCATAGGGACAAAGATATTTGGAAAAAATCGAACAGACGATCAGCATTCCGGCCAGTATTCCAAATACGATCAGCCGGACCTTTGTTGTATCCCTGCGGATCTTCTGTATCCGGACCGGTATCGGCGTTTTTGATGCAGCACTTGTCTCTTTCATTCGCTCACCCCCAGACGGATACGCGGATCCAGCGCATGGTACAGAAGATCCGTGATCAGATTGATCACAACATAAATGATCGCCATCCACACCACATACGCCTGGATCAGCGGGTAATCGCGCATGGTGATCGCGTCTACCGCCAGCTTGCCGACACCATCCCACAGAAAAATGTTCTCAATGATCGCCGTACCGCCCAGCAGGCTTCCGATCGACAGCGCGAGCAGCGTAACGATCGTCAGAAGCGATGAACGCAGCACGCTTTTCCACAGGATCACACTTTCCCTTACTCCCCTGGCTCTGGCGCCTGTTGTATAGTCTTTATACAATTCATCCAGCACGGTCGCCCTTACCTGCCGCAGATATTTCGCAGACATGGCAATGGCAAGCGTAAGGGTGGGCATGATCGCGCTCCGAAGATTGGTCCCACCGGCTATTACCGGCAGCCACCCGAGCCGGATCGAAAGCAGCTGCATCAACAGCAGCGCAACGAAAAAATTTGGAAGAGAATTCCCGATAAAGCTCAGAAAACGCAGCAGATAATCCACAATTCCGTCATGCTTCACAGCTGCCAGTATTCCCAGCGGAATCGAGATCAATATCGTAAGCAGCACAGAGAGAAATGTGAGCAGAAGCGTTGCCGGAAGTTTCGAAATAAACGTCTGAAAAACGTTTTTCCCTGACACATAACTTACTCCCATATCCCCCCGGAGCAGACCGCCGAGCCAGGAGACATACTGCACAAGAAAAGGCTTATCCAGTCCGAGTTTTTCCCTCGCCTGCTCGATCACCTCAGCGCTTACCGCTCCGGACTGATTGGAATAGATCTCCGTAACGGCATCACTTCCCGCCATACGCATCATGGCAAATGAAAGAAATGTGATCCCAAGCAGGATCGGTATCAGCTGGAGCAGCCGTTTTATGACATATTTTTTCACAAAGCCACCTCAAGACCGGGGAGTCAGAAACCTCAATAATTCTTCCCGAAACTGTCAGAAATACGATTTATTCTGTTCATTACAGGAAAATGGTAGCACAGAAAAAAGGCCTCCGTAAGCCCCATGGGGGGATAGAATTGCAAAAAGAATTTGACACTTTAGCCTTCACTGACTATAATCAGCTTGTAAATGCTAGGGGAGCGAAAGCTGAGATTGTATCTTTACAGACCCTTATTACCTGATCCGGCTAATACCGGCGTAGGGAAGCAGGAGAAAGAGTATTTGAAGGATCCCTTTGCTTTGCAATGGGATCCTTTTTTGTCTCGAAGGGGATATCCCCAGGTTTCTCCCAAGGCAATAATCCTGGCATAACAACATCATTACTTACTCTGAATTCAGAAAGGAGAAACACACCATGGAAGCAAGTGTAGCTATTCAGTCTCTGCCTGCAGCAGCAAATGACGAGGAGCTGATTCGCATCGTTGACGAAGTGATCGCTTATATCGCATCCTGCGGATACAATTATTATGTAGGTCCTTTTGAGACGACCATCGAAGGTCCGTATGATGAACTGATGGATATCGTAAAGGAATGCCAGCATATCGCGATCCGCGCAGGCGCACCGTCCGTAGCAGCGTATGTGAAAGTCAGCTATAAGCCTGAAGGAGAGGTTCTTTCCATTGAAAGAAAAATTGGAAAATATCACAAATAAACTTCCCGCTGTTCTCGCGCTTGCCGGGATCATCCTCCTGTGGCAGGTGCTGTGTTCCTCGGGAGTCCTGCCTGCCTATATGCTGCCTTCCCCCGTTGCTGTCGTGAGTGCCTTTTTCGGAGATCTTCCGAATCTGATGACCCACGCGGCGGTCACACTGCAGGAAGCAGCTTACGGCCTGATGATCGGCGTTGTGCTGGCCTTTGTCATGGCTCCGCTGCTGGACCGGTTTGAGCTTCTGCAGAAGGCGTTTTATCCGATCATGATCATCACCCAGACGATCCCTACCATTGCCCTTGCACCGGTACTGGTCCTTTGGATGGGGTTTGGCATGGCGCCGAAGATCACTCTGGTCGTCATTACGACCTTCTTTCCGATCGCGGTAGGACTGCTGGACGGTTATAAGAGCGTGGATCCCGATACCATCCGGCTCATGAGGGCTATGGGCGCGTCCCGGGTACAGATCTTCCGTCATGCCCAGTTTCCGGCAGCACTGCCTCAGTTCTTCTCCGGTCTGAAGATCTCCGCATCTTATGCCGTTGTCGGGGCAGTGATCTCCGAATGGCTCGGCGGTTTTGAAGGTCTCGGCGTGTACATGACCCGCTCACGCAAAGCCTATGCGTTTGACCGGATGTTCGCCGTGATCCTGCTGATCGTGATCATCAGCCTGCTTCTGATGTGGCTGGTGAACATCCTGCGGGACATTTCCATGCCGCATCTGCGGGCAGAACACTCTGCGCGAAATTAACCGGGACTTCACTCCCGGGTATTGCGCGGGAATAATGAAAAAATGTATGTATCACTCTGACTGACAGGAAAAACAAGAAAGGATCTGCATAAAAATGAAAAAAAACAGGCTGTTGAATACAGGCATGCTCGCCGCGGCGGCTGCCGGAATGATGCTTTGCTCCGGAAATGTCCTGGCCGGTGAGGCACAGGAAACAAAAGAGATCACCGTATGCCTGGACTGGACGCCGAACACAAATCATACGGGCCTTTTCGCCGCACAGCAGCTCGGTTATTATGAGGAAGCCGGTCTGGATGTGACGATCGTTCAGCCGCCCGAGAACGGTGCTCCGCTGATGTGTGCCTCGGGGCAGGCCCAGTTTGCCATAGATGCCCAGGATACGATCGCTGCTGCTTTCGATATGGACGAGCCTCTCGGAGTGACCGCGGTCGCCGCCCTGATCCAGCATAATACTTCCGGTATCGTTTCCCGTGCCGGTGACGGAATCGATTCCCCGAAAGGTCTTGAGGGAAAAACCTACTCTACATGGGAATCCCCCATCGAGCTGGCCATGATCGAATATGTCATGCAGCAGGACGGCGGAGATTTTTCCAAAGTGAAGCTCATTCCCAATGATATCACCGATGAACCTGCAGCTCTTGCAGCCCATCAGACCGACGCAGTCTGGATCTTCTACGGCTGGAGCGGCATCAATGCCCAGGTTGAAGGCGTAGACGTGGATTACTGGAGCTTCGGCGACCTGACTCCAGAGCTTGACTACTATACTCCGGTCATCATCGCCAATAATGATTTCCTGGAAAATGATCCTGCGACCGCAAAGGCTTTCCTTGCCGCAACTGCAAAGGGATATGAATATGCCGTCGAAAATCCCGAGGAAGCGGCAGACATGCTCATTGCAGGAGACTCCACCGGTTCTCTCGGCGATGCGCAGGAACTGGTATACGCAAGCCAGAAATGGCTTTCCGATCAGTACATTGCGGATGCTCCCGCCTGGGGCGTGATCGACCCGGAGCGCTGGGATGCTTTCTACGGCTGGCTTTACAGCAACGGTCTGACCGGAACCGATCTGACAGGAAAAGGCTACTCCAACGATTATCTTCCGGAATAAGCCGTGCTCAAAATGCGGGCCATGCAGAGGAAAATGAAATGAGCTTACTTACAGCAAGTCATATCACCAAGGAATACGGCGGACGGACGATCATTCAGGATATCGACATCTGTCTGGAGCAGGGAGAACTCGTCTCCCTGCTCGGCCTGTCCGGCTCCGGAAAAACGACCCTGTTCCATGTGCTGTCCGGTCTGGTACAGCCGGAAAAAGGGCAGGTGTTTCTGGAAGGGGAAGATATCACCGGAAAACCCGGAAAGATCAGCTATATGCTGCAGAAGGATCTTCTCCTGCCTCATAAAAAGATCATCGATAATGTTTCCCTTCCGCTGGTCCTGAAAGGTGCCCGTAAAAAAGAGGCCCGCCGGGAGGCGGACCCTTATTTTTCGTCTTTTGGGCTGAACGGTGCCCAGTATCTGTATCCCAGCCAGCTTTCCGGCGGAATGCGGCAGAGAGCCGCGCTGCTGCGGACCTATCTCTCAAAGTCCAGGGTAGCGCTTCTGGATGAACCGTTTTCCGCGCTGGATACCATTACCAAGGGACAGATCCACGAATGGTATCTCGATGTGATGGAGAAGATCGATCTTTCCACACTGTTCATCACCCATGACATCGATGAGGCGATCCTGCTGTCGGACCGCATCTATATCATGACCGGCAATCCGGGACAGATCCATCAGCAGCTGAAGATCGAACCCGGCCGGACCCATCGGAAAGGCTTTACCCTTACGGATGAATTTCTGAATTATAAGCGGCAGATCATTGAGATCCTGCAGGCTGCTCCTGCTTTGCCGCATGCACAAGAAACATCGGTGTAGATGAAAAACTTACCTTTTCTTCATCAGACCACACATACTGCCAGATCTGCTCCTCGCCCCGGGGGATCATCCCCAGTCCGGAGAGAATATTCAGGTCCCATGCAGGCCGGCGGATTCCGGAAAGCGGGATGCGCCGGGCAATGTCCTCCATCACATCAAAATTCTCACCGATATTCTGATCCTCAAACCCCATAAGGGCTGTGTTGGCGCGGTCACTCTCATACCCTGCCTGGGCTTCTTCATCGAACAGATAAGAGTACCAGTTCGCATCAAAATTCAGGAGAAGGCCGCCGCTTCGCAGCACCCTCGACCATTCTGCATAGGCTTTGCGCGGATGCGGCAGATTCCAGGTCAGATTGCGGCTGATCACCACATCAAACGACCCGTCCGTAAAGGAGAGGGCCTCCGCATTCATCTCCAGGAAACGGATCCTGCCGGCGGCTTCGCCGGCATTTTTCTTTGCCTCCGCCAGCATCGCAGGCGTAAGATCGATGGCAGTCACATCATAACCCATCTCACACAGAAGTATCGCAAAAAAACCGGGACCGGTCCCGACTTCAAGGACACGGATCTTCGAAGCAGGGATACCAGGGAACTGCCGGCTGATCTGTTCATGGATACAGTTCTTCCACTTGCGCCGCTGATCCGTTGCCAGTTCCTCCTGATTGACTTTTGAATACCCTTCGGCGCGGCCGGTCCAGTATGCCTTGTTTTCGGATAAGATGGATGTAAGATTCATGAGCAGAGGCCTCCTTTCCGCACAAACACGGCAGCGTCACCAAACCTCGCGGTCCTTCCGGCTGCAATGCGGTCATCACACAGATCTGTTCATGATCTTACCATTCTTTTTTCTTCTTCATAAGCCCCCCGGGGGGTTATTCTTTATCCGGCAGAAAGCCCTGCTTTTAAGCCTACGGGGACCCCAGAGCTATTGGGGTCCCCGTAGATCCTTACATATGATTGATCATGCTTGCAAGATATCCTGCTCCGAAGCCATTATCGATGTTGACCACACTCACACCGCTGGCACAGGAGTTAAGCATGGACAGCAGTGCTGCCATGCCGCCGAAGGAAGCTCCGTAACCCACACTGGTCGGAACCGCGATCACCGGGCAGTCCGCCAGTCCACCGATCACACTGGCCAGTGCCCCTTCCATACCGGCGACTGCTATGATCACTCTCGCGTTCATGATCTCGTCCAGATGGGAAAGTGTACGGTGCAGCCCGGAAACACCCACGTCATACAGACGGGTCACTTTGTTTCCGTATGCAAGAGCCGTGAACGCTGCCTCCTCTGCTACCGGGATATCGCTGGTCCCGCCGGTCGCGATCACGATCGAACCGGTCGTATCGGGAGGCGGAAGTTCTCCTGCGAGCCCAATGCGGCTGACCGGATCATACTGAAATTTTCCGTCGAACATTTCCGCCGCGCTGCGCTCCAGCAGAACGGCAGCTTCCGGTGCCATCCGTGTGATCAGCACCGTCCTCTGCCCGTGCCGCTGCAGGCTCCCGGCGATCGCCAGGATCTGCTCCGGAGTCTTTCCCTCACCGTAGATCACTTCAGCGATTCCCTGCCGGATACTCCTGTGATGATCCGGTTTTGCAAATCCCAGATCCTCATATGGTTCCTTTTTGATCTGCAGCAGCGCCTCCTGCACCGTTGCGGATCCCTGTGCCACTTTCTGAAGAAGCTGTTCCAGTTCCCGCTGCTCCATGTTTTTGCTCCTGTCTTCGTTTTCAATATTCCCCCGGCATCCCACTCGTCCGGCTTCCTTTTCACGCTTCCCGGGAAATGTCATCGGGTACAGATCGAAACTTTTTTATCTGTTTTCGCCAAGTGTCTCATTCATGCTCCCCTGCCGGTATCCGTCCAGATCCAGCGCCACATAGGCAAATCCGAGGCTGCGAAGCGTATGAGTGATCTTTTTCCGGGTTCCTGCTTCCACTGCCTCCGGCAGTGCCTCCTCCGGGAGTTCAATACGCGCCAGATCGCCGTGAACTCTGCAGCGAAACTGGTGAAACCCAAGATCCATCAGGCATTGTTCGGCCATCTCCACCATCCGGAGTTTTTCCGGACTGATCGCCTCCCCATACACAAAGCGGGTGGCCAGGCATGCAAAGGAGGGTTTATCCCAGGTGGGAAGCCCCATCTGTCTGGAAAGCAGCCGGATCTCAGTTTTGCTCAGAAGTGCTTCCCGCAGAGGACTTAAGATCTTCTGTTCCGCCAGAGCCCGCATGCCGGGACGATAATCTCCGGCGTCATCGGTATTGGAGCCCTCCACAACACACTGCAGACCATTTTCCGCAGCAGTTTCCCGGATCTTACGGAACAGCGCACTCTTGCAGATATAGCAGCGGTCGGGCGGATTCTGCGCAAATCCCGGAACCGCCATCTGGTCGACCTCTGTAAAGATCTGCCGGATGCCGTGCTCTTCGCAGAATTCTCTGGCTTCGCGCTCCTCCCGCTGCGGAAAGGATACACTGCGGACTGTCACTGCGGCCGCCCGCTCACCCAGTGCATCTGACGCAGCCTTCAAAAGAAAGGTGGAATCGACTCCTCCCGAGAAGGCGACCGCAACACTTTCAAGACCTTTCAGGATGCGGATCAATGACTCATATTTTTCCTGCAGCTCTGCCATATTATTCCCACTCCTTTTCAAGAACACTTTCATGTTCGGCCTTCTGACCTCTTATGTCTCCGCCTCACCATGTCCGACAGCAGCAGCCCGATCTCCACGGCAGCGATCCCTCCCGGGATATCCACAAACACATGCTGCTTGAGCATCACCGTCGACGCAAACACCAGCAGGGAAAACAACAGGGAGACAGGCGCATACCATTTCGGCACTTTTTTGAGGAACAATGCGCTGCGAAAACACATCCAGCTCTCCAAACAGTGGATCGAGGGAAACAGATTATCTGCCGCATCCACCCGGAAAATGAACCGGGTCAGCATATCGAACACACTGTTTCCGGTCACTTCAGGCCGTACGATCATCGTCGGCACCGCAAGAAAAAACACCAGTGCTATGATTTTCGCAAAAATATCCGCCGTATAAAAACGGAAGCATGCTTCCCGGCTTTCCCGGCCGATCAGAATATAGCCGATTCCCCACTGCACAAAGGCAAGAACATAGATCACCACAAAAGGTGTAAAAAAGGGAATGGCATCATCTACCGCAGTCCACATACTGTAATGAATTCTGCCGGCGTTGAAAATGCGCGTTCCATTGTACACGACTGAATTGAAAGCCAGCACCGCAAACAGCGGGAGCCAGGCATAAGGCGGAAACACTGCGCATATCTTTTCTTTCATAGTTCTGTCCCGATCCATTCTCCCATCCGAACCGGTATCTCCTCTCCCCGCAGCGATGCTTCAAGGATCGTCTGACGGATCCTTACCTTTTCCTTTTCCAGCAGAAGAATAATGGTAGATCCTCCATACTGAAACATTCCTTTTTCCTCTCCCCGGATCACCTGCCCTGCACCTTTCAGGTTCCGGATCCGTCCCACCAGCATGGCTCCGACCTCCATCTGAAGAATCGTTCCGAACCGGGCTGTCCGGATCAGCGTATATTCTCTGGCGTTCTGCGTAAATACCGGCCTGTGTGCAAGCGCCACCGGGCGGACGGTATGGAACCGGCCGCTGATGCGGCAGTTCCCGCTCTTCCTTCCGGTGTCCGCATAGCAATACCGGTGATAATGATTTACGCAAAGCCGGAACACTGCACATGTTCCTCCCTCATAACGTTTTGCGAGATTCTCATCCTGAAGCAGTTCTTTCAGGGTGAAAGCGCTCTGCTTCACCGGCAGGATCCGGTCTTCGCTGATCGTATATACCTTCAGCAGCCCGTCGCACGGAGCGATCAGATGACCCGGCTCCATATCCACAGGCCGCATCCCCGGCTTTATGGGCCGGCAGAAAAAGTCATTAAAAGAATGTATCCGGGTAAGATCATACTCGGATACATCCATGTGATACCTTCTTATAAAGACCGGAATCAATACTTTCGAAGCCCCGGTATCCAGCAGTCTCCCGCTCAGAGCGGATACGTGCTTTCCGGCAAGCGGCCGCAGAAGGATGCGCCCGAACGCAGTGCCGTACAGAAATTCCAGCGTGTTCATTTTCCTTCCTCTTGTCCGTACTCTCCTTTTATACTATTTCATTTTCCGTTCCATCCGGTCTCTCAGATACCGCCGGCACGCCAGTGAATAAAAACCAGAAGCGCAAATTCCACCGCTCCTATGGCGATCATTGCCAGTATCAGCTTCAGACCCGGTTTTCGCACCCGGATCTTCGAAACGAACAGAAATGATACAACCACCATCACGCCAAAGTAAAGCATCGTCAGATCCGTTTCTGTAAGGAACTGGATCAGCATTACCGTCGGAAAGATCAGTGCAGCCGAAGTGACCGGAAGTCCTGTATAATATCTCCGGGCGGTATTTTCCGTATGGCTGCGCTCTTCCTCCATGACATTAAAATAAGCGAGACGGATCATTGCTGCAAGAATGTAAAGAATGACAATGATCATCAGCGCGATGGGATAGAGTACCAGCTTATCATCCGGATTGACATGACGGATATGAGGCACATCGGAAAACCTCTTGCTTACACGCAGCATCGCTATGCCGATACATCCCGGAAGTATTCCGAAGGCCACCAGATCAGCCAGTGAATCGATCTGAATGCCGTAACTTTTTTCCATGGCTGTACGGTTCTTTTTTGACCTGGCTACTCTGCCGTCAAATGTATCGCATAATCCGGAGAGCAGCAGGAAGAAGACCCCGTAAAAGGGGTGTCCGATTCCATGCAGACATACTATGATTCCAAGCGATGCGGATATCAGTGAACAATAGGTAAGCACTACTGTGTAATCGTAGATTCCAATCATAAAGGTATACCGGGCTTTCCTGATAAATGATCCAAACAAAAAAGAAGCATCCGGACCGCCCTGTAAAGCCCTGCGGACCAGACGCTTCATTATATCATATCCTCCCATCATCGAAAAGTGAAATAATATTAATTTCCGGATCATTCCAAGTTCAGATGACGGTCCAGCAAAAACCAGGCAAGAACTCCGTAAACAGCTGTCCCGATCACAGAGACAATGATCAGCTGAATCAAAACACTGTTTGGAATAGTACTGACTGCCTGGTTGAACGCACCGATAAGCTTTCCGAACAATGCATTATCAGCGGACAGAATATTTCCCAGAATCAGCTCCACAATGCCAAATCCGATATATGCCCCGACACTCCCGATCACACGATGAGAAGACAGCTGATGCCCGACTGCCATCGCAGCATATACTTTACACAGACTCTCTATTATACCAATGATCAGGAGGATCACCAGCAGAATCACTTTCGCTGCCAGATCCTTTGTGGAGAAAAACATCTTCCATGTATCCTGCAGCTCTTTCATGAACTCCGGAATATTGCTGAGAATCCCCACCATCAGGAAGCCTGCGGCAGCTCCCGCAGCGATTCCGATCACGATCCAGATCAGTGAGGTCAGTGCTTTGCTGATAATATGCTGAAGGGTCGTAACAGGAAGTGTAAACATCAAATATCCTTCCGTTCCAAGCAGATTCCGGTAAAAGCGCTGAATGACCATGATCAGCATAACGACCCCAACTGCCATAATGGCCGCAAAAAACAAAAAGCCCGTGATCAGTGCGAATTTCTCCAGAAGCGCTTTCGCATTCCCGGACATGCTCATTCTCATATTTACGGCAAACAGGCCTGCGATAAAGATCATCACCAGGTACAGAGGAAGCATGATGCGGCCCATTGCCCTGATCTCATATTTAAGCAGCTTTCCTAACATCTGAATACCTCCCTGAAATATTCATCCACGCTCTTTCCGGTCTGTTCCCGAAGTTCATCTGTGCTCTGATGCAGAACGATCTCTCCCTGCTTGAGGAATACTGCCTCATCCAGCACTGATTCCACATCTGCGATCAGATGCGTGGAGATGATCACCAGAGCATCCTCCCGGTAATTATTGATGATGGTCCGCAGGATGTAATCCCGCGCAGCCGGATCCACTCCGGCAATGGGTTCATCCAGCAGATAGACCTGCGCATCCCTGGACATGGTCAGGATCAGCTGGACCTTCTCTTTTGTACCCTTCGACATCTTCTTGAGACTCATCTTTTCCGGAATATCCAAGTTCGCCAGCATTGCCTGCGCTCTTGGCCTGTCAAAATCCCCATAGAAATCCCCGTAAAAATTCAACAGATCTGAAGTCTTCATCCAGTCGGGAAGGAAATCCTTGTCCGGCAGATATGCACATTTTTCCTTTGTGAGGATCCCGGGTTCTTCTCCTGCGATCCGGATACTCCCGGATGAAGGCTGCAGCAGCCTGTTGGCCAGCTTGATCAGAGTAGTCTTACCGCTTCCGTTCGGCCCGAGAAGCCCAACGATCCTCCCGCTCTCAAGCTGAAGGTTTATTCCTTTTAAGGCCTGCACTTTCCCGTAGGACTTTGCCAGGTCTCTGCATTCAAACAGTACGCTCATAGTTCCTCCTGTAATGATTCCACACCCTGCTGTTCAATATGATCCTTCACAGTCTTCATGATCTGAACATCCGAAAATCCCAGCTCCCGCAATCCCGTAAACAGTTCCTCTACAAAATGGCTTCCCATCTTTTCGCGGAGTTCCTCGATTTTTCCCACATCCTCTGTGACCGTCCTTCCGCTGGTACGCCAGGAGATGAACAGACCTTCCTGCTCCATCTGGGCCAGTGCCCTCTGCATGGTGTTGGGATTGACCCCAGCTTCCACCGCCAGTTCCCGCACCGCCGGGATCCTGCTGCCGGGCGGATATGTCCCGTTCACCACACGCATATGAAGAATTTCGATGATCTGCTGATAGATTGGAACCCCATTTTTAAATTCCCACTTCATCCGGTTCTTTCCTTGTGTGAAGATATACTAACTGTGTTACTGTACTATTGTATTACTCGATTAATACAATAGTACTATAATAAATCCCTCCTGGTTTGTCAAGAGGGATTTTCAATCAGAATTCACTCGCAGATCTTTTTCGATGACCGCCTCATGAAGTGTGCTCTTCGATCGTGGAGTAGATCGCCCGGATCGCTTCCGTATAATACTCTTCCGGCACTCCCACCAGGAGATTGAGCTTACCCGCTCCCTGATTCATTGTGCTGATGGAGATTCCTGCCGCTGTCAATGCCTGCAGGACCCGCACATTCGCATCCGAAACCTCCGTACCCTTCTCTCCGATGACCGCGATCATCGAGAGATTTTCCTTCAGTCCCAGATAATCCGGATTCAGCTTTTCCCGAATCTCCTCAAACAGGCTTTCTTTGCACTGTACAAGATAATCGCTCCGGATGACCAAAGTGACGGTATCGATCCCGGTAAGGCACTGTTCAAAGGGCAGCTGCCGGTTCCGCAGGATATCCAGCATAATGGCAGAAAAGCCGGACCCGTCGCTGACCATTACTTTTTCCACCTGAATGACCGACATTCCCCTCTGCCCGGCCACCGCAATGATCGGATCCTTCTTTGCTCCCTTCGGAAGCTTGCGCACAATAGTCGTTCCGGCATCCTCCGGCCGGTCAGTATTACGGATATTGATCGGAATGTCCATATCCGATACAGGAAGCACTGCATCTGTGTGCAGTACTGATGCCCCCATATAAGACAGGGTCCTCAGTTCACGGTAACTCACATACTTCACCGTCCTCGGCGAGTCGACGATGCGCGGATCCGCAGCCAGCAGTCCTGATACGTCCGTCCAGTTTTCATAAAGATCCGCTTTCAGTGCCGCTGCAGCAAGGCTGCCCGTCACATCAGAGCCTCCTCTGCTGAGCGTGTGGATCCGCCCGCTCATATCAGCCCCGTAAAATCCGGCGATCACCGCATTATTAAGAGGTCTCAGGGCTGCCGTCATTGCCCTGCGCGTCATCGGAAGATTCAGGGAACCGTTTTCGTCAAAGCAGACACACCATTCCGGATCCACAAAAGTATAACCCAGAAATAC
Source organism: uncultured Lachnospiraceae bacterium (assembly GCA_902785635.1). Taxonomy (GTDB): domain Bacteria; phylum Bacillota; class Clostridia; order Lachnospirales; family Lachnospiraceae; genus Merdiplasma. Next base: position 18,432 of record CACZZH010000034.1, read on the forward strand.
CGCAAGGATCCGTGAATTCAGATACTCTCCTCTGCTGACGACATAATCTTCCTGCGGATCTCTCTGAAGATGATTTCGAAGAATATCGATCTCATTATCCAGCGGGAAATCGATTCCGAGCTGTGCAATGATCTCCCGGAACCGGAGCGCGATCTGCTCCAGAATCGGTTCGAAGTCATTTTCCCCGGCTGCCGCTTCATAACATCTGAGCAGAAGATCTGTCACTTTTATATCTTCCGGAAAACGCTTTCCGGGAGCCGATGCGACCACAAAACGACGATCCGGATCCGCCTTCACGATCTCCTGTACCTTTATAAACTGTGCCGCACTGGCAAGTGAAGTCCCGCCGAATTTTGCCACTACTGTACGCATCCTGATTCCATTCCTTTCTCTGCTGCTTTCTTTAACGGTTCTTCGGATGATCCGGTATTATACAGGATCAATGATACCAGAATAAGTCCATATCCCGTCAGTTTCGCCCAGCCCAGGTCTTCACCTGCCGCAATCAGTCCGAGAATGCTGGCTGTCAGGGGATTAATTACGGTAAACACTGA
>CACZZH010000035.1 GCA_902785635.1 uncultured Lachnospiraceae bacterium
CCGGGCAGCCCGCTGATATGGTCTCCGTGATAATGTGTGAAGCAGATCACATCGATCGGTTTGAAACTCCAGCCTTTTTCCTTCAAAGCGATCTGGGTTCCTTCCCCGCAGTCGATCAGCAGGCTGCTGCCGTTGTAACGCACCATCAAAGCTGTCAGCCAGCGATAAGGCAGCGGCATCATCCCTCCGCATCCAAGCAAACAAACATCTATCATAAATTAAAAATCCTTCTGTACTCTCTTCTGTCAGTTCTGTGTTATTTTCTTTTTATTCTGTCCACATGATGTATGCGTCTTCTTTCGGAAATGAATAAAAATTCTTCCGCATGCCCACACTTCTGAAGCCATATTTTTCGTAAAGCCGTATCGCTGCTTCATTGCTGACGCGCACTTCCAGTGTGAAGCGCTCAATGCCCTGCTGTCTGCCCTGCTCCATCAGAGTATTCAGCAGAAAAGATCCGACTCCCTTCCGGCGAAGGGAAGGATCTACTGCAATATTGGTAATGCAGGCCTCCTCAAACGAACGGACATATCCTCCGTATCCTGCAAGATTCTCTCCCAGAAATGCAGTCAGATAATACATATGAGGGGACTCAATTGCCTGATGAAAGCTTTCCAGGCTCCAGGGCTCCGAAAAGCTGGCTGCTTCAAGCGCTGCCACGGCACACAGATCCTCCCGGGACATTTCCTTCCAATACAGCTCCTGCAGGGCATCGTCTTTATTCTCCATGGGTTTTGCTTTCCTCATTCAGGCGCTGTTCACGCTCACGTTCAGCCTGGGACTTGCGAAGATAAACAGGACGCACCAGTGCAGCATCCTGCATTTTTCCCTGCTCATAATACTGCATCGCAGCCACAGCCAGGGCTCCTGCCCTCTGCCGGTTCTGATGAATCGGAGCAAACCGGTAGGGAACCGTCAGCTCTTTGATGAGTATTTCCCGGAAATCATCTGCTCCGTCTCCCAGTAAAACCGTTCTTCTTCCGTACCGGTTGATCACCTTGCACCAGTCCCGGACATCCTCAGCGGTCTGATCCTCAATCATTTCAAGAACATACGCTCCATCCCGGTCCGGCTTAAATGAATAAAGACCTGTATAGATCTGTTCACGTCTGGCATTCATCATCGGGCACACCAGCTCATCCGTTCCATAGACATTAAAAGCCAGCGCTTCGAGGGTCGGAACCGATATGACCGGCTTGCCGATCGCAAGCCCGATTCCCTTGGCTGTGGCGCAGCCAATTCGAAGCCCCGTAAAAGAGCCGGGCCCTCCGGCAACTGCCACTGCATCTACTTCTTCCATCTTCAGATCGAGCTGCCTGGTGATCGCATCCAGCATCGGAAGCATCGTCTGCGAATGCGTCATTCCGTTATCAACCGTATATTCTGCCAGCAGGCGCCCATCCCGGGCAATGGCAACCGTCGCTGTCGTTCCGGAACTGTCAAGTGCAATTATCGTCATTTTTACTGTAATCTCCTAATCCCGTGATCGTTATTTTCCGGTAATCAAAGCCTTTTTCCGGATCCTTCTCCAGGCATACGCGAATGAGTCCCTCCGGGAGAAGTTCTTCGATCATTCCGGCCCACTCTACCAGGCATACGCCTTGTCCGTAGAAATATTCTTCTATTCCGATCTCATACATTTCTTCCGGATCGCCGATCCGGTATACATCAAAATGATAGAGCGGCAGACGGCCGCTCTCATAGACCTGCAGGATCGTAAAGGTAGGACTGCTTACGTCTTCATCTACACCCAGACCGCTTGCAAATCCCTGTGTAAACACGGTTTTTCCTGTTCCGAGATCTCCGGCAAGCGCCCACACCTGCCCGGATCGTGCCTGCTCTCCGTATTTTTTCCCCAGGGCAAATGTTTCTTCCCTGGACCAGGTTTCATAGATCATCTAAAACTCCTGTTATTCTTTCCTATGTTTGTCTCACCCTGTGTTTGTCTCACCCTGCGTAAGACCCGTTCCGGCTGATGTTCTTACTGCAGCGCCTGCAGAAAATGCAGCGGATCCTCCCGGCTCTCAAGAAAATGCAGCAGCATATATGCGCAGTTCAGAGCGACCTGCTCTTCCTTCAGGATTCTCAGTGCTTCCTTCCGGTCCGCAAGGACCACCTGCAGATCTTCCGTTGCTTCCAGGCCTTTAAGATTCGGCGTACCGTCACAGTATCCGTACACCATTCCGCAGCATTCATCGGTCATCCCGATCGTCGTATAATACCCTTTTTCAAAAAACGGTTCTGCCTGGACCGGATGAAGCACCAGTCCGGTCTCCTCTTTTAATTCCCGGACTGCGGCTTCCCGATAGTCCTCCCCGGATTCGACCAGTCCGGCAGGAAACTCATAAATATACCCTCCAAGTGGATAACGATACTGCCGGATCAGTACAACACGGTCCTTTTCCGGGCCATATACCGCAAAGATCGCTACCCCGTCGGGGCCTTTATCAGGATCGTTCATCCGCAGATGTGCAATATCGCTGCTTCTGGATGCCATATAATAAGGAAAAACCTTTTCTCCCCTGCTCTCTGCTTCCAGTGCAAAATAGTTTAAAAACGCATTATGTGTGATCTGTTCAACCTTTTTTACCTTGCTCATTATGAAACATCCTGCCTTTCACTGTGCGTCTCGTATCTTCATTGTCAATGAGATCCGTTTTTTTGCAGGATCTACCGACAGTACCTGCACATCCACGATGTCTCCGACATGCACGACCTCCATCGGATGACGGATAAACTTACGGGATGCCATCTGCGAAATATGCACAAGTCCGTCCTGATGTACTCCAATATCCACAAACGCGCCAAAATCGATCACATTCCGGACAGTTCCCTTGAGAATCATGCCGGGTTTCAGGTCTTTCATCTCCAGCACATCGCTCCGGAGGATCGGACCCGGTGTATCACTTCTGGGATCCCTGCCGGGTTTTTCCAGTTCTCCCGCGATATCCCGCAGGGTGACCTCCCCGACTCCGAGCTGCAGGGCAAGTGCTGCATAGTCTCCGATCTTCTTCGTAAGATTTCGGATTCCTCCCTCCCGGAGCTGGTCCGGCGCAATTCCGAGCACAGAAAGAAGACCTGCGGCAGCTGCATAGCTCTCCGGATGGACAGCGGTCGCATCCAGAGGGTTCTCTCCGCCGGAAATGCGCAGGAATCCGGCACTCTGCTCGAATGCCTTTGCTCCGAGCTTAGGTACTTTCATCAATTCTTTCCTGCTGCCGAACGGACCGTTTTTCTCCCGCCATGCAACAATATTTCCGGCAACCGCAGAGGAGATGCCTGAGACATATTTCAAAAGTGCGGCAGACGCAGTATTCAGATCCACGCCGACTGCATTAACACAGTCTTCTACCACCCCGTCCAGCGTCTCGCTGAGTTTTTTCTGATTCAGATCATGCTGATACTGGCCTACACCGATCGCTTTCGGATCGATCTTGACCAGTTCAGAGAGCGGGTCCTGCAGACGCCGGGCTATGGAAGCAGCACTTCGCTGTCCCACATCAAACTGGGGAAATTCCTCTGTTGCCAGCTTACTCGCAGAATAGACCGATGCGCCTGCCTCGCTTACGATCACATATTCCGGCGGTTTTCTTCCGGTCTTTTCATGATACTTTTTCAGGAACTGCGCAATAAAGCTCTCGGATTCCCGGGATGCCGTACCGTTTCCCACGGAGATCACACTCACATGCCAGGTGTCGATCAGCTTTGTAAGGACCCGCTCTGCCTCTGCCTGCTTCGCCGCATTGGTCGGAGCCGTCGGAAAGATCACCGCAGTATCGAGCACTTTCCCGGAAGGATCTGCCACTGCAAGCTTACAGCCCGTCCGGAATGCCGGATCCCATCCCATTACAGTTCTGCCTGCGATGGGAGGCTGCATCAGAAGCTGCTTCAGGTTCTTCCCGAACACATCTATGGCGCCTGCCTGTGCCTTTTCCGTGATCTCGGCACGCACATCCCTCTCCACAGCGGGACCGAGCAGCCTCTGGTAACTGTCTTCACAGACTTTTTTCAGAAAGGCAGCACTCTGATCACTTCTGCTCCGGATCACATGACTCTCCATCCAGTCCAGGATCTTTTCCTCCGGAGCAGTGATCTTTACAGTGAGGACCTTTTCCTTTTCCCCGCGGTTGATCGCCAGCACCCGGTGTCCCGGTGCCGAACAGACACTTTCTTCATAATCATAGTAAGTATCGTATACCGTTGACACTTCCGGATCTCTGGCTTTCGCGGTGATCATTCCTTCCCGCATCGTCGTTCTGCGGATCCAGTCACGAAAAACCGCGCGCTCAGCGATCGCCTCAGCCAGGATATCGGATGCACCTGCAAGTGCAGCCTCCGCATCCGGAACTTCTTTTTCCGGATCAACATATGCTGAAGCCGCACCATAAAGATCCGTAAGAAGCCGGTCTGTCAGGATCTGCTTTGCCAGTCCCTCCAGTCCGCGTTCCCGGGCAATGCTTGCCCTGGTCCTTCTTTTCGGACGATAGGGAAGATAGAGATCCTCCACGGCGACCAGCGTCTGCGCCTCTTCGATCTGGCGGTGCAGCTGCGGCGTCATCTTTCCCTGTTCCGTGATCGACATGATCACCTGTTCTTTCCGCTGCTCCAGGCTGCGCAGGTATTCCAGACGCTCCGAAAGAGTGCGAAGCTGTTCATCATTCAGACTGTCCGTCACATCTTTGCGGTAACGGGCAATAAACGGTACGGTATTTCCCTCGTCCAGCAGGGTAACGGCGGCTTCCGCCTGCCCCTTGCGAATATTCAGTTCCTCTGCCAGACGGCTGATAATATCCATGTATTTGCTTGCTCCTGTCTGTTTACATCCATTTGTTCCATGATGCCGGCGTTTCCGGATCCTTACCTTTCCTCACCCAGAATCTTCAGGTGCAGGACGCCTTCCATCCGCTCGATCAGTCCGATCATATCCGATACATTTCCGGTGATGGGCAGAATATCCACACTGATCGTTGTAGAAGCCATTCCTCCGATCGGAATACTCTGATGGATCGTCAGGATATTGGCCTGATGATCCGCAACGATCTTCAGGACATCTGACAGCAGGCCCGGTTCATCCTTCATCTCCAGCACAAAAGTGATCGTCTTTCCTCTCGCTTTCTCATGAAACGGAAAAATATCGTCTTTATATTTATAGAAGGAGCTTCTGCTGATCCCCGCCAGATCTGCCGCTTCCTGAATGGTATCTGCTTTACGGGTATCCAGCAGACGTTTTGCTTCAACAACTCTGAGCAGCACTTCCGGCACAGCTTTTGCTGTCACTACATAATACTGTTCCTCTGCCGCCAAGGTGTTCTCATCTTGTATTTCCATAAAATGCTGTCCTCAGAATTTTCTGCTGCCGCCTCCAAAAGAATGGCCGCCGGTCGAATGGGTCGTACTTCCTCCTCCGGAACCACCGCCGGAGGAACCGCCGCTGCTTTTAGGAATATGCCTCGTTGTGACCCTTTTCGTACGGTATATGTCACTCTTATTCGTGAGCTCTAATTTGTGATTCTTTTTGTAATCATAAGAGTATCCTCCCAGATGCATGCGATATTTGCCGAATACTCCCAACATGGTCCCGCCGCCGGCGAGCAGTCCTGCCGCCAGCGCAATGATTCCCTCGAACAGTGTGATCCGCTTTTCTCTCGGATCATTGATCCAGGTGATCTCTCCTGTGTCCCGGTCCCGGTAGTAATCTGCGCCTTCACCGCTCTTCACATAAGAAGCGGTATCGTCGATCATAACCTGAAAACAGGACGCATACATTTCCTTTGATATGTAATCATAACCGTCATCGAGACATTTTTCGATTCTCTTGTCCGTAAGATAATAGATCATGATGCCGGAAGTCGAAATATGAATCTCCCGGTTATCCATATCGATCAGATAGAGCACGCCGTCATCGTTCTTATAATGGTCCAGATAATAATGATCTGCGTATTTCTCGCTCGAGTACCCTTTCGCATCATTCGTCGTGACGATCATAACGTCCAGACCGATCAGTTCCGAAAGTGAAGAGATTCTCTTATACAGTCCTTCCTCTTCCGAAGAAGACAACAAACCGGCACCATCATCCACCAGGATCACATTCTCCGCGAAAACCGTTATCGCCCCTGCGATCAGAATACTGCAGAACATAAAGCCGGCGAGAATCATCCGCAGCAGCGCGGAGGGCGTCCTTCTTTTTCCGATGCTTACCGGAAAACAGCCTGTTTTATTCATAGCAGATATCCTCCCACCAGAAAAGCAGTCATGACCACCGCGAAAATAACAGAAGATACTGCTGTCAGCTTTTTCCAGTTGATCGGAAATGATCCGCTGACATTTCCGTTCTGACCGTTCATGGCAAAATAGTAGATTTTTCCGCCTCTGCCGGCATAGGTAAGGACCCACACAGGAAGCAGCACATACTTCCAGTTCTCCTCTTCAAGAACCATGGATTTATCCGTGGGGGTAAAAGTGCTGTATCCTTTGATGGTATCCCGGAGGATATTGGATGCATATCCTTCGGTCTTCTCATGTACTTCCCCGGAGAACTCGGAAGTTTCCATATTCCTCTTTTCCGCAAAGAACCCGGACAGATAGCTCATGGAAAAACGCTTCATTCCTTTAAGGGAAAACGGCTGGACGTTTTCCACCAGCTGCCGGTCTCCCTCCCGCAGAGCATTCCGCGTAAGCTTGTCGAATTTGATCTTTCCCTCTCTGGCTACGTCATAGATACTTGTTTCCGTAACTTCAGTATCCCCGGATCTGTATACCCTGACCTTTGTTCCGGTACCTCCCATTACACCGTCGATCCGGCAGCTGTAGACCCAATAAGGATAGTAGATGCCAGACAGTTTCTCGATCTGCTGTTCATTAAAAAAGGCTTTCGGAACAAATTTCTTTTTTCCGATCTTCTCCCGGAACATCTCTATGGCCTTCTCGCGATCGATCTGAAAAGGCAGTACCTGATCCGGAAGATACTCCCCGGACAGCCTTCCTTCCAAAACGACCGGATTATGACAATAATAGCAGAATGTTGCTGCTGTAGTCGCGTCGGTGATGATCTGGGCGCCGCAGCTCGGGCAGCTGTAATAAACAGCTTCCTCCGAAGACCCATTTTTTCCCGTACCGGTATCCGAAACAGTGTCATTCTCCTCCCACGCTGTGTTTTCCTCTGCCGCTGCGTCAGACCCTTCCTTAATAAAGGAATCGATCTCCTCCTGTGAAAAAGCAGACTGGCAGTACGGACACGTGTATTTTTGTGTTGCCGGAGTGAATACAAGTTCTCCGCCGCAGTTCGGACACTTATAAATAATCGTTCCCATTTTATTAAAAATCTCCTACAGGCAAGTTCCTTTTATCTCACAGGTAACAGGATGGCAGTCCTGTGAGACAGAAAAACAGCTGCCGCACCTCACGACTGCGACAGCTGTCAGGGAAGATCATTATTCCGGGCGTTTCTTTCCGCATTCCGGACAGAACTTACCTTTATTGACTGCACCGCATTCGCAGGTCCAGGTCTCGCTGACAGGTCTCGGTGTTCCGCATTCGCTGCAGAACTTGCCTGTGTTCTTTGCACCGCAGGAACAGGTCCATACGCCGGCCGCTGCAGCACCTTCCGAAGGAGTTCCCTGCGGCGCAGGAGCCTGTGCGGCCTGCTGCTGCATCTGCATCTGCTGGTAATTCATCTGGCTGGCACCGCCCATAAAGTTTCCGGCTGCCTGCATACCCAGGCCTACTCCCATAAATCCTGCCGCAGCTCCGTTTGCATTGGAGCCTGCTGCCTGAAGTCCGGCCGCCACAGCACTCTGCATATAGCCTTCCCGGATGGACGGATCACTCATCATAGCGCCCTGATTGCGCATATTGATCAGCTTCTGGGATTCCTCGTCGTAAGAGATGCTTGCAATACCAACAGAAAGCACTTCCATACCGCGAAGGGCTCTCCATGTCTCGTCAAGCGTATCAGCCATATACCGGCTCAGTTCGGTACTCTTCGATGCGACAAAAGAAATACGGGTCCCGTCAGCGGACATCCTGTTGATCGATGCCTGCAGTGCCTCAAGGAACTCTGACATATACTGGCTGTTGATGTCATCGATGTTAACCTTCACAGCATCACGCGGAATCGCTTCCTGATAGAACAGAATCGGATTGCTGATCTTAATGGAATAAGTGCCGTGTGCACGCAGAAACAGTTCCGCATTGTAAAAACTGTCGTAATAATTGATCGGATTGCGGGTGCCGAACTTGATGCCCTTGATCTCCTGCAGATTGATATAATACACCTGCTGGGACAGAGGAGTGGTGCCGGCAAATTTGAAGCGTTCCCACACATCCTTCAGGCTTTCTTTGATCTGACCGTTGAACAGAGACGGTGCCGAGGAATTGTCTACGATAAAATAGCCCGGTTCCGCGGTATAGTCAACGATCTTTCCGCCGTCTACAAGAAGCATGAACTGATTATCATAAACATGGATCACCGAACCATTGGAGATCACGCCGCTTCCTGTCTTTCCGTTCTTGCGGTTTTTCAGGACACCACGTACAAATACGGTCTGTTCTCCCATGCCTTCCGGTTCGATCGCTTCCAGGAACTGATCACTCAGCGCTCCGGTGACCGATGAAAATGCAGCTCTGATAATACCCATTTTTTCGCCTCCTTGTGTATATGTTGTTAAGACTCACTTCCGAGTCCTGCACACTATATGCGCATTCCCAATGTACTTACATTGAAGATCCCGCATCAGTTTTCCTCAGCAGCGGGACCGAGTGACAGCCATTTCAGATACGCATTTATGAACATATCTATGCCGCCGTCCATCACTGCATCTACATTTCCCGTCTCCGCGTTTGTCCGCAGATCCTTAACCATCTTATATGGCTGGAAAACATAGGAGCGGATCTGGCTTCCCCAGCCGATCTCCTTCACTTCACCGCGGATATCATTTGCCTTCGCCAGATTTTCCTGCTGTTTCAGCATAAACAGCTTTGCCTTGAGCATCTGCATCGCTTTGTCTTTATTCATGTGCTGAGAACGTTCATTCTGGCACTGTACAACGATGCCTGTCGGAAAATGTGTAATGCGGATCGCGGATGATGTCTTGTTGATATGCTGACCGCCTGCTCCGCTGGACCTGTAGGTATCGATCCGGATGTCGTCATCCTTCACTTCAATGTCCAGATCCTGTTCGATGTCGGGCATGACATCACAGCTTACAAATGATGTCTGGCGCTTACCTGCAGCATTAAACGGTGAGATCCGGACCAGGCGGTGGATTCCGTGCTCTGACTTGAGATAGCCGTAAGCGTTCAATCCGTTCACCTGGAAAGTCACGGACTTGATGCCGGCTTCATCTCCGTCCAGATAGTCCAGTACCTCAACGGTATAACCCTTTTTCTCGGCCCATCTGGTGTACATACGGTAAAGCATGGACGCCCAGTCACAGGCTTCGGTTCCGCCTGCACCCGCATGGAGCGTTACGATCGCATTCACATCGTCGTATTCTCCGGAAAGCAGGGTCTTGATACGGATATTCTCGAATGTTTCCTGGAACTGATCCAGCATCTCCTCGATTTCGGGGATCACATCCGGATCATTCTCCTCGTAGCCCATGTCGATCATGAGCTCGATCTCATCATACTGCTCCTTCAGCTTTGCATAGGTGGATACATCCTCCTTCAGGCTGGCCAGGAGTTTCATTTTTTCCTGTGACCTCTCGGGATCATCCCAGAATCCTGGCGCTTCCATCTCCCGCTCCAGTTCCTGGATCCTCTGTTCCTTATTTACGAGGTCAAAGTGAATCCCTCACTTCCACTAATGGTTTTGTAAAGCTGTTCAGGGTAGCTCTGAACCCGTCAAGTTCGACCACAGTGTCACCTTCTTTCATTCATACAATAGCCATGCCGAATAACATATCGATAAACATGTGCATGGCGGTCATCTGATCTTCAATTCAAAAACACCTGTTCCAAAATGCCGGACTGTCAGGCAGGCCTGCGTCCGTGGCACTGCTTATATTTCTTTCCGCTTCCGCACGGGCAGGGATCATTCGGATAGATCTTGGCCTCCGCACGCTTCTTGGGTCCGCGTACGACCGTATCATCCTTGTTGGTTCCCGTCACCTTTGCGACCTCTTCACGCTCGACCTTCTGCTCGACCTTCACGTGATAGATGACCTTCAGCGTATCCTCCTGGATCGCGCCGGTCATGGCATTGAACATGTCAAAACCGATCATCTTGAATTCAACAAGCGGATCCTTCTGACCATAAGCCTGAAGTCCGATGCCCTGACGCAGCTGATCCATATCGTCGATATGGTCCATCCACTTCCGGTCGATCGTCTTGAGCAGTACCACACGCTCAAGCTCACGGAACTCTTCGGGATTGGTGAATTCTGCTTCCTTTGCTGCGTAAAGATCTTTCGCCTTTTTGATCAGATATTCGCTGAGATCCTTTTTATTCCGGACATTTGCCGACTCATCCGGTGTCACATGTGCCATCGGAATGATGGGGCACAATACATCGTGCAGTTCACGCAGGTTCCAGTCGTCCCGGTTCTGATCGTCGCCGATCACCATGTCCACCACACCATTCACGGTATCATCCACCATCTTCATGATGGAACCACGCATGTTCTCACCGTCCAGCACCTTGCGGCGCTCCGCGTAGATGATCTCGCGCTGGTCATTGTTGACCTGGTCATATTCCAGAAGATTCTTACGGGTCGCAAAGTTGTTGCTCTCGATCTTCTTCTGTGCCTTCTCGATAGCATTGGAAAGCATCTTGTGCTCGATCTGTTCATTCTCCTGTACACCGAGAGATTTGAACACACTCATCATCTTCTCGGAACCGAACAGACGCATCAGATCATCTTCCAGGGAAATATAGAACCTGGATTCGCCAGGGTCTCCCTGACGGCCGGAACGTCCGCGCAGCTGATTATCGATACGGCGGGACTCATGCCGCTCGGTACCGATGATCTTGAGTCCGCCCGCTGCCACGGATTCGGGATCAAGCTTGATATCCGTACCACGGCCGGCCATATTGGTGGCAATGGTAACTGCCCCGTGGATACCGGCGTCCGCAACGATCGCTGCTTCCATTTCATGGAATTTCGCATTCAGGACATTGTGCTGAATGCCTTCCCTGCGGAGCATTGTGGAGAGCAGTTCTGATACTTCGATGGTAATGGTACCCACCAGAACCGGCTGTCCTTTTGCGTGCGCTTCCTTGACCGCTTCCACGACCGCGCGGTATTTTTCCTTCTTGGTCATATATACCGCGTCGTCCAGGTCTTTTCTCTGCACCGGGCGGTTCGTGGGGATCTCCACTACATCCATTCCGTAGATATCCCGGAATTCCTGTTCTTCCGTAAGAGCTGTACCGGTCATACCGCACTTCTTCTGGTATTTGTTGAAGAAGTTCTGGAAAGTGATCGTGGCAAGCGTCTTGCTCTCACGCTTGACCTTCACATGCTCCTTTGCCTCAATAGCCTGATGCAGCCCGTCACTGTAACGGCGGCCCGGCATGATACGTCCCGTAAATTCATCAACGATCAGAACTTCATCGTCCTTCACCACATAGTCGCGGTCCTTGAACATCAGATTGTTCGCCCGCAGCGCAAGAATGATATTGTTCTGGATCTCGATGTTCTCAGCATCAGAGAGATTCTCAATATGGAAGAAATCCTCCACCTTCTTGATGCCGTCGGCAGTCAGTGTGACGACCTTGTCCTTTTCATTTACGATGAAATCTCCCGTCTCGGTGATCTCCTCACCCATGATGGCAGTCATCTTCGTCACTTCACCGCTGGCTTCACCGCGCTTGAGCTGCCTTGCAAGTGTATCGCACACCTCGTACAGCTTGGTGGATTTGCCGCTCTGACCGGAAATGATCAGAGGCGTACGCGCTTCATCGATCAGTACCGAGTCCACCTCATCGATGATGCAGTAGACAAGGTCGCGCTGTACGAGCTGCTCTTTGTAGATCACCATGTTGTCACGCAGGTAGTCAAAACCCAGCTCGTTGTTGGTGATATACGTGATATCGCAGGCATACTGTTCGCGGCGTTCATCGTTATTCATGGAGTTAAGCACACAGCCTACGGTCAGACCGAGGAATTCATGTACTTTTCCCATCCACTCCGCGTCACGCTTTGCCAGATAATCATTGACTGTTACAATATGCACGCCCTGGCCTGTAAGTGCATTCAAATAAGCCGGCAGCGTGGAAACCAGCGTTTTTCCTTCACCGGTCTTCATCTCCGCGATACGGCCCTGATGAAGAATGATACCGCCGATCAGCTGGACACGGTAATGCTCCAGACCGATCGAACGCTTTGCTGCTTCCCGGACCGTGGCAAATGCCTCCGGAAGAAGGTCATCCAGCGTCTCTCCGTTCGCATAACGCTGCTTATATTCAGCTGTCTTGTCACGCAGCTGCTCGTCCGTCATAGCCTGCATCGTGGGCTGAAGACTTTCGATCTTATCTACCAGCGGCTTGATGCGCTTCAGCTCACGGTCGCTGTGCGTACCAAAAATTTTCTCTAAAAAACTCATAATCTGTTCTCCTGCTTCATACCCTGCAGAAAAAAACTGTGTTTTCTCCCACAATGGCAAATTTCAATCTATTGTAGCACTATCTGAACCTAAAAACAAGTAAAGCCTTACCGTATAAAAAACGTATATATACAGAAAGAAGCAGCCATACGCCTGCTTCCAGGCAAAAACATGCCTGCAGGAATATGACTGCTTTCCCGGTTTTGATGCAGGGAATTTCGTGTGAGATCAGAACGGGCTGATCACCGGAGGTTTTACCCGCTTATGCATATTGGCTTTTTCCCTCGCTGCGATCTTCTCATCCATCTGAGCATCACCGCAGGTGCCGAAGCGTATAAATTTATGGATGTCCTGATAGGAGAGTCCCATGTTGTCCTCGTCGCTTTTTCCCGAAAGTCCGTCAGTCGGTGTCTTGCACACCAGCTCCCGGGGAAGTTCTTCCATCGTCAGGCCGACCTGCACCACTTCCACGCTCGTAAGCTCCCCAAACATGGAGAAATCGCAGGAAGTATCCCCGTCTTTTGTGCAGTAGCCCACTGTGATCTCTGACAGATTGCCTGTACCTGCCAGCCTTGCACCAAGCGCCTGGGCAATATAGCGGAGTGTGGTCATGCGCAGTCTCGGACCGACATTGATATCGGCCTGTCTGCTGAAAGGAACCGAAAACTCACCATCCTTTGCAGTATTCTCCAGCTGATCCGTCACTGCTTTCAGAGCATCGTGCATGGCACCGATATTTACTGTGCGCTGCCGGATACCGAGCGATTCACACACGCGGATACTGTCACTGATATCCTTCTGACTTCCGTCCGGAAGCATAACACCGTAAACGTTCTCTTTTCCGAGGGCCCTGGCACAGATCGCAGCTGTCACAGTGGAATCTTTCCCCCCGGATATACCTACTACAACCTTGTCAAAATGCTGCGAAGAAGCTAATTTCTTCAGATTATCCACCAGGTGATCCCTGGCGCTTTCAGCATCAAAGCGGTATTCGTTCATGTCTGCCTCCTTCATTTGTTCACTCAGTGATCTGGTCTTCACAATCATATCATAAAAAGACGCCCGTGCAACATACATTTTTCCTTATATCTCATATATCCCTGTTCCCCTGCGTTTGTCCGGTCCTGCCATTTGACAACCGGCCAAAACTGTACTACATTATCTAATGTAAAACGTGTCAGCCGCTTCTGCCTTACGTAAAGCAGCCTGTATCTGACAAATCTATTAATTTATGAAAGGGAGAGAGTATTATGAAAAAAACAAAAAGAGTGTTCCTGTCCTTCCTGATGATGCTTGCAATGGGGATCGCAGTTATCGGATTCCGCCCGGTCAAAGCGCAGGCTGCCACAAAGTCCGTCAAAAACATTCCTTATGACACCGTGCTTACAAACAGAATCTCGAAATACGCAACCGTAGTAAAGAAGGGAACCACCACCCTGAAACTGAAAGCGAACGGAAACGGATATCTTCGCTTCAAAGTCCCTGCCTCAAAAACTTACACCTTCACCTTCTACGACCAGACCGGTGATAAATTAGGATTTAACAACGGCTATGCGTATTTCCTGACCCCGGTCAAAAACCGTTCCGATAAAATCGATCTGGATAAGCTGCAATTCTCCACTTACGGCGGAAAGACCACGACTGCCTGGTACCATTCGAAAAAATATGCGGATACCAAAAAAACGACCAGTGCATTTCTTGCAAAGCGAATCTGCAAAATGAAGCTGAAAAAGGGACAGACCATCTATATTTTCCTTCACGTTGCCGAGAAAGGATCTCTTAAGCTGAAAATCAAATGAAACGATATGTGATCTGAAGAGTCAGCGTTATCCAAGGATCCGGCCGGATGCCTGAAGCATCCGGCCGGTCTTTCTTTTACAGGAGGAAAACCCATTGCGTACGATCGGCATCATCGCTGAATACAATCCGTTTCATATCGGCCATGCATGGCAGATCCGGACTGCAAAAAAGGTGACACAGGCAGATTACTGTGTCGTGATCATGAGTCCGGATTATGTACAGCGCGGCCTGCCGGCCATTGCCGGAAAATATACCCGTGCCGCCATGGCGCTTGAAGGAGGCGCGGATCTGGTGCTGGAACTGCCGGTCCGCTATACTCTGGCCAGTGCTCAGGGCTTTGCCCGGGGCGGCGTCGGAATCCTGAATGCACTCGGATGTGTGGATGATCTGGTCTTCGGATGTGAAACGGATTCGCCCGGGCTGCTCGAATATGCCGCACAGATTCTCGCCCGGGAGCCCGCAGCATACCGGGATTATCTGAAGGAAGAACTTCGAAAAGGACCCGGCATTGCAGCTGCCCGCGAAAAAGCAATGCTTCTGTACTGCCGCCAATCTGCTCCGACAGCAGACCAGATTTTGAAAGAAGGCACCGATCTTTCAGAAAAGCTGCCCGATGCTCTGGAGAACGGTCTGCTGCGCCGGCCCAACAATATCCTGGCACTGGAGTACCTGATCGCGCTGAAATGGACAGGCAGTACCATGACACCTCTGGCTCTGCAGCGGCAGGGAGCCGGTTATCATGAAAACACTTCCGACACACCCATTATGTCCGCCAGCGGGATCCGTTCCATGATCCAAAGCAATTCTTCCGGTCTCCCGGCCGTTCTTTCCCGTGTGATTCCCGAAGGAAGTATCCAATCGCTTGAGAACGCCCTGTTATCAGAGGGGATCCCCTCTGCCGGAAGGTACAGCGCGCTGCTGCATTATGCTCTTATCCGGATGGCTGCCTGGCCGCCTGTGCAGACTGCTGTTGCCGGATCTGGTTCCGCTCACCAATCACAGACAACGCCGCATGCATTGCCATGCAGCCCGGCGCTGCTGTCAAGGATTCTCAGGGCTCTCCCGCATTTCACGGATGCTGCCTCCTTCTCCTCCTGCCTGACAACAAGGCAGTTCCCCGGTTCCACCGTCGACCGTGCACTGCTGCGGATCTTTTTGGGGCTGACAGAAGAAGAATGTACCCCAAAAGATCCCGCTTTCCCGGAATCCTATGTGCGCATTCTGGGTTTTCGAAGATCTGCTTCCCCATTGATGCATGCTCTCTCCGCAGATGCTTCGATCCCGGTCATCACCAAGCCGGCTTCTGCGCATGAACTTCTGAACGCAAAGCAGCTGGCAAAGTTCGAAGCCGATGTGAACGCTTCTCACTTATACCAGCTGCTGTTTTCTTCTCATACAGGAGAACTGCGAAGTGAATATACGCATTCTCCGATCATCTGTGATCTATAAGAGGGAGCGGTTCCCCGCTCCCTGTCCCACGATCTCTATCTCATTTAGTTTTTAAAACTGTGGATAGGTGCAGGGATCCTTCCCCTGCGTCCGATAAATGCCTCACAGGAATACGGATTGACCGGCATCACCGGTGCATAGCCCAGAAGTCCTCCGAATTCCACTCTGTCCCCGACCTTTTTTCCGACTGCCGGTATCAGACGTACGGCTGTTGTCTTCTGATTGACCATTCCGATCGCCATCTCATCCGCTATGATTCCGGAGATCGTGGCTGCACTGGTATCACCCGGAATGACGATCATGTCCAGTCCCACGGAACATACACAGGTCATTGCCTCCAGCTTTTCCAGTGTCAGAGCCCCTTCCTGTGCTGCCCGGATCATTCCCTGGTCCTCACTGACCGGGATAAACGCACCGCTAAGTCCCCCGACATAGGAGGATGCCATTACGCCGCCCTTCTTCACCTGATCATTCAGCAGTGCCAGAGCCGCTGTCGTACCGGGAGCTCCGGCATATTCCAGACCGATCTCACACAGAATATCCGCAACGCTGTCTCCCACCGCCGGAGTAGGTGCCAGCGACAGATCGATGATCCCGAACGGCACATTAAGCCTTCTGGATGCTTCCTGTGCGACCAGCTGGCCTACGCGTGTGATCTTAAACGCAGTCTTTTTGATCGTCTCACAGAGCGTCTCAAAATCCGCGCCGCGCACTCGCTCCAGGGCTGTTTTGACAACGCCGGGACCGCTGACGCCCACATTGATGACCGCATCCCCCTCCGTGACTCCGTGAAATGCGCCAGCCATGAAGGGATTATCATCCGGAGCATTGCAGAACACCACAAGTTTGGCACATCCGATCGATCCTTCCTGCGCTGTTTTCTGTGCAGTCTCGCAGATCATCTCTCCCAGCAGCCTTACGGCATCCATATCGATTCCGCATTTTGTTGAGCCGACATTGACCGAACTGCAGACTCTCGAAGTCTGTTTCATCGCCTCCGGAATGGATCGGATCAGCATTTCATCTGCCGGTGTCATTCCCTTTGAGACAAGGGCAGAATAACCGCCGATAAAGTTCACTCCGACTTCATGGGCGGCCTTATCCAGAGTCCTGGCGACTGTCACGAAATCCTCCGGTGATCTGCAGGCCCCGGCCCCAACCAGAGCCACAGGCGTTACAGAGATCCGCTTATTGACGATCGGAATCCCGTATTCTCCGCTGATCTCCTCGCCGGTCCGGACAAGATCCTTAGCCAGCCGGGTGATCTTATTCCAGATCTTTTCATTCAACAGGGAAAGATCCGTATCCACACAGTCGAGCAGGCTGATCCCCATGGTGATCGTGCGCACATCCAGATTTTCACTTGTGATCATATGGACCGTCTCAGCGGCTTCCCTAATTGTGATCATAGTATGTCACCTCTTCTCAGATCCGGTGCATGCTGTTGAAAATATCCTCCTGCATGCAGCGGATACTTAAGTTCATGGTCTTTCCGAACGCATCCATCTCCTGCGCGATCTGCGCTGTACTTTTTTCACAGGCGGAGGCATCTGTGATCATCATCATATTAAAATAACCCCCGGTGATCGTCTGGGAGATATCCAGAATATTGATCTGATTCTCTGCCAGATAAGTACATACCTTTGCAATGATTCCGACACAGTCGTGTCCCAGTACGGTAATGATCGTCTTTTTCATATAGCTGATTCTCCGTTGCGATCAGGCTCCCTCTGTCAGGTTTCCTTTCATCGCCTTCATGTTTTTCTGCGGAAGGGCTTCGATCTTTTCCTGATTCATGAGGCCGGTATAATACTCATGCGCTTTCCGGTACTGCGCATTAAAGGTCTCATCTCTGCCGGAACGCAGTGAAGTGAAATAGTCATGCTCCCGGTTTGCCAGCTCCGGATTTGCCCGGACCAGAGTTGCCTCACCGACATTGGAACACACGTCCGCGACCCTCTGGATGTCCGTGAGCAGATTCATATAGCACGCATCTGCATATACGCTGCACTCGCCGGTAACCATCCTGCCGAGATGGTTCATCTTCAGTTTGCTGATCAGTTCCTCCGTAAGTTCAACCAGAGGCTCGATCGCAAAGGCCGCCTCCTCATCCCGGTTTTTAAAGGCCGCAAGAGCATTCTCCAGAATCTCATCGAGCAGCTTTTTCATAACACGGATCTCGGCCTGCGCATCCAGAGAAAACTCTGTGCTGGCCGCCGCAAGCTTCGCTCCGCTGTCGGCTACATTCACGGCATGGTCACCGATACGTTCAAAATCCGTTACGACCTTGTAATACTGGTCCAGGATTCCGACCTGATAGGTCTCATGCAGATGAGGAAGGAGCTCCACCATGTATTTACTGACAGCGTCTGTCATCTGGTCGATATATTCCTCTTCCTCATCGACCTTCTGTTTCAGCTTCTCATCATAGGAGAAGAGCAGCCCAAACGCGGTCTCCAGATTGCTGCGTGCATTCAGCAGCATCGTAAGAAGCAGCTGGTGACAGGAATTCAGTGCCAGCGCAGGCGTCCCGAAAAAAGCCGGGTTGAGTGCATCCAGCTTATCTTTATAGGGATTCTCCGGAACCTTGTCCGGACGTACGATCTTCGCGCTGAGTTTTTCATAGCCCCCGATCACCGGCAGCAGTATGATAGCGCAGCAAAGGTTAAAGATGGAGTTGGTATTGGCGATGATACCGGAATTGACGGTTTTGTCCCACAATCCGCCAAGTACGCCGATCCGGTACAGCAGCCCCACCACCACAAATACGAGCACCGACTTGCTGAGGTTATAGAGTATATTGACAATACCGACTCTGCGTGCTTCAGCCTTCTGCCCGATGGAACACACGATCGCCGTTGTCACGCAGTCGCCGAGATAAATGCCGACGATCACCGGATAGACCGCGTTGAACGTCAGCAGGCCTGAAGCAGAGAATGCCTGCAGGATACCCACCGCCGCAGAGGAGCTTTGCAGAACAAATGCTACGCCCGCTCCGGTCAGGTACCCGATCACATGGTTGCCTCCAAGTCCGGTCAGCATTTTTTCAAATACACCGGATTCAGTCAGCACACTCACTGCCGCGGTCATACTCATCAGGCCGGAAACCGATCGCCACGTTGCCAAAAGCCTTGGAATTACGGAAGGTCGGTCCCATGATGAGTATAACTCCGATGATCAATGCGACCGGCGCAAGGGTAGAAGGCCTGAAGATCTGAAGCCAGGCGGTCGAAGAGGAATCCAGATCCATCAGACGGATGATCTGTCCGGTAACGGTGGTACCGACATTTGCACCGACAATAATTCCCAGAGACTGATGCAGAGAAAGAATTCCTGCAGCAACGAGACCGGAGGTGATCACGATCGTTGCCGTGGACGACTGAATCAGCGCTGTGACCGCAATTCCGAGAGCAAATGCCTTAATGGGATTGTTCGTCACCCTTTCCATTACCACTTTCAGAGTTCCGGAGGATCCCTGCCTCAGGCCGTCGCCCATCAGCCGCATACCATAAAGGAACATGGCAAGCCCGCCAAGGAGCGTCAGCAAATCGAAAGGACTCATTATTTCTCTCCTTTAAAAAAATGTAAAATCAGATATGAAAGCACGGGGAAGGATGATCCCTGGAAGCTACCTGAATGTCAAAATCATCACCCCGGTAAGGATTGTCACCCATGGTGATCTCGCTTGTAACAGTAGCATATGCAAGTGCTTCATAATTATTTTCCTTGCTCAGATGACCAAGAAGAACAGATTTCAGACCGTCATGCAGAATATCACAGAGCAGCCTTCCGGCTGCTTCATTGGACATGTGGCCGTTCTCACCGAGGATCCTTCGTTTCAGAGGATACGGATATGGTCCGACCTGCAGCATGTTCACATCATGGTTGGCTTCCAGCAGCAGTCCGTCCAGTCCCGACAGCATGGAAACCGTGTATTCATCATAGCTTCCTATATCTGTGGCCACAGCAAAGGTACTTTTCCCGTCACCCAGGCGGTATCCCACCGGCTGCGCCGCATCATGACAGATATGGAACGGATGTACATCGAGATCACCGATCCGGAAGACTTCATCTTCACGTATAACATGAAAAAGCGCAGGATCAAGCCTGCCCATGGAAGAACTGCCCAATATATAATTCAGGGTCCCTCTGGTTCCATACACAGGTATCCTGTATTTTCTGCAGAGTACTCCTATACTTTTAATATGATCGATATGCTCATGTGTCACCAGAATGCCGTCCAGCTCGCCCGGCTTACGGTCCAGCATCCGCAGTCCCTCTTCGATCCGCCTGCCCGGAATCCCTGCGTCGACCAATATCGATGTGTTTTCTGTTCCCGCGAAAGTGCAGTTACCGCTGCTCCCGCTGGCTATGCTGCAATAGTCCATGTTCCATCAATCCTCTGTCTATCTGTTCATACGTATTTTGCACACGATCGCTGCTGTTGTCAATCATTAACTGCGAATGCTCCTGAAAAAACACATCTTCAGGCTGTGCTTCAAACATTGAGTGGATTCTTCCGGCACTGTACCCGCGGGAGTTTTCCAGACGCGCAGCGCGCGTTTCCCTGTCTGCATACACGAACCAGATCTCATCGCAGATCGATGCATATCCGGCCTGGATAAGCAGGGCTGCCTCGATCACGATCAGCTGTACTGACCGCTTATACAGTGGGATTCTTCTGTCCACTACCTCCCGGACTGCAGGATGCACTATATCATTGACCCTCTGCAGGAGCGCCGGATCCGCAAAAAGGACCTTTGCCGTCTGCTGCCGGTCCAGCTTTCCGCCGCGTATACAGTCATAGGGAGTCAGAAGAGCCGACAGCTCCTCAAAGCAGGGGCCGGGGCTCTCCTGAATCTCTCTCGCCACATCATCGCAGCGAATCAGGTATGCGCCATATTTATCATGCAGATATTCCAGTACCGTGCTCTTCCCGGCGCCGACACCGCCGGTGATCCCCAGCACCTTTGATTCATACGGCATATCTTTCTCTCCTTACACAACATGTGCACTCTTTGATCTCCCGGATTCCTTCTTCCGGTTTCTGAAGGGGCGGGTCAATAACCCTCTGTCCCACTGGCAAGAGGGCTTGCCGTGGAACAAGGCTTTTGACCCTGACATCATATCATTTTGCATCAAACCAGCTGGCGCCAGTATGCATGTCGATCTCCAGGCAGACAGAAAGCTTCGCAGCACCCGTCATCTCTTCCTGAAGGATCTTCCGGACTTTCTCTGTTTCCTCCGGGCGGGTCTCCACCAGAAGTTCATCATGGATCTGCAGCAGAAGCCGCGCACTGGTACATTCTTTTCGCAGACGCTGATCCACCCGGATCATCGCGATCTTGATAATGTCCGCTGCAGTGCCCTGAATCGGAGCATTCATCGCCACACGTTCACCAAAGGAACGCTGCATGAAATTTGAGGAGTGCAGTTCCGGTATCGGGCGGCGTCTTCCGAACATTGTCACAGAATAACCGTCCGCTTTGGCACTTTCCACACAGTGGTCCAGGAACTGCTTGATGCCCGGATATGTCACAAAATACTGACGGATATATTCCTGCGCTTCCTTCCGGGAAATACTCAGATCCTGGCTGAGACCGAAAGAACTGATACCGTACACGATTCCGAAATTCACAGCCTTTGCATTCCGGCGTTCCAGCGGCGTGACTTCATCCAAAGGCACATGGAACACCTGGGATGCCGTGATCGCATGGATATCCTGGGCACTGGCATAGGCTTCGATCAGTTTTTCGTCTCCGGACATATGTGCCAGCACTCGAAGTTCGATCTGCGAATAATCTGCATCCACAAATTCATATCCGTCCGCCGGCACAAATACCTTCCGCAGTTCCCTTCCAAGTTCGGTACGAACCGGAATATTCTGCAGGTTCGGATCGGTGCTGCTGATTCTGCCTGTAGCGGTGATCGTCTGATTGAAGGTCCCGTGGATCCTTCCGTCACTGCTGATAAAAGCTGCCAGACCGTCCGCATAGGTGGATTTGAGTTTCGTAAGCTGCCGGTATTCCAGAATATCCGACACGACCGGGTATTCCCCGGAAAGCTTCTCCAGTACATCCGCCGATGTGGAATAGCCTGTTTTCGTCTTCTTCCCGTAGGGCATCCCAAGTTTTTCAAACAGGATGACGCCAAGCTGTTTGGGGGACTGGATGTTAAATTCCTCCCCTGCCTGCTGCCAGATCTGTTCCTCCAGTTCCCGGATACGGCCGGTCAGCCTTTCTCCGAAGGCAGACAGTTCTTCTCCCCGCACCGTGATTCCTTCTCGCTGCATATGCCACAGAGTAAACACCAGCGGCATTTCCATTTCATCAAACAGAGCGAGCATGCCGTCCTCTTCCAGACGCATACGGATCCTGTCCCTGGATGCAGCGGCAGATAATGCTTCAAAGCCGGCACAGCACGCTTTGTTCTCTTCCGAAACACCCTCACCGGATGCAGTCCTGCCCTTTTTCCCGAGCAGTTCCGGGGCAGAAGGAAGTGTCAGTCCCGCATATTCTCTCGCGATCTCATCAAAGGGATATACTCCCTTCAGAGGATTGAGCAGATAAGCTCCGACAGATGCGTCAAAAAAGCGCTCTCCCGGTATCTTTTCCCATAATGGGCGGTACTGCCGTTTCAGATCGACTGCGCAGATCTCTTCCGCATCTTCCATGACTGCAAAAAGTTCCTCTTCGACCCGGAAACGGTCCTCTTCCTCACCGGTTTTTACACAGCAGGTGATCGCCTCAGCCGGATCCGGCAGATCCTCACCGGCGGGCAGAATACTGACTCCGTAAAACCGGTCTTTCTCCTGCGCATTTTCATCAGGAAACGCAATTCCGATCCGATATGCCCTGCGACTGTCCACGCGGCTGCCATCTCCGGAAACGGCAGCAGGATATCTCCGGAGGAACTCCTGCCATTGAAAGACTGATGAAACGATCTGCACTTTCGGAAGAGCGCTTTCTTCCTTGCCTTCAAATCTGGAAAGCAGATTGCGGAACTCCAGTCTTCTGCACAGAGTCAGTGCCTGGGGCGTATACAGATCTCCCATTCTCGCCTCTTCCAGGTTCAGCGTGACGGGGCTTTCACGGTCGATGGTTGCCAGAGCTTTCGAAAGCTGTGCCATATCATAGTGTTCTGTCAGTGATGTGCGGGCACGATTGGGCGTGATCTCCTGCGCATGAGCATAAGCATTCTCGATCGTTCCGAACTGACTGATGATCTTCTGGGCAGTCTTTTCCCCCACACCGGGAATTCCCGGAATATTGTCGGAAGCGTCTCCCATCAGTGCTTTCAGTTCAATGATCTGTGCAGGTGTGACAAGGTAATGCTCCAGTACATCATCCGCATAATAGTTCTCCACCTGGGTACGTCCCTGTTTCGTTTTCGGAATCCGTACACATACAAGCTCTGATGCCAGCTGAAGAAGATCTCTGTCCCCGGAAAGGATGGAGACCTGCATTCCTTTTTTCTCTGCCTGCAGGGAGATGGTGCCGATCAGATCGTCTGCTTCGTATCCTTCCAGCATCAAAAGCGGGATCTGCATAGCGCAGAGCATCTCTTTGATCAGCGGGACCTGCTCACGCAGTTCCTCCGGCATCGCCTTACGGGTCCCTTTGTACTCCGGATACATCTTGTGCCGGAAAGTCGGCGCTTTCAGATCGAATGCCACCGCCAGATAATCCGGTGTCTCCTCATCCAGTACATGAAACAGTATATTCAGAAAACCATAGACTGCATTCGTATGGAGTCCTTCACTGTTCGTCAGCAGCGGAATGCCGTAAAATGCCCGGTTCAGGATACTGTGTCCGTCGATCAGCAGCAGCTTTTCACTCATGGCTGGTATTCTCCCTCTCTCACTTTCCGGCAGCTGGCTGCTGCCGTTCACAAATTATTCTGTCTGTACTTCTTTAATGGTTTCGGTTTCCGTCTGTACTTCTGCAGTGGTTTCGGTTAACACCTGTAATTCTGCAGTGGTTTCGATTTCTGTCTCCATCACAGTTGCCGGTTTGGAGGACCTGCGAAACATTTTAAAAGCCGACGGATCATCTTTCCAGAAATGCCAGGCCGGTAAAATACCCAGTACCGCCAGCAGGATCAATGCAGCCGCAACACCCGCCACAGCACGCAGTACGATCCGGAGTGTACGCAGGCCCTTTCGCACGGAAACTTTGCGCGATGAACTCCTCAGAAGCTGCGTGACGGATTCCTTTCGCCCGTCCCAACCTCCATGGATCCCGTCTTCATCTTCTTTCAGTGCCTGATCCACCGTATAATAGATCTCCAGTTCTTCACGGCAGTCCTTACATGTATCCATATGTAAAAGGAATGCCTCCATTTCCGGATCCGGGAGCGTTCCGTCAAGAAAGGCCCTTATTCTTTTTTGCGTTTCAAGGCAATTCATCTCGTCACCCCTGGTCTTTTATGATCACTGAGCTTTCGTAAATATTTCCGCCCGCGCAGCCGGTATGATCTTTTCAAAGATCCGTCTGGTACTGTGCCCGTCGCAGCTGCCCATATATTTTTTAATAAACTCCGTACGCCGCAGTTCCATCCGGCCAAGTGCCTCTTCCGTTTCTCCGTCCGTCACTTCGCCTGCATCTTCATGATAGAGATGATATGCTTCCCGGACCCTGTCCGGCAGTTCCTGTTCATTTTCCGCCATGATGCAGGGGATCTCAGACAGATCCGTGTAAAAGCCCCTGGTATCTTCATACTCTCTGCGGTCCGGGACATAAAGTATCAGAGGTTTTGCAAACAGCAGATACTCATAGATCAGAGAAGAATAATCAGAGATCAGCACATCCGTCACCGGATACAGTTCGGCCGTCGGCATCGCGCTGATCCGGAAGCGGCTCCGGGAAGAACTGCGCATATGCGGATGAAGACTTACAAGGACAAAATAATCACTTCCCAGACTTTCCTGCAGCGCTCCGGCATCGAGGTCGTAATCCTGCGGGGATCCGGCTTTTCCCCGGAATGTAGGTGCAGCTGTTACGACGCGTTTTCCACGCGCCTCGGGATAAAAGCGATAGAATTTCTCCTGCACAGCCATACGCCATTTTTTCCGGAAGTATATATCCGTTCTGCTTACACCGATCGCCTGAACATATTCCGGTTCCAGACGCATTGCCGACGCAAAAGGTTCTATACAGGCCGGAGAGGAGACTGTGACCAGCTTTGTGTTTCGGAATACGTGCCCGTGATAGGATGAGGGAATATCATCCTCTGTATCATAGCCGAATTTTTTCAACGCTCCGCATGCATGCCAGAGCTGGACCACCGAAGTCTCTTTCCGGGCTTTGCAGGATGCTGCAGGAAGGAAATTATCGCACAGGATCACGGTCTGTACTTTTGCATATTTTCTCATAAACCGCAGACTGAAGAAAAGGGTCTTGAGAAAAGAAGCCTTTGAAAAATCCAGATACATCTCACTGATATCCAGGCCAGGTTCCTTATTCATGGTATGCCACAGCAGGTCCATATTCTGCGGCCGGATATCATGATGTGCATCCGCAAACAGCACGGTTCCTTCCGGCACCCTGCCATGAGCGAACAGTCTGTACCAGAACGGCAGGACTGCATTCTGAGCGGTCATTTTCAGGTATTGTCGAAGCTTGCTCATGATCTCCTCCGCATATGTGAAAGCGTTTCTTTCCCGAATACAAGGTCCATGATTCGCTGCGTGGCATGACCGTCACAGGCACTCATAAACCGTTCCCGGAAAGAGCGCACGATCTCGGGATCAAACCGCTCGTCCACATGCAGAATATAATCGGTCAGTTCCTCGTTGGTACGGCAGATCGGTCCGGGCGTAAGCTCGTCATAATCATAATAGAAGCCCCGCCAGTCAAAATAATCCTCCAGATCATAGGCAAAGAAAAGCATCGGCCTGTCAAACAGCGAATACTCGTAGATCAGGGAAGAATAATCCGAAATACAGATATCGCTTACACACAGCAGATCTTCAATAGACATCGTATTCGTCGCATCATAAATAAAGGTATCCTTCAGATGTTCCGGGAGCTTCGGCAGCTTTTTCACATAAGGATGATGCTTTGTGACGACCACATAATCCTCCCCAAGATCACGCCAGAATACCTCCGGATCAAATGCAGCTGCAGTTTCCGCCACAGCCACTCTTCCCCTGAATGTGGGGGCAAACAGAATGACCTTTTTGCCCTTTGCAGCAGGAAAGGCCTCATACAGATGCTCATACGCCTTCTCGATGAAATCCTTCTTATAAAAAATATCTGTACGTGAGACTCCCGTCGGAACGATCGTATCTTCTCTTCCCTTCAGATCCATCGCTTCCGCATAAGCCCATATGATCTCCGGACTGCTGACTGTCACATAATTCAGATTTTCATAGAAGGGATGCCTTCTGGTATCCTTTTCATCCAGCCCGAACAGATGATCCGCCGTACTCAGCCCGAAACGCTTGAATGCGCCGCATGCATGCCACAGCTGAGTAATGATCGTTTCCGGACGCTTGTCAATGCAGCTTATCACATTGCTTGCATCATTCAGAAATACATATTTTGCTGTCGCAATATCCTTCAGCATCCGGCGGCAGTTGCGCAGATATTCCGGTTTTGACACAGAGATCTCCTGCAGATAATGCACATGTACGATAAACCGGTAATTCTTGGTCAGTTCTTCATAAAGCAGGGCAAAACTGTTGCTCAGACTGCTTACGCGTGTTTCCACAAATACGACCTTACGCTCATTTACCGGCAGATCTCTCCTGCTGTTGTAGGCTTCGGGCAGAAAACGGTTAAAAAGAAAATCTTTTACCACCTGGTGCCCCTCATGCCGAACCACGGACATCGGCGGTTTTGTCATGATATTCCAGTATAATTCATTCACATGAGCTTTTTTCAGCGTGTCCTTCACTTTTCCCATATAAGAAAAACTCCCGTCTGTCGTTCTTTGGCCTTTCACAGACCCTCTTTTCACTATATTCTCATCCGCCCGTCTTGTCAAACACAGAACAAAACACGCACACAGATCACCCGGACCGGGACGGAAGATACGGATCCCGTTTATTTCCAGGCATGGAAGCAAAATTATGTCATTTCAGAAGGTAGACTTTACAAAACAGGTCTGTTATAAAAAGGATAACTATATACAAGCAAAAACCGGAGTGATCAAAATGCATATTCTGAAATGGTTATTGAAAGCAGCCGCGGCAGGCATCGCTGCGATCGCAATACTATGTGGGTTGCTGTGCTTTTATGACATTGTACCTGTACATGAAGAAAACAAAAAGGGAAACACAGATTATGTCTGGCCTGCTAATTCTGTCTGGGTGAAAGCTACAGAGGGTATAGCTTTTGGTAAATTTGATGCTAACGGGTTTAATAACATCACCATAACAGACGACCCGGACATTATTGTTCTCGGTTCTTCTCATATGGAAGCAACCAATGTCATGCAAAGCGAAAATGCGGCCTGTCTGTTATCAAAGAAGCTGGAAGACAGGTACTCTGTGTACAATATGGGCATATCGGATCACAATTTTTTCAAAGTATGTCAGTATCTGCCGGTAGATCTGGAACTGTTTGATCCGGTCCCAAAGGTCGTGATCATTGAGACCAGTACTGTCCGCATTACTAAAAAAAAGGCTGATAAAGTGATATCTTCTTCGCTCGGACATGTCCCAAGCCACAGCAGCGGAATAGTCGGCATGTTGCAAAAGATACCGTTTTTCAGAGCAGTATATCATCAGGTTAAAAGAGGGCTTCTTCATCTGTTTATGCCCGAATCCGGTTCCTCTTCAGAAAAAACAGAGAAAGATGCCGACGCCGGCGGAAACGAAGATGTGAAAGAAACCAAAATAAAAATAAACACCGCTGCTTATGAAGAGATCTTTTCTTACTTAATGCATATGGAAGAGAAATACGGGACCCAGATCATTATTGTCTTTCACCCCACTGAAAAGCTGATGGAAGATGGAACGATCTTTTTTGACAGGGACGAACATTTGCGTGTATTCAGCTCATATGCAATTGAATACGGGATATCCTTCATAGACATGTCAGACAGATTTGAGAAAATGTTCTACGAAGAAAATCATGTTGCTCATGGGTTTTGTACGGGGAAGATCGCCGCAGGCCATTTGAATAAATATGGTCACGCTGCGGTCGCCGATGAGCTGTATAACGAGATCTGCAGACTTGAGGAGGCCGGAGTATTATGTCGATGATCAGCTTTGTTTTCTTTGGATTTGTCGCTGCTGTATTTATACTGCTCTTGTTTGCAGACAGAATCATCAAGGATGAACAAACGTCAGTTAAAGCATCAAACCTGATCCTGCTCATTTCCAGCTACCTTTTCATGTTTTATGCAGACTGGAGATTTGCCATTGTATTGGCGGTACTTTCTTTATCGACCTGGTATTTCCCGCAGAAGAAAAGCACGTATAAAATTGGTATAATCGCTGCTGTGTCAGCTCTTGTCTTTTTTAAATACACCCGTTTTTTCGTTGAATCCTTTGCAAAGATCTTTGGAACCGATCTGGCTGCTTTAAATATTATTATGCCCCTTGGAATCTCATTTTATACGTTCAGCGCCGTAAGCTATATCGTAGATGTAAGCAGAGGGAAGATCCGGCAGAAAAGTTTAGCTGCTGTTTCTTTGTATCTGGCTTTCTTCCCAAAAATCACATCGGGTCCTATTCAGCGCAGCGAAGATTTTTTTGAACAAATTGAGAACCGCAGGATCATCGGATGGTCTTCCTTTTCTTCCGGTATCCAAATATTTATATTCGGATTATTCAAAAAAATCGTGCTGGCCGACAGACTGTCGGTATTTGTTGACCAGGTATATGAGACCCCTATGGCATTCGGAAGCCTGACCGTGTTTCTGGCTGCTGTCGCCTACTCTTTCCAGATCTATTTTGATTTTTCCGGATATTCGGACATGGCAGTCGGTGTGGCAGGAATACTTGGTATCAGTTTACCAAGGAATTTTAATCTTCCATATATAGCTCATAATGTTACCGAATTATGGAAACGCTGGCATATTACTCTGTCAGCCTGGCTGCAGGATTATCTTTATATTCCTCTGGGGGGGAACAGAAAGGGAACAGCCAGAACATACATGAATCTGTTTTTGACCATGGTGATCGGCGGGATATGGCATGGCGCAAACTGGACTTATATTGTGTGGGGATCGCTTCATGGCATAGCTTTAGCAATTCATAAGGCATGGATGACACTCACCGGAAGCAATTCCAAAAAGCACTCTGCATTTTCAAACCTGATATCCGTCTGTCTGACTTTTTTGTTCACGACCTTTTGCTGGATCTTTTTCCGGGCAAAGTCTGTTACTCAGGCTTTTCTGATCATTAAACGAATATTCAGTTTTGACAGCGGCCTTGAGCAGCCCTACCTGTGGCTGTTCATATCATTTGTTATTTTTATCATCAGCAGCATAATTGTATTTGCTAAAACCGGAAGATGTCAGGCACCGGGAGCAATTGACAAAACGAATGTCAGTTTTATCGACGGATATTATCCGCTGGTCGATCTGACCACATTCCGCGGCCTTGTATTATTCCTTGTTTTCTGCGGGATCCTGCTTTGCACTGCATACACCGGCGGCAGCCCATTTATATATGGCAACTATTAACGGAACAAATTGAGGACTTTGCTGCCTTCCTTTGTGCGGCGTGCGCATCCTGCCGGAGGCTTTTTGTCTCATAGGAAATTCGACGGAATTTCCTCTATGAGACAAAAAAGGCACAGCCGCTTTTCGCGGCTATGCCGTATTCCCGGATCATAAGATCCCCTCGCTGCACCCTATGCTGCGGCGCTGTTAAACTGCCGGTGACGAGACTCGAACTCGTACATAGTTACCTACGGCAGATTTTGAGTCTGCTGCGTCTGCCATTCCGCCACACCGGCCGACGAAAGACATATTAACACATCAGGCTTTATTTTGCAAGCTGTTCATAAAAATCAAAGCAGTCAAATGTGGCGAAATAGTCCTCCGGTGTTTCAGCCCGGCGGATCAGCTTTGCTGTATGATCCGCGGTCCACAGAATCTCAGCAGAACGAAGTTTGCCATTGTAATTGTAGCCCATAGAGAACCCATGTGCACCGGTATCATGGATCACAAGCAGATCCCCGATCGCAATTTCCGGAAGCTTCCGGTCGATGGCAAATTTGTCGTTATTCTCGCACAGTGAACCTGTAACATCATAAACATGATCTGCGGGGGCATCTTCCTTTCCCAGCACTGTAATATGATGATATGCTCCGTACATTGCCGGGCGCATCAGATTCACCGCGCAGGCGTCGACCCCGACATATTCTTTATAAATGTGTTTCTCATTGATCGCCCGGGTGACGAGGCATCCATAGGGCCCCATCATAAAGCGCCCCATCTCTGTATAGATCGCGACATCTCCCATGCCGGCCGGCGTGAGCACTTCTTCATAGACCCTGCGCACACCTTCTCCGATCGCGAGAATATCGTTCGGTTCCTGATCCGGAGTATAGGGTATTCCCACACCGCCGGAAAGATTGATAAAGGAGATATGTGCTCCTGTCTCTTCCTTCAGCCGCACAGCCAGTTCAAAGAGGATCTTTGCGAGCATCGGATAATATTCGTTTGAAACCGTATTGCTGCACAGAAAAGCATGAAGCCCGAACTCTTTTACACCTTTTTTCTTCAGGATACGGAAGGCTTCAAAGACCTGGGACTGCGTCATTCCGTACTTGGCATCCCCGGGATTGTCCATGATGCTGTTGCTGATGGAGAAAACGCCGCCCGGATTGAAGCGGCAGCAGATCTTCTGCGGAAGCGTTCCGAGAATATTTTCCAGTACCCCGATCTGGGTAATATCATCAAGATTGATGATCGCACCCATATCCGCAGCCTTAACGAATTCCTCAGCAGGTGTATCATTTGAGGAAAACATGACCTCTTCCCCGGTAACACCGATCGTCTCCGAAAGCATCAGCTCTGTAAGAGAGGAGCAGTCACAGCCGCAGCCGTGTTCATGAAGGATCTTCATCAGAAACGGATTGGGGTTTGCTTTAACGGCAAAATACTCCCGGAACCCCTTATTCCAGGAAAATGCCTGCGCTACTCTTTTTGCATTCTCCCGTATCCCTTCCTCATCGTAAAGATGAAAAGGAGTGGGGTATTTTAAAGCGATCTGCTCTGCCTGCTCTTTAGTGATAAAAGGTCTTTTTTCCATACTGTAGGCACCTCCATACGAACCTGCTGCCTGCGGGCGGATAATCAATTATTCCTCTGAACAGCCTGCACTGCGTGCGGCCAAAAGGGATGTGTGAAAGCAAAGCTTTCATACTTTGACAAACAACCGGGTCATTATACCATTGAATGTATATATATGCAAGTTTTGCTTTCATCCTTCCCCCGGTATCTTTTGCGTTCACTCCCTCTGAGGTTCCGCAAATATCCGGGTCACCCGGTTTTTCCGGTCGTTCAGGTGATTATACTGTACGATCTGATAGTCTTTCAGCAGACTTTCATAACCGCTGTTCTTCTCATCATAGGAATGGTATTCTCCGGAGGAATCCACATAGGTACCGGCGCAGATCACAGGAAGCGTTTTCTGCAGATCCAGAAGGAATTTCTGGTACCGGGTCAGGGGAAGAGCTGCTGCCTTCAGAATGTCAGCTGCAAGGTAGTTCACACTCAGCAGAGGATGCCTGTCCATCTCCAGCCCATAATTATTCCATATAAGGTAAGGCACGATATAGGACTTCTGGTATTCTTTCAGGGATGCATCCGCATCATAACCGGTAAGATGCGCGATCACGTTGGTCACGTAATCCGACGGCTGATGGTCCCCGAACATGACAATGATCACCGGTTCATCCACCTTTTCAAAATACCCGATCAGTTCTTTCAGCGCATCATCCGTTTTCTTTATCAGCGTCAGATACTTTTCAGCCGCTTTTGTCTGTGTGTTGGAATAAGTCAGATCCGTCAACCTGATCTCTTCATGGAAATCACCGGTCTCTTTGCTGTAGCCTCCGTGATTCTGCATGGTCACTTCAAAAATAAACTGGCTTTGCTGCGGATCTTCCCGGTCTTCAAATACTTCGATGATCTTATCAAAAGCACTCTTATCATCGATATAACCACGGAGCGTGGAGGGATTCACAAAGCTGTCCCTGGCAAGGAAAGTCCGAAATCCCAGCAGTTCATATACTTTATCGCGGTCCCATCCGGAGGCCAGATATGGATGAATGGCTGTTGTCATATAGCCCAGACGCGCAAGATATGAGGGCAGAGCCGGCACATTATCGTGTACGAACTGCTGATAGACCACACTCCCCTCCGGAAGGAAAGCCAGCGTATCCCCGGCGAGGAACTCATACTCGGTGTTTGCCGTATTCCCGCCCTTCACCGAGACCATGAGATTGCCTCCGCCGCACTCTTTCATCTTTTCGCGCATGAACGGCATATAGTCTTCACTGACGGACAGCTTTCCGAGAACCGACAGATCAGAGAAAGCCTCGTTCATGATCACAATAATATTCGGCTTCTTCATGCTTCCGAGTTCTTCTGCAGAAACAATGTTCTCTTCCTGTACCTCCCCGAGAATCTGCGTCGCTGCCTCCGGCGAATAGCCTTCCGGCTCCTCCACCTGGATCAGATGGATATCACCAATGAATGCAGCAAAGAAACCGTTATTGCGATAGCGCACATTCGGTGTGAAAAGAATGGTATCCATGGACAGCGCATCCTGTACTTCCTCCTTCTGAAGCATATATCCGGCCCCTCCAAGGGCCGCAGCGCACAGGACTGCTGCCAGAACGCGGAAAAGAATGCTGCGGATCTTCCAGGAATTTTTCGATCCGAAGGCGATCATGAACAAAAATGCACAGATCGAAAGCAGACATTTCCAGTTGATCGCATATGTGTAATTATTTGCCACTGAAAAAGCGGTGCGCAGAGAGTAAATATCCCACGGGACCACCGGTGACGAGCGGAATGAAACCACAAAATAATTGACAAGTCCGATAAACAGCAGCAGTACGGAAGAAATGGTATATCCCCAGGCAAAACTTCCCGCCAGTGCAGTGATCAGCAGATAAAACAGGTAAACAAACAGGGCGTTGACTGCCATCATCTGCGGATAGATCCGCAGCGGATCCAGCGTAAACTGCTGCACCATCATCATTGCCGCAAAGGGAATCCCAAAGGTCTGTATCAGATTCAGGAGAATGCCCGGCACCCCTGCCGGATGCCGCAGCAGTAAACAAAGTACGGCAGCTGCGCTCAGAACGATACAGGCTGTCAGTATACCGGATTGAAGCGTGTTTTCCCTGACCGTTATAATGACCAGCACCGCTGCAATGACTGCAAATACAGCCGCAAAGATACGCACGCTCCTCTTTTCTCTCCAGATACGGTTCATTCTATACTACCTCATTGACCGCTTCGCACATGTGTATGTGTGAAAAGATGATCCTGACAATACTCATAAGCTCCTTCGCATTTGGAGCAATACCGGAATTCCAGCTGATCGGAATCCAGTTCCGTTCTCCCGCACACGGCACAGCGATGGATCGGCGTTCTTCCCGGTCCTCCGGCGCTCTGCCTGGCTGTATTCTGGCCGGAAGTCCGTCTTGCAGACGGATCGATCCGCTGCCTGCTCCCGCCCTGCCCGAACGGACTGCCTCCCGGACGCCTTGCCGCGGAAGAACTGCCTCTTCCGAAGGGACTGCTCCGGCGGCCTGCGTTTCTCGTCATCAGCCAGAAAAGCAGGAAATTCAGCAGGGAGGCGATGATCAGCACGCGGCCTCCTATACCGGACTGGACAAAGCTGTAGGCGATCAGCACTCCATAGAGAATGCCCATCCATTTCATTTTGACCGGGATGATAAAATACAGCAGCACTTCTGCTTCCGGATAGGTAAGCGCAAATGCAAGGAAAATGGACATATTGATATAATATGTGTTAAAGACCGCTCCAAGGCTCACTGGCTGTCCGAACCGGATATTGTACCATGCATACACCGCAAATGCTCCGATCACGGTAAAAAGCATGCCGGAAAAGAAATAGAAATTGAACCGGAATGCTCCCCAGCGCATGACCAGGGCTTTTGCGATCGAAAAATAGAAAAACAGCATGATCACGGTAAAAATGTCCAGAGCTCCCGGCGGCACTATGATCCAGGTGACCAGCCGCCAGATCTGCCCGTGAAGAATAAAGACCGGATCCAGCGTAAGATAACTCAGGATATTCGGCGCGACCAGACTCAGCAGATATCCTGCTGCATACAGTCCTATAATGATCGCCGGAAGATCGCGCAGGGCATATCTTCCAAACTTTCTCTCCATGCGATTGATAAAATTCATTTCCGCCTCCGTAAAGACTCAGTAGATTGTTTCCAAAGCTTCTCCCGCAGCGATTTCTTCAGCCTGTCCCACGCCCCTGGTGTTCTTAAAACCGGAAGAACCTTCAAATCAGATATCCACAAGTATAGAACCTTCTGTTTTTCTTGTCAATTTGTACAGGTTCGCATATACTGACATATATTCTTAATTTTTATCTGTCTGCCGGCTGAACGCAGATTCGCTTCCGACAGGATAAAGACTGGGTTTTTGACTGAATATGGAGCAATGATCGACTGGTCTGCGGATCTTGGTGACCTTACGCGAGAGGAGTAATAAAAAATGGCAGGATCATCTTTCGGTACGATATTCCGGGTGACGACCTGGGGAGAATCCCATGGGAAAGGTATAGGTGTTGTGGTGGACGGTGTCCCCGCCGGACTGCCTCTGACAGAGGAGGACATCCAGCCCTGGCTTGACCGGCGCAGGCCGGGCCGGAACCGCTTTGCCACGCAGCGTCAGGAAGCGGATCAGGTGGAGATTCTGTCCGGCGTGTTTGAAGGACGCACCACCGGGACACCGGTTTCCATGATGGTCCGCAATACCGACCAGCGTTCCCGTGACTACGGCAATATTAAAGATGTGTATCGCCCGGGGCACGCCGACCACAGTTTTGACCTGAAGTACGGCTTTCGGGATTACCGGGGCGGCGGACGTTCCTCCGGCCGGGAAACACTTGCACGGACTGCAGCGGGGGCTATTGCCGCCAAGGTGCTCTCTTCACTGGGCATTCAGGTGCAGGCCTTTGTTTCCTCTGTCGGACCGGTAAGCTGTTCCCCGGAACGAACGGATCTTTCCTTAGCAGCGTCAAGTCCTCTGTGCATGCCTGATCCTGTCGCCGAACAGGAGGCTTCTGCATGGCTTGAGCAGTGCATCGCACAGCAGACTTCCTCCGGCGGGACCGTAACCTGCATCATATCCTCCATGCCGCCCGGAATCGGAGAGCCTGTCTTTGACAAGCTCGACGCTCTGCTGGGACATGCCCTCTTCTCTCTCGGCGCCGTTAAGGCTGTGGAGATCGGAGACGGCACGCAGGTCTCCGCCCGTATGGGTCATGAAAACAATGATGAATATGAGACCGATTCCTGCGGAAGAGCTGTGAAGCGCACCAATCATGCCGGCGGCATCCTGGGCGGAATCAGCGATGGCAGCGATGTTTGCATCCGGGTCAGCTTCAAGCCCACACCGTCCATTTCCAGAGAACAGACTGCGCTCTGCACCGACGGATCCGTCCGTCCGGTGTCCATTCACGGGCGCCACGATCCGCTCATCGCCGCCCGGGCCTGCGTAGTTGTTGAGGCTATGACCGCTATCACGCTGCTGGATCTGATGATGCTGAAC
>CACZZH010000036.1 GCA_902785635.1 uncultured Lachnospiraceae bacterium
GGGTTCATCGTTTTATTGTATCAAATCTCCGAGACAGACAGATGCTGTTAGACTGCCTTAGGTTTTGACCGTACAGATACGGAAATGCTCTGACCGCTATTGAGCGTACCCTGCTCCTGCGCTCTGTTGAATTCTGTCCGCAGAACGGAATCTACAGCGGTTTTTCCATAATCATCGAGCAACACATACTTACGCAGCATATCTTCATATTCTTCCTCAACGGCCCATTCACCAAGCTGGGCGACCTCTTCTTCCGTAAGCGTGGCGGAGCGGTGGTCTTCGGAGGTGCCGATGATATAATCAACGCGCTTGTCGAACAGTTCACTGAGGCGGGCCAGCATATCGAAACCGGGCATACGTTTCCCCGTTTCCCACATGGCGACGGTTCCTTTGGAGACACCGAGCGTCTCGGCCAGCGTCACCTGCGTCAGCCCTTTTTCTTTCCTCAACTGCTTCAATCGCTCTGGAAACATAATTCTCGCACTCCTTTCCGCTCTATTCTCACTCATTATACTTTATGGAACCGCCAATTTCAAGAGCAAACACGGTAATCCAGATACTGCATTTCAAAATATTACATTCAATTCCAACATATCGTGAGATTTGCTGCTGACAACGGATACGGGATGTGATAGTATATCAGCGTGGGGAACATCTAATCCCTGCGGAGAGCCCGCTCCTACACCTGGGAATCAGAGTCAATTAAAGCCAAATAAAGACAATCCGAGCCAAACGCCGGACTTCTGAGTCAATCAATGACAATCAGAGGTTCGGCGTTTTTTTGTCGCCCATACGGGCAAATCCATAAGAAAGGAAGGTTGTGAAATGGAAAAGGAAACCATGAGCGTACAGGAGCTTTCGGCTCGGATGGGCATCAGCCTCCCCAAAGCGTATGCGCTTGTTAAGGAGCCGGACTTCCCGGTCATCCGCATCGGCACAAGGATACTCATTCCCACGGACGCATTTAAGGAATGGCTCGTGATCCATTCCCAGAGGGAGAGCGTATGGCTGTAACAGACACAGAGCGTTTTCTGAACGCCTTGTATGAAAATGCCGGGGATGGGTTTGTCGGAGTTTCCTATCTGAGGAGAAAAGGCGATGCTCCCATTACCCGATGGTTCACCAAAGACCAGGTGCAGGAAATGGCCGAGTACGCGATGGAATGCGGCAGGAAATACAACACCTGCCTCAACTTCAATCCGAGGACTGCTGCGCTGGATGAATATCACAGAGGCAAGTCCGAGGATATCGGTGAAGTCGTGGGGATTATCGGTGACTACGACATCCGGGGCCCGGCACACGCGCAAACGAAGCTGCCGGAGAGCGAGATGGAGGTTATGGACTTTCTTTCAAAGCTGCCCTTCCCGCCGACTTTCATCGTTAATTCGGGAAACGGCATCCACGTCTACTGGTTGTTCCGTCAGCCCTACAGAATACGCGATGGAACCGAACGCGCCTATATCACCAGTCTGCTCGATGGGTTTGAAGCCTACACGATAAAGCTGGCGAACGAGAATTACGGATGGGTGTTTGACCCCGTTGCCGACCTTGCGAGGATGCTCCGTGTGCCGGGAACCACGAATTTCAAAACAGAGGAGCGTCCGTTGTGCAGGATTATATCGGAATCCCCGGCAAGGTATGACCCGGCAGACTTCGAGCCATTTGCTGTATCGGAAATGGTCTCCCCGGAGGGAAATGAAGCCGATTCGGAGCCGGATGATGAATTTGCACTTATGGGCAAAGGCAGCGGGCGGGAACTGATCGACAAGTGTCCGTTCCTTCAGCACTGCCGGGATGACGCGGCGAATCTCTCCGAGCCGATGTGGTACGCAGCCATCACCAATCTGGCAACGACGGCGGACGGCCACGATGTTGTGCATGAGATCAGCCGCCCGTACCCGAAGTACAGCTACTGGGAAACACAGGCAAAATATCTGCACGCCGTCGAGGAAGACAAGCCCGTCACCTGTGACCACATCAAGAACGTCCTCTGCTTCAACTGCGGAAGGGACTGCGGCGTGAAAGCGCCGATTGCGCTCATCCGCACGGACAAGCGGGCCGGGGCGCAGGAATGGGAAACTCCGATTCCGTTTGACGAGTACAAGCTGCCGGAATTCCCGATTGACGCACTGCCGTCATCCATCGCAGATTACGCCATCGCCCTTGCGGAGCATACGCAGACGCCCGTCGATATGGCGGGAACCTGCGGACTCAGCGTTTGCGCTGTGGCTATCCAAGGCAAGTATGTGATCGAGCCGAAACCCGGATGGACAGAGCCTCCCAACCTGTACGAATTATGTATCATGCCGCCCTCCGAACGGAAGTCAGCGGTGGAAAACGGCATGACAATGCCGCTCAACCGCTATGAAGCGGAATACAATACGCAGCACGCCGCCGAGTTTGAGATGAGCCAGGTGCGGAAACGTATGCTGGAGCGCCAGCAGAAAGCATTGGAGGAACAAGTCTCCAAGGGCAAAGCGGATATGCCGGAACTGGAGCGGGTCGTAAAAGAGCTGGCGGAGTTTCGGGAGAAAAGCCCGTTGAAGTTGTACTCGGATGACATCACGTCCGAGAAGCTGGTTTCACTGATGGGCGAGAACGGCGGCAGGGCAGCAATCATTTCTACCGAGGGCGGCATCTTCGACATGATGGCCGGTATTTACACCCGGAACGTCAACATCGATGTTTTCCTCAAAGGCTATTCCGGCGACCCTATCAGGGTAGATCGCATCGGAAGGAAGGGCGAAAGCATTATGAATCCCACGTTGACCATGTTCCTGATGGTTCAGCCCAGCGTCCTGTCCGGGCTGATGCAGAACAAGACCTTCAGAGGACGCGGGCTGACGGCAAGGTTCCTCTATTCTATGCCCGCATCCTTCGTGGGCAGGCGCAGATACCGGACGGAACCTATACCCGACGAAATCTATCAGCGGTATGAAACGAGAATCCGAAACCTCCTGCAGGAAGAGTACCCGCCCGTGCCGGAGCGTATCACCCTTTCCGAGGAGGCGGACAGAATGATCGAGGCTTTTGCCGATGAACTGGAACCCCGGCTCAGAGACGAGTATGCGGACATCATGGACTGGGTCGGAAAGCTGGTCGGAAATACCATCCGCATCGTGGGCCTGCTCTGCAGGGCTTCCGTTGACCGCTATGACGAATTTCTCGACACTCGGGAGCCGCTGGTCATCAGCGCGGAGAACATGGGTAACGCCATACAGCTGGCCCGGTACTTCCTCGAACACGCGAAAGCCGCATACTCCCTCATGGGAGCGGACGATACCGCGAAACAGTGCCAGTATGTGCTGGCGGCTATCAAGGACAACGGCCTAATGCAGTTCAAACGCCGGGACATCATGCGGCTCTGCCGCTCGTTCAAGAAGGCGGAGGAATTGCAGCCCGTACTCGATCACCTGATCGACTACGGCTACATTGCCCCGGACGGGAAGACCGCATGGAGCGGGAAAGGCAGACCGCCCGCTCAGATGTGCAGGGGTTTTTCTTTTTCGTGTTGCATTTTGTGTCATGTCAGCATCATAATGCACAGATTATAGCATGTCTTGAAAGCGCTCCGTGCAGGATGCACACGCCGCACAAAGCAAGGACGGGAGAGGGCGGAAGAGGGAGTTGAAGTTCGGTTGCGGACTTTGTTTGAGATTAAAAATGAAGATCCGGGCTTCGAAAAATCCGGACTTTATTGTAAAATAACCGTATACACCCCGGTATGAGAAAACTCTCAGTCAAGGGATGATCGGCAGCGGATGAGTATTGAAACTGCTTCGGGATCGCATCGAAAAAGCATTTGTGGTGTATAACGAATGTTAAAACAAATGAATGAAAAGGAGGAATGTATATGAAAAATAAGTTTTGGGTGAAGATTCTTATGACACTGGTTCTTGCGTTTGGATGCATTGGGGTTTCGCATGCGGAGATAATACCGCCCTATAGCCCTGGACAGCAGATCGGTTATCCGGCTGTGGTGCTGTGTGAAATACTTACTTTGTGGGAGAAACCAAGTTCTTCTTCTGATGCGATCCTGACCCTGAATTATGGAGAACGGCTGATCGTGGTAGGTGCAGATCAGCCGGAAGGGGCAAAGGAAGAGAATGGATTTGTCTATTGTACGCTTGGAGATTCTGAAGACTCGCCCGGTGGCTGGATCAACGCAGACTACATCGCCATCAACCCGGCCTGGTATGTGACGGATACGGAAACGGTGGTATATGCCTGGAACGATACCGAGGCGCCTAAGGTTGCACTTCTTGACAAGGGTATCCGGCTTCCCATTTTAAAAGAAGAAGGCGATTGGTACATCGTCAGCCTGCGCGGGGCGGCTGGATGGCTTCATAAGTAATGAGGAAAAGTGAATAGAATGGATCTATATAGACTGACAGAAGAAGATTATGAAATATTGAAAGAGATCCGCCATGACCTGCACCGGCATCCCGAGCTGTCTAAAAAAGAGGTCCGTACGACAGAAAAGATCCGGGAATTTCTTGAGAAACTTCCGGGCTGCAGAATTCTGGATCTTCCCATACAGACCGGTGTTGCCGCCAGGATTGAGGCAAGCTTCAGTGCGGATGACACAAACTGCCATGAGGTCATATCCGGAACAGAAGTGATGCTGCGGGCAGATATCGATGCCCTTCCGCAGACTGAGAAGACGCAGCTCGAGTGGAGATCAGAAACTCCGGGAGTGATGCACGCATGCGGACACGATGTACACACGGCCTCTCTTCTCGGCGCGGCTGTGCTGCTGACGAGAGCCCGTAAGGAAGGAAAACTGAAAAATACGATCGATCTGGTGTTTCAGCCGGCCGAGGAAGGAACGACCGGAGCCAGAACTTTGATCGATGCCGGTCTCTTTGAAAGGATTCATCCGACAGCCTGTTTCGGTATGCATAACTGGCCGTCGGTCGATCTGGGAAAGGTCGTATGTCATGAAGGCGCATTGATGTCCGCCAAGCGAAATTTTGATATTTTCCTGTATGGCGCCGGAGGACACGGATCCATGCCCCATCTGAATATTGATCCCATTGTCTGTGCTGCAGCTGTCATCCAATCGCTGCAGACCGTCATCAGCCGGAACACCGATCCGCTCGATTCAGCGATTCTTTCAATCAATATGATC
The DNA here is from genome assembly GCA_902785635.1 of uncultured Lachnospiraceae bacterium. Lineage (GTDB taxonomy): Bacteria > Bacillota > Clostridia > Lachnospirales > Lachnospiraceae > Merdiplasma. The sequence continues at coordinate 5,132 of CACZZH010000036.1, forward strand.
GAAGGGGGAAGCCCGATGAATTTGGTGGTCGACCAGGTGCGAATGAAAGCAACTGTACGCTCCCTGTCTGGGAAAGCACTGAACAGGGCACTGGAGCGGGTTGAGACAATTGTTGCAAAGACGGCCGAAGCCTATGAATGCCGATCGGAAATCATATGGAATGAGCGTATTCCTGTTGTATGGAATTCATCGGAAATGACGCAGGCAGCAATGCATATTGCACGGGAAGCGGGCTGTGAGATAACGCAGGCACCTCCGTCCCTGGCCAGTGAAGATTTTGCGCTCTACAGGCAGTATGCTTCCTCGTTTTTCTTCTGGATCGGAAGCAGAATTCCCGGTACGGATATTCATGAGCTTCACACTCCTGAGTTTTTTGCCGACGACAGCACGATCCGCCATGGTGCAGAACTGTACGCAGCATGCGGGCTTCTGTTTCCTGCGCATTGACATGCTCTTTGCAGATCAGTTGCGGCTGCAGGGCAGAACACCGTGATACTTTAAATGATGCTTTAAATGATGCTTTACAGATCATTCACTCTCACTGTATAAGGCGGAACCGATGATCAGAACTGCTCCGATCACGCTGAATACAGTGAGGGGTTCCCGGAGCCATACTGCTGAGAGGAATACGGCTGTAACAGGATCGATATACCCAAGCAGAGCACATGTTCTGGCCGGCAGATATTCCAGAGCGCTGAAGTAAAGAACGTAAGCGACGCCTGTGTGCACGATACCGGTCGTAACCAGGCAAATGACAGAAGGGACGGACAGGCTGTAGCTTCCCAGGGTGCCCTGTATGGCCATGTACGGCAGCAGGGCAGCAGCTGCCGAAAACAGCTGGATTATCGTTTTCTCAAATGCAGGAATTCCCGAAAGACTTTTGTTCATGAGAACAACTCCCGCATATAATCCTGCGGCAGCCAGTCCAAGGAAGACGCCCTTTGAACTTGTACCGGTCACCGGACCCTGGAAGATTCCGCAGATCAATGCAATACCGATCACGGAAAGAATCACACAGAGGATCTGTCTGGGACTGATCTTTTCCTTCAAGATGGGAAAAGCCAGACATATCACGATTACAGGCTGCATATAGTAGCAAAGCGTTGCGATGGCAACTGTAGTATATTTATAAGCCTCGAACAGAAGGATCCAGTTGAAGCCGATCATTGCACCGCTCAATATCAGGACCAGGACTTTCGTCCGGTTTATATAATTCCAGGTAAACTTTTTTCCCTTAACTTTTAATACAATCAGAAGAAATACTCCTCCCATGATCCCTCTGGCGAAGGCCAGGACCTCTGAAGGAAGGGGTATGGATCTTCTGAAGATCCCTATCGTACCGAAAATGATCATGGAGGTGATCATTTTGGTGAGCGCTCTGCTTTCTGAATGTAAATGGTTCTGTTTTTTCTCAGGCATTTCTTTTTATCCCGTTGTGATTTGATTTTTGTATATCGGTTCTTGATACCGGTCCCTGATATCGGTTCTGAATATCGGTTCCCTTTTGGAAAACTGCAGCTTCGCGGTCTCTGATAAGATAGTACAACGGTTTGTACAATTATTGAAGCAGAATCTTGTATGCTTTATTCTTGACGGTTTTGGCGTGTACTGCTAACTTTTTATTAAGTCCACAGAAACAGACATCAAAAGGACAATGAGAAGGTTATCCGAAAAAGCGTCATGTAAAGGAGAACAGATCTATGAAATTTACGGAGGGTTACTGGCTTCGCAGTGAAAGGGCAAACGGTCTTTTTGCGGCTGAGGCGTACAAGGTGGAACAAATTCCGGACGGAATGCGCATACTTGCACCGGTACATTCCATCAGACATCGGGGGGATACTCTCAACACACCTACAATTACCATCGAATTCCGTGCCTGTGCACCGGATGTTATTGCGGTGAGAGCATGGCACTTCGAGGCTTATGAAATCCACCTTCCACACTTTGAGAAGAATGAATCAACTTGCAGGGAGGACGTGCCCCCGGAATTTTCGGTTTCCGTTGCTGTTTCGGAGAATGAAGCTTTGATGGATGCCGGGCGTGTAAAAGTCCGTGTTGACCGGAAAAATTTCCGGTACTCTTTTGAGGCGGACGGGAAGACCATCACTTCATGCGGACTGCGAAATCTCGGACTGATCCGGTGGGACAGGAAGCCTTCGACTATGCTTCCGAAACAAAACTATCTCACAGAAGACTATGAGCCTTATATGCTTACAGAACTTTCTCTCTCCGTAGGTGAGTGCGTATACGGACTGGGAGAACGGTTTTCTTCATTTGTCAAAAACGGGCAGAGTCTGGACACATGGAACGAAGATGGGGGTACCTCGTCCCAGATCTCCTACAAGAGTATACCGTTTTACATGACAAACAAAGGATATGGGGTCTTTGTTGACAGCACGGACCAGGTATCTTTTGAGGTCGGAAGTGAAAAAGTAGGCTACGTGGGCTTTTCGGTTCCGGGGGAGGAGATGTCGTATTACTTCTTTTACGGACCTGATCCGAAAGAGATCCTGCGCCGGTATACAGGCCTGACGGGGCGGCCTGCCCTTCCGCCTGCCTGGTCCTTCGGCCTGTGGCTTTCCACTTCCTTTACGACAGATTATGATGAGGAAACAGCAGTCTCTTTTATTGACGGCATGCTGGAACGGGATATTCCGCTTTCCGTATTTCATTTTGACTGTTTCTGGATGAGGGCATTTCAGTGGTGTGACTTTGAATGGGATCCGGATTGCTTCGGGGACGTGAAAGGGATGCTGCAGCGCTTTCATGAGAAAGGCCTGAAAGTATGCGTATGGATCAATCCGTATATCGCGCAGGGTACTCCTTTTTTCCGGGAAGCAGTGGAGCATGGGTATCTGCTGAAACGCTCAGACGGAAAAGGGACCTGGCAGACGGATCACTGGCAGGCAGGGATGGGACTGGTGGACTTCACCGATCCTGCAGCTGTAAAATGGTACACCGGAAAGCTGGAAAGCCTGCTGGATTGCGGCGTAGACTGTTTTAAAACCGATTTCGGGGAGAGGATCCCGGTCAATGTAAGGTATCATGACGGAAGCGATCCGCATGCAATGCACAATTATTATACATTTCTTTATAATCAGGCAGTCTTCCGGCTTCTGCAGCGAAAAAGGGGAGATCATGATGCGGTCGTATTTGCCAGAAGCGCTACGGCAGGCAGTCAGCAGTTTCCGGTACACTGGGGAGGAGACTGCTTTGCAAACTACTCCTCCATGGCGGAGACTCTTCGCGGCGGACTGTCCTTTGCCATGAGCGGTTTCTCTTTCTGGAGTCATGATATATCCGGCTTTGAGAGCATGGCGGAGCCGGATCTTTACAAACGCTGGGCGGCTTTTGGTCTGCTCTCCACGCACAGCCGTCTTCACGGGTCCGACAGCTACCGGGTACCATGGCTGTTTGATGAGGAAGCGTCCAAAGTGGTCGCATTCTTCTCAAAACAGAAATGCATGCTGATGCCGTATCTGTACGCCTGCGCTATCGAAGCGCACGAAAACGGGACACCTGTGATGCGGCCGATGGTTTTTTCATGGCCGGAGGATCCTGCCTGCAGCTATCTGGACAGACAATATATGCTGGGGAATGCAATTCTGGTATCTCCGGTCTTCTCCGAAGACGGCACGGCAGAATTTTACCTTCCGGAAGGGGTCTGGACTCATCTGCACAGCAAAGAGGTAAAAACGGGAGGAAGATGGTATCAGGAGACATATGATTATTTTTCACTTCCATTGTTTGTACGGAAAAACACATTGCTGGCAGCAGGAACAGTCGATCACAGACCGGATTATTCCTACAGGGATCATATGAATCTGGAACTGTATCAGCCGGAGCCCGGTTCAGAAGCAGTATGCCTGGTACCGTCTCCGGAAGGCGCGATCGTAAACCGGATCACGGCAAAGCGTACGGAAAACTGCCTGGAGGTTACTATGGATGAGAGATCCCGTGAGATGGAGATCCGGGTATATCTGGGTGAAAAGCTTCATACATTCGTGCTTCCTGAAGGAGTTACGGAGCACCGGATACTTCTTTCTTAGAGTACCCTTTCGAAGTGTTTATCGTCTATCGTGAGTCTGGACACAAAACGAAGAACAGACATTACTTTGAAACAGCAAATCAGACGGGAGAAGGTTTATGATCAGGCAGATACTTTGTGACGGCTGGAAAATGCGCAGGATCGGGGATGAATCATTTGAAGGGGCTGTTGTTCCGGGAAGTGTATATACAGACCTGCTCCGGAACGGAAAAATGGAGGATCCGTTTTTTAAAGATCATGAAAAACAGGCTCTGGACCGGATGAACGATGATTATGAATATGTCACCGTATTTGCATGTCAGGAGGAGCTGCTGGCATGTGAAAAGATCTTTCTCCGATTTGAAGGGGTGGATACGATCGCGGATGTATACCTGAACGGTATCCTCATCGGTTCACCTCATAATATGCACAGAATCTGGGAATATGAAGTGAAGGACCTGCTGATGCCGGAGGACAACCTTCTGTGTGTCATTTTTCATTCTCCGACAAAATATATTGCAGAGGCCTACAGGCGCAGATCGACCAGGGGCACAGAGGATGCGATGGACGGGTTTGTTCATATCCGGAAAGCGCATTTTATGTTCGGATGGGACTGGGGCGCTCATCTCCCGGATGCCGGTCTTTTTCGCCCGGTCTGGCTGCTCGGGGCAGGGAAAGCCAGGATTGACAGCGTTTACATCACGCAGAAGCATGGAATGGATCATGTGGAGCTTCTGTTCGATATAAAAATACAGGATCTATTTCAGTCGAAAGATTCGATTGGCAGATCAAATGTAGACCGATCAAATGATGGCTATAGATGTTCTTCGGTTTCCGAATCACATTCTGAGGAACTGCATTATGAGGTCCGGTTGACGGATCCTGACGGAAATATGATCTGTACTGAGGAGGACCCTGCCTCTGTACAAATTTCGGATCCGAGACTGTGGTGGCCGAACGGTTACGGAAAGCAGGAACTGTATACGGTGGAGGTGATCCTGAAAGCCGGCACAGCCATCATCGACTCCTGGAAAAAGAGGATCGGACTTCGTACCATTACCATGGACACGCAGGAAGATGAATGGGGAAAGAAATTTGCCTGTCAGGTCAACGGAGTGGATATTTTCTCAATGGGAGCAGATTATATTCCGGAAGACCATCTGCTTCCAAGAGTGACGCCGCAGACAACGAGAGTACTGCTGGAGAAGGCAAAATGGGCGAATTTCAATACGATCCGCGTATGGGGAGGGGGTTACTATCCGGATGACTGGTTCTATGATCTGTGTGATGAGCTGGGACTGGTAGTGTGGCAGGATTTTATGTTTGCCTGCGCGGTCTATGATCTGACCCCTGAATTTGAAGAGAATATCCGTGCAGAGTTTGTCGATAATATCCGGCGGCTGCGTCATCATGCCTGCCTGGGGCTGTGGTGCGGGAATAATGAGATGGAAAGTTTTGTCGGTGAGCGCTGCAGCTGGGTCACAAAACCGGAAGAGGTGCGCGATTATCTGTTTATGTATGAGCGGATCATTCCCGGGATATTGGCAAAGGAGGATCCGAATACATTCTACTGGCCGTCCAGCCCGTCCTCAGGCGGGAGTTTTGATGATCCGCAGGACTCCGGCCGGGGAGATGTTCATTACTGGGATGTGTGGCATGGCAATAAACCATTTTCGGAATACAGAAAGTATTGCTTCCGATATCTTTCGGAATTTGGTTTCCAGTCTTTCCCTGCCAAGAAGACAATTGAGACGATCAGTGATGATCCCGCAGATTATAATATATTCTCCTACATTATGGAGAAACATCAGAGAAATGCAGGGGCAAACGGAAAGATCATGCAATATATGCAGCAGACTTTCCGATATCCGTCTTCTTTTGAGACCGTTCTGTATGCTTCGCAGCTTCTGCAGGCAGAGGCGATCCGTTACGGCGTGGAGCATTTCCGCCGGAACCGGGGACGATGTATGGGAGCGGTCTACTGGCAGCTCAACGACTGCTGGCCTGTCGCGTCCTGGTCCTCGGTGGATCACTGCGGCAGGCTTAAGGCGCTCCACTACTATGCGAGACGCTTTTTCGCACCGCTGATGATCTCCTGTGAAGAACAGGGACTCATTACTTCCGGAAAAGATCTGAATCGTCAGCATTTTGATGAGTTTGAAAGATCCATCCGGCTGAATGTCGTCAATGAAAGCATCCGGGAGGCCTGTGTGACTGTGCGGTGGTATCTGAGGGATGCGAAGGCAGAGATCCTGCGTAAAGAGGAGACAGAGTTGACCGTACCGGCACTTTCGAGCGTATGGCTTGAAAAAACGCAGCTGCCCGAAATTGATATCTTCAGAGAGTATGTCAGCTTTGAACTGGAGAAGGACGGACAGATCTGTTCCGGCGGGACCGTGATCTTTTCTTATCCGAAATATTTCCGTTATGAGGATCCGCATTTACGGTATAATGTACGGGGAAATACCATTACAGTCAGAGCAGATGCTTACGCCAGGAGTGTGGAAATACAGAATGATCAGGAAGATCTGATCCTCTCTGACAATTATTTTGACCTGAATGCTGATGCACGGACCGTGACTGTACAGTCGGGGGAGCTTAAAGGGCTGCGTCTGCGAAGTGTATATGATATACATTGAGAAAAAGGAGGACTCACTTGAGCTGGTTTGCGCGGTTTTATCTTGACAAGGAAAAAGATATTATTGCAGATCTGGATAAGGAAGGAGAGCAGATGACTTTCACGCTCTCCACACCAAACCACGGAACAGGGAATCTGATCCGAAATCTGGCAAAGCTGTGTTCACTTCCTCTGACAAAAGATGAAAATGGGCTGTTGATCGTACGTGGAAATGTCCCCTGTTATATTGACGGATACAACCGGATGGTCTATATTTTCCGACTGGGCGATACAAAAGTTGCAAACATCCGTCCGGACGGACAGATCGAGCTGAAGGCGCATATTCCGGCGATCTCCAAGACCCTCATGAGTCAGACGAAGGATTACCGCCTGGATATCCGGAAGACGATCGTAAAGACTTACATCCGTAATGAGCTGAAATTTCACACGGATCTGCACACGCATATGAATGCCAACCTGAGTGCGGATATCCTGATCGCGCTTGGAATCTGCCACCAGATCCGTTATCCGCTCTATTATATTAAAAAGCTGGGGTTGAAGTGCAGTCCGGAGCAGCAGGAACGTCTTCAGAGAATGCGCAGGATCACAAAGGAGCAGTATAAGAACTCTCCGCTCACCGGTAAATATCTGACGAGAAGAATTGATGACAATACGTTCCTGAATTTTGCGGATCTGCTTCTGAACGATCCGGAGGATGCTGCTTATAATATTCCAAGGATCCGCAGGTCCCTGACGATCCTGAAGGACGGGCAGGCGGTCTTCACCAATCTTGAAAAAGTCTATCTGTACCGCTATGTATTTACAAAGGGGCAGAGGGATGAACACCCGGTTTGTATTACCGCGGAACAGGTGGATGCCATCCCGGATCCGCAGATCAGGGATACGGTGCGCCAGATCCAAAGGGACCGCGCGGGAAGCGAGTACCGGGATAATACACTGTTCCAGGATAAACTGCTGTGGATCGCCAGAAGCTATGCCAGGGTCGGAGTCACATATGCGGAGATCGCAGATACGACGCTGGTCAAGCCGGGGCAGGCCCAGGCGATGCTGAAGGAAGTCCATGCGGTCATGCCGGCGGTGACGGAGGAGACCGGTGTTGTGCTGCGTTTTCTGGCTGCGGTCCGACGCGTTCCGTTGACGATCGTCAGGGATCAGATCGTAACAGGTGATTATTTTCTCGAAAATCTGGAAACACTGCGAAGCATCGCCTGGGATCCGTATATAGCGGGCAGCGATATTATTGGTGAGGAACTGAATGACATCCGAGATATCCGGCCTGTGATCCGGGAGATCGTCCGAATCGCTTCCTTAGATCCGTCATTTGTGATCCGCATACACGCCGGGGAGAATGACAGCCTGCGGGATAATGTGGCAAACAGCCTTCTGTGTGTGAAGGAGGCGCTGCAGCCTGGGCAGAAAATGCCGCAGGTCCGGATCGGGCATGGTCTGTATACTGCGAACCTGAAACACAAAAAGGGGGAGGAACTGGTCAGAGCCCTTCTGGAATGCGGAGCTGTACTGGAGTTTCAGATCACTTCCAATGTGCGCCTGAATAACCTGAGTGATATGAAAAATCATCCGCTGCGGCAGTATCTGCAGCGGGGCGTATCCTGTGTCCAGGGAACAGACGGGGGAGCGCTCTACGGGACGGATTCGATCGACGAACAGCTTTCTCTGGAAAAAATGCTGGGGCTGAGCGAACAGGAACAGATGCAGATGCGTTTGTGTGAAGACCGGATCCTGACACAAAGCCTTCAGGCATTTGCACAGAAGAAAAAACGTTATGAAGCAGGAGATCTTCCTGTTTTTACACAGATCGGTCATCAGATCTCCCTTGTCGGAAACCGGTCACTTCCGGCTGCGGAAGTGCTGAAGAACAGAATCTGTCCTCTCCCGGAAGAAGGGATGCCCATAGTGCTTGTTGGAGGAAGCTTCAACAACAACAGTCACCGGACGATCATGCACAGCGAAGAGAAACGTATCATCGATGCCATGCTTGAGATGGGTGATCCTGAGAAGGTCTATTTTGTGATCGGCCATTCGTTAAGGGGATATGAACAGTATCTGGCGGAAAGAAACAGGGGACGATACCGGATCTTTGCGATGGTACCGGGGATGCTTACCAGGTCTGAGTACCGGAGACTGCAAAGCAGCGATGTAAATGTCAGGGTCTCTATCGAAACGGTTCCGCTTGGAATTTACAAAAGCCTTGCCTACGAGGTCTTCAAACGGCGTCCTTCGGTTCTGGCGGCTTTTGACGGCAACAGTGCCGGTGCAAATATGATACAGGAGGCCAAAAACAGCAAATACCCGTGCAGAATCTTTGTGGATCCCAGGAGCAGCGGACTTCGCGCGAAGGCAGAGTCCCTGAAGGGGTATGTGCGGTTCTTTGACCTGGAGGATTCTTCGCAGTTTGTCCTTTCCTGTATGGAACTTGTCTGAGAAGGGGCATTCTGAAAAAAACAGAGGATGGTAGATAACGAATGAATGGTGAACAGGCACTTATGACGGAAGGACCGATCTACAGCAGGATCATCCGGTTTGCTCTTCCGCTGTTTTTAGGAAATCTGTTTCAGCAGCTTTATAACGCGGTGGATTCTCTGATCGTGGGAAACTATCTGGGCAGCAGTGCGCTTGCTGCCGTGAGCTCATCGGGGAACCTGATCTTTCTGGCAGTCGGTTTCTTCAATGGGCTCTCCGTGGGAGGAAGTGTGCTGATCGCAAGATATCTGGGAGCCAGAGAGACTGAGAATGTAGAATGTGCTGTCCATACATCGGCGGCTCTCGGACTGATCTTTTCGGCTGTTATGACTGTGCTTGGAGTGGTTTTCGCCCCGGCCGTTCTCCGGATGATGAATACGCCTGCGGATGTGCTTCCGGAATCCATGATCTATTTCCGGATCTATTTTTGCGGGTCCCTTGGGTTTGTCATGTACAATATCCTGGTCGGAATTCTGCAGGGAGCAGGAGACAGCCGCCATCCCCTGCATTATCTGATCATTTCCTCCCTTGTAAATGTAGTTCTGGACCTGCTGTTTGTCACAGGATTTCATATGGGAGTCGGCGGAGCGGCTTTTGCGACCTGCATTTCCCAGCTGCTCTCTACTGTTCTGGCATTACGGCGTCTGCACCAGATGGGGGGACCGCTGCATCTTTCCTTCAGAAGGATCCGTCTGGATCCGAAGATGGCTGGTGCGATCCTGCGGCTCGGACTCCCCTCAGGCCTGCAGAATTCTATTATCGCATTCTCCAATGTACTGATACAGTCCTACATCAACAGCTTCGGAAGTGCGGCAGTCGCGGGTATCGGAAGTTATCAGAAGCTGGAGGGCTTCGGCTTCCTCCCGGTCACGAGTTTTGCAATGGCGGTACCGTCCTTTATCAGTCAGAATCTGGGTGCAAGGCAGCCGGAGCGGGCCAGAAGCGGTGCCAGGTTCGGCATCATATGTGCGACGGTGATGGCGGCGGGAATCGGTCTGGTCTTTTCCGTCTTTGGTCCGCAGATGATCGCCCTTTTTGACCGGTCGCCGGAAGTGATCGCTTTTGGAAGCGGCCGGGCGAGGATCGTCGGCCCCTTTTTTGCCCTGGTGGCTTATACGCATATGATGGCAGCGACCCTGCGGGGAGCACAGCGTCCGATGGTTCCGATGGTGATCATGCTGGTCTGCTGGTGTGCTGTCCGTATTCTGGTGCTTTCCGTCTCAAGTCTGTTTATTCATAACATCGCAGTGACATACTGGGTGTATCCTGTCACCTGGATGCTCAGTTCTGCGGCATTTACCGTCTACTACAGAAAAGAGCAGATATTTTCCTGAAAATGAATTGAAAATTTCCTGAAAAAAAACTGTGTTTTTCCGTGGAATGTCATCAGAAACCTCGTATATACAATTGAAAAACAGATGAACAAAAGCTTTTAAAGCAGGAGGAAATAAAAATGGAAAACACAGGATTTATGGATAATACAAGTTTTAAAAAGAAACGTATGCTGAATACGGAGGGAACGAAGCTCTCCGCGAACGGATTTAACGGTGTGATCGGATTGCTGCTTGCATTCGGACTTGGGATCAACGCTCTGATGGCGATCTTCCTTCCGCCCCTTGTTGCAGGTCTGAACCCCTGGATCGTTCTTGGAACATATCTTGTCGGCAGTATCGCAAGCACGCTCGTAATTCATCATGCTAAAACAGCAGTGGTGAGCTTTGCCGGATTTACAGGACTTGCCTGTTCAACAGGTTTCCTGCTGTCAAGCTTCCTTGTAGGATTTTCAGGAGCGACGATTTATACAGCATTTCTGTCAACCGGAATTATCGTTGTAAGTATGATGCTTTTGTCAACGATCTTTCCGAAGTTCTTCCTGGGCCTCGGGAGAGTGCTGATCTTCGCACTGCTTGGCTCATTGCTGGTTGAATTTGTGGCAGGTCTGATCTTCGGACTGAATCTCGTATACATGGATTACATCGTTGTAGTGATCTTTGCCGGATTTATCGGATTTGACTGGGCGAAAGCACAGATGTATCCGAAGACCGCAAAAAATGCGATCGAATGCAGCGCAGACATCTTTATGGATATTATTGTGATATTCATGCGCCTTGTAAGCATTTTCGGCAAAAAAGACTGATTTAATACGATCAAATACATATAATAAGAACATAGACCCTTAACAGATATTGAAACCCCTGAGCAGTATGCTCAGGGGTTTTTCAGTGCTGAGTCCCTTCTTGCCAGAAAGGAGGAAGCTCGGATATAATGATAACAAAATCAGAAGGCTTTTTACATTCGATCACACAAAGACTGGCCAGGGACAATCGGAGGGACTTATGCCGCTGCAGATCATTCGAAATGACATAACAAAAGTATATGCAGATGCAATCGTGAACACTGCAAATCCGGAACCGATGTATGGTTCCGGGACAGATGCTGCGGTCTATAAAGCCGCCGGGGAAGGCTTTCTGCTGAAAGAGCGCCGGGAGATCGGGGAATTATGCCCCGGGGAAGTCAATGTAACAGATGCATATGGACTGCATGCCCGTTATATCATTCATACAGTCGGGCCGACCTGGGTCGACGGGAAGCATGGGGAATTCGGGATCCTTTCCTCCTGCTACCGGAAGTCCCTGCATCTCGCTCTCAAACTTGGCTGTGAGAGTGTCGCTTTTCCCCTGATCGCCACAGGAGTCTATCGTTTTCCAAAGGATAAAGCTCTGCAGACTGCGCTGAGGGTGATCCGAGAGTTTCTTGAAGGTCACGATATGATGGTCACGCTGGTCGTATTCAGCAGGGAGGCTTATCAGCTGTCCTCAGAATTATCTCACAATGTACGGCAGTATATTGATGACCATTATTATGCCGGTGCAATGAAGCGGGAATATGGGTGGGATCCCCTCTCCGAAGAAGACAGAAGGAATTACCGCCGCGAGGCAGATGTTCATGGATACGCCGGTTTTCCGACAGTCGAAGAGGACTATTACGACAGCGTTCCGGATGATCTGCCGGAGGAATCGCACCGGCCATTGATGCAGCAGGCACCATCGCCTCTGCCTTCAGCAGCACCTAAGGCAGGAAAAAAGAACACGGGCGGAGTCTTTCATCTTCCGAAAAAGAAAGACTGGGAGAGCGTATTCGGGAAAAGCGAAAAAAAGCCTGCGAAAAAGACGCTGGATGACTATCTCGCCAAACCGGGAGAAACTTTTCAGCAGATGCTGATGCGTAAGATCGAAGAGAAGGATATGACCGGCCCTGAGGTGTATAAAAAGGCCAATCTTGATAAAAAGCTTTTCTCAAAGATCAAGACGAACCCGGTATATACGCCGAAAAAGCAGACAGCGGTAGCTCTGGCGATCGCACTTCGTCTCAACCTGGATGAAACCGTGGACCTGCTCGGCAGGGCCGGTCTTGCGCTTTCGCCCAGCAATACCTTTGATCTGATCATTACATTTTGTATTGAAAATAATCAATATGATGTTTTCGAGATCAATTCTCTCCTTTTTGATTATGACCAGCCTCTGCTGGGGTGCTGATCACCAGTCGCTTCCGAAGCGACCCTGTGCCCGAAAAAAAGAGTATCCTCTATTACAGCAAGTGACAAAATGACAGACAAAAGGAGGATCACCCTATGAAAAAAGGCCTGACTGAACTGGTTATGATTCTGGACCGGAGCGGATCCATGAACGGACTTGAGAAGGATACGATCGGCGGTTATAATGCAATGCTTGATAAACAGCGCCGGGAGGAGGGAGAAGTTCTCGTTTCCACTGTACTGTTTGACGATCGTATGGAAGTGCTTCATGACCGTGCAGATCTGAAAAATGTAAGTCCTATTACGGAAAAAGATTATTACGTACGAGGGCGCACGGCGCTGCTGGATGCATTGGGGAGTGCGATCCATCATATCGGAAACGTGCATAAATACGCAAGGGAAGAAGACCGGCCGGAAAAAACGATCTTCGTGATCACTACAGACGGATTTGAGAACGCCAGCAGGATCTATTCTTATGACCGTGTCCGGAAGATGGTGGAACATGAGAAGGAAAAGTATGGCTGGGAATTCCTGTTCCTCGGTGCCAATATTGATGCGATCGAGACGGCAGGACGCTTTGGTATCGGTGCCGACCGGGCAGCGAATTTTCATAACGATTCCGATGGAATTGAGCTGAACTATGGAGTGCTTTCCGATGCCATCAGTGAGATGCGCTGTGCGCCTGCGGGGTCTGCCCCCATTAGCGGCCGCTGGAAAGAACGGATCGAGAAAGATTTCCTGGGAAGGAAGAAGGGGGAAAAGCGGAAACAGGATCGATGATCCGCCAG
>CACZZH010000037.1 GCA_902785635.1 uncultured Lachnospiraceae bacterium
TGCTGACCAGTGTTCTTTGCATATCCGGTGCCGCCGAAGCTCATGCTGAGGAAAAGTCTGCACCATTGATCGTTACCACGATCTTTCCTGAATATGACTGGGTAAAGACCCTGCTTGGAGACAATCCTGCATCCGCAGAAGTAGTGCTGCTGCTCGACAACGGAGTGGATCTGCACAGCTATCAGCCCACTGCGGAAGATATGATGAACATCGCACAGAGCGATCTGTTCATCTATGTGGGCGGGGAGTCGGACGGCTGGGTGAAGGATGCCCTGAAGGAAGCTGTGAATGAAGATATGATCGTGATCGATCTCCTGGAGGAAATGGGAAACCTTGCCAAAGAGGAGGAAGTCGTGGAAGGCATGCAGGAAGAAGAGCATGATCACGACCACGGAGAGGAAGCCGGGGAAGCGGATCACGACCACGGGGACGAAGCCGGGGAAGCGGATCACGACCATGAAGAAGATCCGGAACTGGATGAACACGTATGGCTCTCCCTGAAAAATGCGAAAGTGCTCTGCACTGTCATAGAAGAAGCCCTGGAGAAGGTCGATCCTGACCATGCCGGGGAATATCAGGCAAATCTGGATACGTTTACCGCGCAGCTGGATGCCCTGGATGAATCATATCAGGAGGCAGCCGCCAGTGCACAGTATGACACGCTTCTGTTTGGTGACCGGTTCCCGTTCCGTTATCTCACGGATGATTACGGTCTTTCCTACTATGCAGCTTTTGCGGGCTGCTCGGCAGAGACGGAGGCAAGCTTCGATACGATCATATTCCTGGCAGACAGGATGGATGAACTGGAACTGCCGGCAATCCTGACACTGGAGGGAACGGATCAACGGATCGCGCAGACGGTCCTGCAGACCTGCGGCGGGGAAAAGGACCGGAAGATCCTGGAGATGGATTCCATGCAGTCCGTGACGGCAAAGGATGTGGAGGAAGGAGCTTCGTATCTGCAGATCATGGAGAAAAACCTGGAAGTACTGCGCGAGGCACTCGGATAAGAAAGTAAGATTACAGCGCTGCGAAAACGCAGGACAGAAAAACGCGGAAGTTGCGGTCCGCTTTGAAGGGAAATAAATACAATGTCTTTACTTACGATAAAGGATCTGGCAGTCGGATATGATGCCAGACCGGTGCTGACGAATCTGAATTTTACAGTCAATGAGGGAGATTACCTGTGCATTGTCGGGGAGAACGGATCCGGAAAAAGCACATTGATGAAAACACTGCTGCATCTGCAGCCCCCCATCTCCGGGCAGATTCTGTATGGCGGCGGTCTGAAGGCAAACGAGATCGGATATCTGCCGCAGCAGACGCTGGTGCAACGGGATTTCCCGGCCTCCGTTGCGGAGATCGTCCTGTCGGGCTGCCAGGGCAGAAAAGGGATGTATCCTTTCTACACACGGGAAGATAAACTGCTTGCGAAACAGAATATGGAAAAAATGGGAATCGGGTCTTTTGCGGACCGGTGTTACCGGGAGCTTTCCGGTGGCCAGCAGCAGCGCGTGCTGCTGGCCCGGGCTCTGTGCGCCACCAGCAAGCTGCTCCTTCTGGACGAGCCGGTGGCCGGACTGGATCCGAAGGTGACGGCGGAGATGTATCAGCAGATCCGGGAACTGAATGAGAGCGGAATCACCGTTATCATGATCTCTCATGATATTGCGGCGGCTCTTTCTTATGCTACGCACATCCTGCACATCGGAGACGAAGTGTTTTTCGGGACGAAGGCGGAGTATCTGCACAGCCGCGCCGGGAAGATCTTCCTTGAAAGCATTGCGCCGGAAGATGCAGTCCCGGAGAAGAACCAGACTGAGGCAGACAGCAAAATGTCGGCTGAAGGCAGAAAGGAGTGAGCACGGAATGCTTTCGAAGCTTGCAATGTATTTTCAGTACCCATTTGTTCGCTACGCACTGATCGTGGGCATCCTGATCGCACTGTGCTCGTCCCTGCTGGGAGTGACGCTGGTTCTCAAACGGTTTTCCTTTATCGGCGACGGACTTTCCCATGTCGCTTTCGGGGCGATGGCGATCGCCAGCGTGCTGAATCTGACAAATAAGATGGTGATCATCCTGCCGGTCACGATTCTGTGCGCAGTCCTGCTGCTGAAAACGGGGCAGAATGCGAAGATTCACGGGGATGCGGCTGTGGCAATGATCTCAGTCGGAGCTCTTGCTTTCGGATATCTGTTGATGAATCTGTTTTCCACATCCTCCAATCTGTCGGGAGATGTGTGCAGCACTCTTTTCGGGGCGACTTCGATTCTTACGCTGACAGCGAGAGAAGTGTGGATCTGTGCAGTTCTTTCGGTCGTAGTACTCGTGATCTTCATTCTGTTCTATAATAAGATCTTTGCTGTAACCTTCGATGAGGATTTTGCCAGGGCTACCGGTACGGATGCGGACCGGTACAATCTGATGATCGCTGTCGTGATCGCTGTGATTATCGTGCTGGCCATGAACCTGGTGGGATCCCTTCTGATCTCTGCGCTGGTGATCTTTCCGGCGCTTTCCGCGATGCGGCTTTTCCGAAGCTTTAAAAAAGTTACGATCAGCAGCGCATTGATCTCTGTGATCTGCGCTGCCGCCGGTATCCTGATCGCTATTCTTGCCGGTACGCCGGTAGGTTCCACGATCGTGGCTGCAGACGCAGCGGCGTTCGGCATCTGCTGGCTCATCAGCATTGTGAAATAAACACTGACAGGCAGGCGACCGGCGAAATGTCCTTAGATTTTGAAAGTTATGAGGTAATTTCTGAAATGTATAAAAAAGAGGCAACGGTTGGGAAAGAGAAAGTGCCGCCGGGAAAGCCCCGGAAGGGATACAGAAGAGCAGCAGCGCTGCTTGCAGGAACGATTTTGCTTGTTTCTGTGCTGCTGACGGGATGCTTCGGAAAATCGGGAGAACAATCCGATATGCAGCTTTTTGAAAAATCGACAGCAGATGTGGATCTTACGAAGATGTCCGGGACCATGGTGTACAGTGAAGTCTTCAATATGATGAGCGCTCCGGAGCAGTATAAAGGAAAGACCGTAAAAATGAACGGTACCTTTAACGTGTATTATACGGAAGCAACCAACACATATTTTTTCGCCTGCATTGTTCAGGATGCCACCGCCTGCTGTGCGCAGGGTCTGGAATTTGTCCTGAAAGGGGAACATGTTTATCCGGACGACTATCCGGAACTGGGTGAGGAGATCACCGTGACCGGTGTGTTTGACACATATATGGAAGGAGAGTACGAGTACTGCACTCTGCGGGACGCGGAGATGACATAAGAAAAGCGGGTTCGGGCAGAGACGTGAATGTCAGCAGAAGAACGCAGAAAAGGATATGCAGGATGCATATACAATGTTATAATTAATTATTACATACAATTCACGAAAGAGAGGGAAATGTTATGAAATCTGCTTCGGTAAAAAAGGTGTTATCATCTCTGCTTCTGGCACTGATGCTGGGACTGTTCGTTACGAGCGTGCGCCCGGTATCGGCAGAAGCGGCTACTGTATCATTGACAAGAAAGAACTTTTCAGTAAGCTACATCGGCTCTTCTTCTGTTTCGTTCAAGCTGGCCCTGCCATACAGTGACATTCAGGGAGTGGTTCAATTATTTGAGAACGGAAAGCTGGTCGGTAAGACTACAGCGTCTTCCTATGCGACCATCGATTACGCCGTAAAGAAGAACAAAACATATTTTTACCGTGTCCGGCCGATCTATCAGGGAAAGTACATTGGCAGCTGGTCGCCCCGAAAAGCATTTTCGACCGTCACTCTGAAACTGCAGCAGAAATACGACGGAACGAGAACGCTGAAGGTGACGGTACCGAAGATGAGCGGCGTTAAATCCGTAACACTGCTGATGTCCACCAGCAAAACCAGCGGATATAAGAAATGGAAGACTCTGAAACCTGGAAAAGCAAGATCCTGCCGCTCGATCAATGGTAAGAAATTTGCTACCGGCACGACCTACTATATTCGTGCAAAAGTGAATCTGAAGAACGGTACGCCCTGCGAATCTGCATACGTACAGAATTACTATTTCTATAACAGAACCTATTAAGAGAAAAAAAACTAATATATGATCGGAATCGGAATTGACACAGGCGGGACCTGCACAGATGCAGTGATCTATGATTTTGAAAAAGGTACGATCCTTGCAGCAGGCAAGGCCCTGACGACAAAGGAGCACCTGGAGACGGGCATCGCGAATGCGCTGGATCAGCTGCCGGAAGAACTTCTCGGAAAAGCACAGATGGCAGCGCTTTCCACCACACTTGCCACGAACGCCTGCCTTGAAAACAAAGGCGCCAGGGCAAAGCTTCTGCTGATCGGTTTTGACCGGAGGATGATGGAACATCTGCAGGATCTTTATGCTTCCTACGGACTGGATGATCTCACCCGGTTTGTAGTGCTGGATGCGAAAGCAGAGGGCCTCTATGAGCATCCTTATGATCCCGACTGGGAGGATCTGCGAAGGCGGGCCGGGGAGTATTTTGAAGACTGCGATTCGGTCGGAATCGTTCAGATGAATCCGAAGAGCAACGGAGGAAGGTTCGAACTGACCGCCATGCGGATCCTGCGTGAGGAACTGTCCCAGCCGGTCACCATTGCATTCGATATCTCCCGCGAGACGGACATCCTCAAGACCTGCGCGGGGACCATGCTCAACGCCCGCCTTATTCCGCTGATCTCTGAATTTATGCAGGCTGTTCATCATGTTCTGGAGGAGCGCGGCCTTCGCGTTCCGGTTTCGATCGTGCGGAGTGACGGTACGATTATGCCTGAGGAGATGGCATTTTCCTATCCGGTGGAAACGATCCTTTGCGGACCGGCGGCCAGCGTGGTCGGCGGCGCGGCGCTGGCAAAGAGCGCAGTGGACACACCGGTAAATGAGGATTCAGAGTCTGATCGGATGATTTTACAGGAAAACAGCGGCATCGTGATCGATATGGGAGGCACGACCACCGATATTGCCCTGATCCGGAACGGGGAGCCTCTGATGTCAGAGGAAGGGATCCGTATCGGCCAGTGGAAGACCATGGTGAAAGGGCTGTATGTGGAGACGGTAGGACTGGGCGGTGATACAGCTGTACGCTATACAAAGGATGGGGAGCTGTATCTGGATACGGTGCGCGTGATTCCGCTGAGTGTTCTGGCTTCACAGTATCCGCATGTGCTTCCGTCTTTGAAAGAGCTGGCGGACCGGGCATATTTTTCATCAAACCAGGTGCATGAGTTTTACGTGCTGGTAAAGGATATCACCGGGAAGAGCGGATATTCCGAAACAGAGCAGCGCATCTGCGGAATCCTGAAGGAAAAGCCTCTCATTACAATGGAACTGGCGGAACGCATGGGCTGCTATCACCGGTTCCTTCACACGGAGCGCCTGGAAAAAGACGGCGTGATCCTCAAGAGCGGCGTGACGCCCACGGATATGATGATTCTGAAGGGAGACTTCTCTCTATATAACGGAGAAGCTGTCCGGGAGGCTCTGCGGTGCCTTTCCGTCAATACCTTTATTCCTGCAGAGGAACTGCCGGACCGAATCTATGAAATGGTGATCCGGCGGATGTATTTTTCCATCGGCAGGGTGATTCTGCAGAAAGAATATCCGAAATGTTCGGAAACTTTTACCCGGGAATATCTGGAACCTGTTCTTGAATGTTTCTATCAGCAGGCAAGGGATATGCTCAGCTCCGCAAGCGAACCTGCCACGGAACATGAAGATGAGGCCGGCCCGGGAAGAGCAGGGGGACAGAAAAGCGCAGAAGGCCATAGAAAAGCAGCGGGATTTGCCGGACTTGAGCTTCGCTCGCAGCTTCCCCTGATCGGCGTCGGAGCACCGATTCATGTGTTCCTTCCGGAAGTGGCAAAACTTCTGCATACACAGGCGTTCATTCCGGCCTATGCGCAGGTCGCAAATGCGCTCGGGGCGGCAGCCTGCAGGAAAGCAGTCCACTGCGAGCTGATCATTAAAGCGGAGTACCAGGGAGCAGAGTTCCTGTGCCTTTCCCTGTACGAAGAAGGGAAACGCTGTACTTTTGAAGAACCTCAGGAAGCTGTGGCCGCAGGAAAGCAGGTCATGGAGCGCATGCTCTTAAAGCAGGCGGCCATGCGGGGCATGACCGGGGAACTGCAGATGCAAATGGAGGTAGAAGAAAACCGATTTGGCCATACTGCAAACGGAGTACTCTTTGAGATCCGGATCGAGGGAAGCGTGAGTGCAGGGTAAACGCCTCCGGCAGCAAGAATGACGGATGGCGTTCTTGACTCAGTAATCGGATCCCATCATACACAGACCGCAGGCAGGTGCAGTGACGCCTGCCAGCCGCCGGTCCCTGGCTTCGATCAAAGCTTCCATGCTTTCAGGTTCCCTCTTTCCCTGACCCACTTCAATGAGGGTCCCCGTGAGGATCCGGACCATATACTGGAGGAATCCGGTTCCATGAAAAGTAAGGGTCAGATAGGACCCCTTCAGAACGATATCGATCAGATCCACCTTTCGTACGGTGGATTTTTTCATGCGCGGATTTCCGCAGAAGCTGGCAAAATCATGGGTACCGGTCAGAAAGGCTGCAGCCTGGCGCATGCGGTCAATATCCGGTGCGGCTTCCAGGGTCCACACATACTTCCGGTCGAATACCGGTTTGAGTCTGCCGACGTAACAGGTGTAGCGGTAGGTCTTCCCGAGCGCATTGTAGCGGCTGTGAAAACGGTCTGAACAGATCCGCACATCCTTGATGCAGATGTCTTCCGGGAGATAGGAGTTCATATAGTCCCGGATCTCCTCTTCACCGAGAGAAGTGATCATATGGGCATTTGCAGTCATGTTCCTGGCGTGAACACCGGCATCAGTGCGGCCGGCGCCAATCACTTCGACTTGCGTGCCGGTCATGCGGGAGAGTACATTTTCGAGCTTGCCCTGTATGGTCATGTCTGTACCGGGCTGATGCTCCCAGCCCAGATAACGCGTTCCGTCATAGGCGATCAGAAATTTATAGTTCTGCCGTTTTCCGTTTTCTGCCATGAAAAACTCCTTCATTGAAAAATGATCCTTTGACCTGGCCGGGGCTTCTCCCGCCTTTGCAGGGGGCGGTCATAAGCGGCCGGAACCCATTTATTCTACCATTTCCGGCGAATCAAATGCAAGCGGCATGCACAGCAATTGTATTTGTGAAGAACCACCCGGTTCTTGTATTTTCTTTACCGGTTTGCTACACTGAAGTTGTTGCAAACAATTTAAAAGGAGGGAAATCTGTTATGAAAAATTCACCAGTCAAAACAATTGTTGCGATCGGTATCGGCGCTGCGCTGTTCTTTGTGCTGGGACGGTTCGTTGCGATCCCAAGTCCTGTACCGAATACAAACATTTCCACACAATATGGTCTGCTGGCCTTTATGGCAGCGATCTTCGGCCCGGTTGCCGGTGCGCTGATCGGCCTGATCGGACATGCTCTGATCGATTTCAGCTATGGCTGGGGCATCTGGTGGAGCTGGGTGATCGCATCCGCATGCTTCGGTGCGCTGATCGGACTGGTCGCTTCCCGACTGTCGATCGAGGACGGCGAATTCGGACAGAAGGGGATCATCACCTTCAACCTTTTCCAGGTAGTCAGCCATGTCATCGCCTGGGGAGTGATCGCTCCGGTCCTGGATATCGTGATGTACAAGGAACCTGCCAACAAGGTGTTCCTGCAGGGACTCGTGGGCGGCATTTCGAACATAGTTACGACAGCAATTATCGGTACGCTGCTGTGCGTGGCATATGCAGCGGCCAAGCCTAAAAAAGGAAGCCTTTCCAGGGATCGATGATCCGCGCCTACCGGGTGCAGAAAAAGTATAAACGAAGTATACCCCGTCACACCGGACGGGGTATATAATTTTAAAGAGATCCTGATAAACGTAAAAGGCGGCCGGGAAGAAAGATATAAACGGAAGGACAGCCGGGAAGAAAGATATAAACGGAAGGACAGCCGGAAAGAAAGATATAAACGGAAGGACAGCCGGGAAGAAAGATATATGAAAGATGAGAATGAGTTACTGGTAGAGTTCAGAGATTTTGGCTTTCAGTACAATGCGCAGGCGGAGCCGACCTTATATCACATTGATCTGAAGATCCGCAGAGGGGAAAAGGTCCTGATCGCGGGACCTTCCGGCTGCGGAAAATCGACTCTTGCCAGCTGTATCAACGGGCTGATCCCTTTTTCCTACCGCGGTGAGAGCACAGGGAAAGCCATGATTCGCGGCAGGGAGACAAAGGAGATGAGTCTGTTTGAGATCTCGCAGACTGTGGGTACAGTCCTCCAGGATTCGGACGGACAGTTTATCGGACTGACAGTGGCGGAGGATATTGCATTTGCACTCGAGAATGAATGTGTGCGGGATCCGCAGCTGCACGAAAGGGTCAGGGCTGCCGCTTCCCTTGTTAACATCGAAAGTCACCTGCATCATGCACCCGAAGATCTCTCCGGCGGACAGAAGCAGAGGGTCGCTCTGGCGGGCGTGATGGTGAATGAGGTGGATCTGCTGCTGTTTGACGAGCCTCTCGCGAATCTGGATCCGGCGACAGGTAAGACTGCCATGGAGCTGATCGAGGATATGCGAAGGAAGAGCGGCGCTGCCGTGGTGATCATCGAGCACCGCCTGGAGGACGTGCTTCACCGGGATGTGGACCGGATCGTTCTGATGAATGACGGCCGGATCCTGGCGGATGCCGCACCGGATGAACTTCTTTCGACAGGACTGCTTGCACAGAACGGAATTCGTGAGCCGCTGTATCTGACTGCTCTGAAATATGCCGGAGTTACCGTCACACCGCAGATGCGGCCGGGCAGCATCCACAGCCTGAAGCTCGAAGAAGCGCAGAAGGAGAAGGTCCGGAGCTGGTCTGCCGGTGTGGGAGAAATACCTCCGCGGAAGGACCGGAAGATCCTGCTTCAGGCGGAGAATATTCATTTCACTTACGGGAACGGGTATAAAGCGCTGGACGGGGTATCCCTTACGATCCGGGAAGGGGAACTGATGGCGATCGTCGGGACCAACGGCGCCGGGAAATCTACCTTTTCCAAAGTAGTCTGCGGATTTGAGACGCCTCAGAAAGGAAGGATCCGCTTCGGGGCAGAGGCAGCGGGGATACCGGAAAACGCCGGAAGCTGGATGGATCTGTCCATCAAGGAGCGGGCGGATCATATCGGATATGTCATGCAGAATCCGAACCAGATGATCTCGCAGACGATGATCTGGGATGAGGTGGCGCTGGGACTGCGTACCCGGGGCGTGGATGAGGCGGAGATCACAAAACGGGTGGAAGAGACCCTGAAGATCTGCGGCCTGTGGCCGTTCCGCAGGTGGCCGGTATCCGCCCTGAGCTTCGGACAGAAGAAGCGGGTCACGATCGCATCCATTCTGGTACTACAGCCGGAGATGATCATCCTGGATGAGCCTACGGCAGGACAGGATTACCGTCATTACACAGAGATCATGGAGTTCCTGCGTACGCTTGGCAGCCGGGGATTTACCGTGGTGATGATCACTCATGACATGCATCTGATGCTGGAATATGCCGCCCGGTGCATCGTGTTCTCTGAGAAGAAGGTCATTGCAGACGACAGTTCGGCAGGCGTGCTCACCAGTCCGGATGTGATCGCGAGAGCAAGTCTGAAGGAGACCTCTCTGTATACTCTGGCAAAGATGTGCGGGATCCGGGATGAGCGGGCATTTGTACAGAGCTTTATTGACTATGAAAGGAAAAACAGGCGCGGATCATTCGCATCAGCCGAAACAGCGTCAACCGGAACAGAACCGGGAAACACAGAGCAGGAAGGAGCGCAGTCATGAGAAATATCTTCAATTATATCGACCGCCCTTCACCGATCCATGACCTGACCGGAGCCACCAAGCTGGTGTGCCTGCTGCTCTGGAGCTTCGCCGCCATGATGACCTATGATACACGGTTCCTGGCGATGCTCCCGGTACTGAGTTTTGCGCTGTTTGTGATATCAAAGATACGCCTGAGGGATGTTTCCTTTATGCTGGGGTTCACAGTAGTGTTCATGGTCCTGAACAATGTGCTCGTGTTCCTGTTCTCCCCGCAGCACGGGGTGAGCCTGTATCACGCAAAGCATGTGCTCTTCAGTCTGGGAGGGAGATATGTTGTCACGCAGGAACAGCTGTTTTATCATCTGAACCTGGTGCTGAAATATCTGTCCACCATTCCGATCGTCCTGCTGTTCGTGTGTACCACTGATCCCAGTGAATTTGCGGCATCTCTCAACCGGATCGGTGTGAAGTATAGCATCGCCTATTCCGTGGCTCTCGCCCTTCGGTATATCCCGGACATCCAGCGGGAATACCACGAGATCTCCCAGGCGCAGCAGGCCAGAGGAATCGAAATGAGTAAAAAACAGACGCTGGTAAAGCGTCTGAAAAGTGCCGGAGCCATCCTGATTCCGCTGATTCTCTCCAGCATGGACCGAATCGAAGTGATCTCGAACGCCATGGAACTGCGCGGTTTCGGAAAGAAAAAGAAACGCACCTGGTACATGGCGCGCCCCTTCAGCCGGTGGGACATCCTGGCCATGATATTGAGCGCCGGGCTGCTCGTGACCGCGATCCTGCTGAATGTCCGCAACGGAGAAAGATTCTGGAATCCGTTTGTATAGGGAAACACTGATTAATTCTATTTTCCGCCATTTAGAACCTACGGCTCAGTGTTTCCCGGTAAGATCTTCGAGCGCCTTGTGCGCTCGAAGCCGCGTGCTGCGCAGCCCTTACTTCATAACAGGCGAGGGAAATACCTTTACATTTCTGTGTTTTCCGTTCAGGCTTTCATATACCCGGATCTCGCAGTTGTGAGGCTTCGGCCTCCAGAGGATCCCGTTTTTGCGGTCTTCCATATATCCGCACAGGGCACGGATGATCCCGCCGTGGCAGACCACGAGGACATTCTCATAGGGCATCTGCTCAAGTTCCTTCAGGAAGGCATGGCTGCGGCCGGTCATGGAACGGATGGTCTCCACCGTGGAAGGCGCCGGAAATATCTCAGGGAGCGCCCAGTAGAGAGTCATGGGAATCCCCAGAAAATGATAGGGTTTCTGTTCATACCTTCCGAAGTCCGTTTCAATGATGCGTTCGTCCGTGATCACTTCTTCCTCCGGGACGTTTCCTATGATGGAAGCAGTTCTCACTGCCCGGATCAGGGGACTGGACCAGACCGCATCGAACTTTATATCGCCGATCGACCTGCGGGCAGCTTCGGCCTGCCGGATGCCGTTCTCATTGAGAGGAGCGTCCGTACGCCCCTGCATTAATTTTGCCTTATTCAGATCCGTCTGTCCGTGACGGGTGATCCATATCTTCATTCTTTCTATTCCTCTGGAATAATTACGAAAATACTGTTATAGTATCAGTATATCATGAAATTGGAGGGAGGAGCCTTTGATGAATAAAAAAATAGTGATCGTAAATCCGGCTCTCACGCCGGATCAGCAGGGATACATCCGGCAGATCGCAGAGGAAGCCGGATATAATGTAGTATTCTGTGCGTCCAACAAGGAAGCACTGCCTCATATGGAGGATGCCCTGGCAGCCTATGGACGGGGGGCGGAACTGACAGCAGCCGGGAAAAATCTGGAGTGGTTCCATTCTGTCAGTGCCGGAGTGGATGCTTATCTGGCAGAGGGAGCCATTGCCAATCCGGGGATGATCCTGACCAATTCCTCCGGTGCTTACGGTGTAACTCTGGCGGAACATACGTTGATGGTAACACTGGAGATCCTGCGCAGGCAGCCGGAGTATGAGAGGGCAATTGCGCAGAAAAACTGGCTGAAGGGTCTGCGGCAGAAAACGATCAAGGGAAGCACTGTAACGATCCTCGGAACAGGAGATCTGGGAACTGAGATCGCAAAGCGTTTTGCGGCTTTTGAGCCGGACCAGGTGATCGGGGTGAACCGGAGCGGATCCTCCAGATGCCATGCGTTTACAAGAATCGTGAAGCCGGAGAAGGTCGAAAAGGTCCTGCCGGAGACGGACATCCTGGTGATGGCACTTCCGGGGACGCCGCAGACATACCACTTCATGAACCGGGAGCGGATCGCGCTTCTTAACAGCGAAGCCGTGCTTGTAAATGTAGGCCGGGGAAATGCTCTGGAGCAGGATGCTCTGGCTCAGGCACTGAGAGAAGGAAAGCTGCACGCAGCTGCGCTGGATGTATTTGAGAAGGAACCTCTTCCGGAAGAAGACCCGCTGTGGAGCTGCCCGAATCTGCTGATCACACCGCATGTAGCCGGAAATCTGACAGCTCCGTACACAGTGGAGAAAAATGTGGAGATTTTCTGCAGCAATCTGAAGAATTTCCTGGAAGGACGTCCTCTGATGCATATCGTA
This sequence comes from uncultured Lachnospiraceae bacterium, assembly GCA_902785635.1. Lineage (GTDB taxonomy): Bacteria > Bacillota > Clostridia > Lachnospirales > Lachnospiraceae > Merdiplasma. The sequence goes on from CACZZH010000037.1 coordinate 12,391, forward strand.
GACCGGAACAGGGGATACTGATCCGGACGTTTATAAAAGGAAAATGCTGATCCGGCGGCGGCCGGAGGTTTTCCGGAAAGGAATCGGCCATGCGCTATCCTGCACCATTAAAGAATAACGGAACGATCGGTTTTCCTGCGCCGTCCTTTGGCTGCAACATTGAACCATATTTCAGCTCTTTTAACAATGCGCAGAAGATTCTGAAGGAGAAAGGCCATGGCCTCCTGTGCGGACCGAATGCCTATGCAGGGGACGGGATCGGAATCAGTTCTTCTCCGGAGAGCTGCGGCAGGGAGTTTACGCAGATGTATATCTCGCCGGAGTGCGATGCGATCATTTCCTGCGGAGGCGGAGAACTGATGTGTGAGATCCTGGATCATGTGGATCTCGAAGCCGTCCGCAGGGCGGATCCGAAATGGTTCATGGGGTATTCGGACAATACGAATATCACATTTCTGCTGGCTACCCTGTGCGATACGGCATCGATCTACGGACCCTGTGCGCCAACATTTGGTATGGAAAAATGGCATCCGGCAGTGGAGGATGCCTATGCGCTGCTTCGCGGCGAAAAGCTTGTCATGGAAGGCTATGAACGGTATGAAACGGAGAGTCTGAAGGATGAGGAGCATCCTCTGGCAGCCTACAACTGTACCGAGCCCAGAAAGATCATTGCCTTCGACGGTAAGAATGGTTCTTTTTACAGCTTTCAGGGTAAAGAGAAAGATACCTGCGCTTCCGGAGAAGGAAGGCAGCTGCAGTTTTCCGGACGACTGATCGGAGGCTGCCTGGACTGTCTGGTGAACCTGTGCGGGACTTCATACGATCAGGTGAAGAGCTTTAATGAAAGATACCGGGAAGACGGATTTGTCTGGTTTCTGGAGGCATGCGATCTCAATGTATATGCGATCCGCAGAGCGGTCTGGGAACTGCAGCACGCGGGATGGTTCGAGAATGTGAAGGGCTTCCTGATCGGCAGGCCGCTGGCCGGAGCGCAGGAGATGTTCGGCCTGGATCATATCCATGCGGTCACGGATCTTCTTGCACAGTATCAGGTGCCGGTGCTTCTGGATGTGGATCTGGGACATGTGCCGCCCATGATGCCGGTGATCGTGGGCAGCATGGCGAAGGTATCGTACCGGCCGCAGACGGATGCGTTCCGCCTGGAGATGAAGCTGATCTGAAGCCGGTCCGGAACCGGACAGCATGTCCCGGAAACACAGAACAGATCTTCCGTCTCATATGCCTGCAGCAAAACCCTTAAGAAAGAATTTGGTTGAAATACCCCCTTTTCCTTACTATAATGTTGGGAAAAGGGGGTTTTGTATGAGAAAAATAGGGAATTTACTTGTATGGCTTGCCGCAGCCGCTGTATGTGCCCTTATGACCTGGATCACTCTGGGTTCGGGCATCTCTACGATCATTTACAATCTTTCTGTACTTGGCGTGATGATCCTGATCATACTGATCGCAGTGATCATAGGTTTTCACAGAATCGGCAGAACTGTGAGAGGGCTTGACCGGGCCTCAGGAAAGCTGATGGCAGCATACCGGGACCGTTCCGAACTGGCGAATATCACCCGCTCTGATGCCGAGATCTTCGAAGTGTCTTATCTGGACCGCAAATACCAGGAATATCTGGGCTTTCTGCGCAAGACGAACAGCCCGTGCGACATCAGTGATTATATCGGCGAGTATGAGATCAACAATTACATCCATCGCCGTATGATCGAAATGGTACCGGATATCCTCACCAGTCTGGGCATTCTGGGCACGTTTGTCGGTCTGGTCCTGGGTCTTCGCGGCTTCAACCCGGTATCTTATGAAGCGATGGCTACCTCCATTACTTCTCTTGTGGAAGGCATCAAGGTGGCGTTTGTCACTTCCATCTACGGTATCGCACTTTCCATGGCATTCTCCTATTCGCTCAGGGGAGCGGTCAGCAGCGTATCGGAGAGCCTGGACAACTTTACGGACAAATATTACGTGTGCGCCGTTCCGCCCACAGACGCGACGGCTATGAACCATGTGCTGGCGAATCAGAAGGAAAACACCCGTGCCATTCAGGAAATGGGCAGCCAGATCGGGGATCAGGTCGGCAGGGCGGTCACGGAACAGGTGACTCCGGTGCTGGATGAAATGCAGAGGTCGCTGGATCATTTTACCCAGGTGATGACCCTGAATCAGCAGGAGATGCTGGAGAATGTGGCTTCTTCTGTGATGGCAGCCATGAAGAAGGAATTCATCGCGGAGTTCCTTGAGATGCGTGCTCTGCTGAAAGAGACCAACAAAGCCCAGGAGAGCTTCCTGGAATATACCGAAAAAGCCCAGGGCCAGCTGGAGGAGAATCTCCGGCTCACTACCCGGGAGATCGGGCGTGCGACTTCTGATTCCGCTGCTTCCCAGAAAGAAGCAATGAACCAGATCCGCGTCCAGCAGCAGCATCTGACCGAGTTCGTGGAATACATGAATCAGGTGATGCAGGCCATGGTGCGGATGAATGAGACTCATGAACGCGCCCTCAAAGCTATGGCCGGCCAGGTGGAGGCAATGGAAGAGACTGCCAATGCCGCCCAGGCTTCTGCGCTGGCTGCAAGCCGGTCAGTAGAGGAAGCTGCCCGGGCAGCCCGCGAGGCTGCGGTTCCCACGGTAAACAACCGCATCGAAGATCTGGACGAGCTGACAGTTCGTCTTGACCGCGTGATCGCTCTGATGGAGAAGCAGCAGAAGGCGCAGCAGAAGAAGAGGAGCATCTTCGGATAAAAGATCCGGGGTGTTTTCCGATAGACGCTGCAAAAGCCGGAAAGGAGGCTTAAAGGGTGAAAATATCGAACCGGAGAAGGATGGACGACAGTTCCACCCATAATATCTGGCGTTCCTATTCGGATATGATGTCCGGCCTGCTGCTTCTGTTTATCCTGATCATGGCAGTCTGTCTGATGCAGGCACAGAAAAACTATGCAGAAAAGCTTGCGGAGCAGGCTAAGCAGCTTCGGACCCAGAACGCGCTGGAGGAAAGTCAGAACCAGGTAGGGCTTCAACAGGAGCAGCTGGATGAGCAGCAGAGCAAACTGGACGCTCAGGCAGCAACGCTCTCCACACAGGAGAAGACCCTGGCGGAGCAGGCATCCGCCCTGCAGGAGCTGCAGGATGCTCTGGAGAACCAGCGGCTCGTCCTGGTGGAAAAAGAGTCGGAACTGGATAAGCAGAATGCACTTCTGAAGACAAAGGAGGATGAACTGGAGGCCAGCCAGATTGCTTTGGATGAGGCTAATGACCTGATGCATGAGCAGCAGGTGAAGATCGATCAGATCATTGGCGTAAAGGCAGAACTGATCGAAGCTCTGGACCAGGAATTCCGCAGCAACCAGATCAATGTACAGATCGACACGCAGACCGGTGCGATTCTTCTGGATTCCAGTGTTCTGTTTGAATTCAATGAGAGCGAACTGACTGAGATCGGCTCGCAGATCCTGGATACGGTTCTGCCGGTCTACTGCAAGGTGCTGCTGGACAGTGAATATGCGGATTATGTTGCAGAGATCATCATTGACGGATATACGGATACCACCGGTGACTATGTGACGAACCTGAGCCTCTCCCAGCAGAGGGCTTACGCGGTAGCCGAGTACCTGCTTTATTCCATGGACCGTTTCCTCGATGCGGAGGAGAGCGCACAGCTGATGGCCAAGCTCAGCGCCAACGGGAAGTCCATGAGCAATCCGATCTATGACGCCAACGGTAATCTGGACAACGATGCGTCCCGCCGTGTGGAGATCAAGTTCCGTCTTACGGATGAGGAGATGCTGTCTGAGCTGCAGAAGCTCGTATCCGATGGGCAGGAGATCTCGGCAGCGGCACAGGGCGGAAATGCTGCGGCAGGCAATGCGGCGGAGCAGGAGCAGCCGGATAACGGCGGCGCTGCCGCAGGAGGGGCCGTGGAGAACGGCGGCGCCCAGGCGGTAGGCTGAGGAATAGAATATGAAGCGCGGAACGTTAAAAAAGGGCATGGCGCTGCAGGCCGGGAAAACCATAACGGCAGGCAGATCGCTTCAGAAAAAGAGATTCGTGCGCAGCGCCGTGGCCGGTGCAGTGAACGGTGCACATAAGACCGGGATCAAAGTCCGGAAAGCGCGCAAAAGGATCCTTCATGTGAAAAAAATAGTCGATCTGATCGGAAAGCTGCTGTGACTGCCACAGCAGCTTTTCCGGCTTTCCGGAAGCATACGCATACGATTTCTTGAATGAGGGTATGATTTATGTTATAGTGAGGACAGGATCATCCGATCATTCATTTGAGGCTGAACGGGAGGAGCATTATGCCAGGATTTAAACAGATCGTCGGACATGAAGAAACGATCCGGCATCTTCAGACTGCAATTTTACAGGAAAAAGTCAGTCATGCTTATATTTTTCAGGGTGTTCCCGGGACAGGAAAGCGTACTTTGGCAGATGCTTTTGCCGCTGCGCTGCAGTGCGACACGCTTGCGGAAAAGGACCGCGCCGCGCTGATGCCGGAGGAGGTCGATTCCTGCGGAGAATGCCGTTCCTGCCATCAGATACTCAGGCATAACAATCCGGACATCGTGTATGTTGTTCATGAAAAAGAAAAGACGATCTCCGTAGATGATATCCGTGAACAGGTCGTTGGTGATATTTCGATCCGCCCCTACAACGGGAGGCGGAAGGTCTATATCATTCAGGACGCGCAGCTGATGAATCCGCAGGCACAGAATGCGCTGCTGAAAACACTGGAAGAACCTCCGGAATATGCAGTGATCCTTCTGCTTACGACGAATGCGGGCGCCTTTCTGGACACGATCCGTTCCAGATGCGTGCTGCTGGATCTGAAGCCTGTGCGGGATGATCAGGTGATGCATTATCTGATGGAACATGTGGAGATTCCGGATTATCAGGCCAAGCTTTGTGCGGCTTTTGCCCAGGGAAGCATCGGGCGGGCAATGGCGCTGGCAACCTCGGAGGATTTCCAGAATCTTCGTGAAATGGCACTGCGGGCAGTGAAGAGCGCTGATGCACTGGATGTGGCCGGGATCCGCGATCAGGTTGAGGCGATGGCAAAGCAGAAGGATCATATCCAGGACCTGCTGGATGTACTGGCGGTATGGTACCGGGATGTTCTTTATTTTAAAGCGACCAGAAGTGCCGACAGCCTTGTATTCCGGGATCAGCTCCAGGCTCTGCGCCATGCCGCGAATGTCAGCTCCTATGAGGGAATCGAGAGTGTGCTGCGTGCGCTTGAGACAGCAAAGGAACGGCTGAATGCCAACGCCGGGTTTGAGCTTACGATGGAACTGCTGCTGCTGACGATGCATGACTGCACCCGGTGAAGTGTGATAGTTTTGCTTTCGAAGATAGTTTCACACATATCTGTATGGGATCGCTCAGGGCAGGCCGTACAGAGAAATATATGGAAGACAGGAGAGTTTTTTAAAAAATGATAACCATTGTAGGAGTCCGGTTTCGGGGCTCCGGGAAGATATACTATTTTAATCCAAACGGACTGGAGATCCGGTCCGGAACCAATGTGATCGTGGAGACAGCCCGCGGACTTGAGTTCGGTACTGCTGCCGGAGGAATACGTGAGGTCCATGAGGAATCCGTGCCCCAGCCTCTGAAAAACGTGATCCGTATTGCGACGGAGGACGATGTGCTGCACGCAGCCGAGAACCGGGAGAAAGAGCGGGAGGCGGTCATCATATGTAAGGAGAAGATTCGCAAGCATGAGCTTGAAATGAAGCTGATCGACGCGGAATATGCCTTTGACAACAGTAAGATCCTGTTTTACTTTACGGCGGACGGAAGAATCGATTTCCGTGAACTTGTGAAAGACCTGGCTTCTGTTTTCCGCACGCGGATCGAGCTTCGCCAGATCGGTGTGCGTGATGAGACAAAACTCCTGGGCGGAATCGGTATCTGCGGCAGGCCTCTGTGTTGCAGCACCTGGCTGACAGACTTTGTACCGGTATCGATCCGCATGGCAAAAGAACAGAATCTTTCCCTGAATCCGACAAAGATCTCCGGGACCTGCGGAAGACTGATGTGCTGCCTGAAGAATGAACAGGCGACTTATGAATACCTGAACAGTCAGCTTCCTTCATTGGGGGAGAAAGTCACGACTGTAACCGGTCTGGAAGGGGAAGTATCCAGTGTGAGTGTTCTGCGTCAGAAGGTGCGTATTCT
>CACZZH010000038.1 GCA_902785635.1 uncultured Lachnospiraceae bacterium
CGGGGGAGTAGGGAATATTATGAGAAGCTGCCGCTTCCTGATATAGGACTCACGAAATCGCTTTCAGCGATTTTGTTCGTTATCTTATCGGTTCCCTTTTGGAAACAGCCGCTTCGCTGCTTCCGAGTAAGATATATTACTGCGCGACACGGGCCCACTCCGGCGAGCTCTCGCCTAACTCCGTCCAGGATCCCGAGGCATTCGCGCATAGACGAAGTTGGGTGAGAGCTCGGCGAAGTGAGTCCGGGTTTCGCGGTAATGATCACTGCTCCCGATGGTGCGTGTGCCGTCCGTTTTGGGATAGAGAACCTTCCCCTGTCCTGGCTGCGGAAAAAGCCATACTATCTTTTTTCGTTTACCAGCCGGACTATGGTATCTGTGACTTCATCGATCGTCATATCGGAAGTATCTACGAGCACAGCATCTTCAGCCTGTATGAGCGGTGCGGTATCTCTGTGCATATCCCGGTAATCCCGTTCCTCGATATCAGCGCGAATCTCTTCCAGCGTGCAGGGAACACCTTTTTCCTGCATCTCTTTAAACCTTCTGGCAGCTCTGGCTTCTACACTTGCCGTCAGGAAGATCTTGACCTGCGCATCAGGCAGTATTCTTGTTCCGATATCACGGCCGTCCATAAGGACATCATTTTCACGTGCAAGTGTCCGCTGCAGGTCCATCAGCTTTTCGCGCACGATCGGTTTTGCCGAGGAGATACTTGCCATTTTGCTGACCTCTTCCGTACGGATCAGGCCTGTCACATTCTCTCCGTTCAGAAGCATCTGCTGCACACCATCCTCATATCCGATCCGGATGTCCATCTCCTCCAACGCCTGCTTCAGCGCGGAATCATTCTCACAGTCAGTCCCTCTGCGCAGAAGGCTCAGGGCAATCGTACGGTACATCGCCCCTGTATCCACATAAATAAACTGCAGTTTTGAAGCCACCTGTTTTGCGATCGTACTCTTTCCTGCTCCTGCAGGTCCGTCAATAGCAACATTCATTCCCATTTTCTTTCTCCTCTTTCATGTGACTGGTCTTTTTCCGATAACGTTCCTGTACCTGCAGCGCTGCCTGCCGCATGACCGGTCGTCCAGGCGATCTGAAGATTAAATCCCCCGGTACGGGCATCCAGGTCCAGTACCTCTCCTGCAAAAAACAATCCGCTGATATTTTTACATTCCATTGTGTCCGGGCGTACTTCCTTTACGCTTACGCCCCCCGCAGTTATAACTGCCTCATTATATCCCCGAAGTCCGCTTACCATGAGTTCAAACCGCTTCGTATTCTCCACCATCGCTCTTCTCTGCGCTTTTGTAATGTCCCGGACCAGTGTATCAGGATCAATGCCGCATCTTTCCAGCATTACCGGTATCATCTTCGCAGGATACAGTTTTCCGGCGACATTGGCGATCTTTTTATTGGAGGCTTCCAGGAATTCCCGCAGAATCCGTTCTTCAAGCTGTTCCGGTGTAAGTGCGCTCTTCAGGTCGATCTCCAGTGTCAGCTTCTTTTCCGCCAGCTTTCTGCCAACTGCAGCACTTGCTGAAAGAATCAGCGGCCCGCTTACCCCAAAGTGTGTAAACATCATCTCCCCGAACTCATCAAAGAGGATCTTCCTGCCGTCCCGGAACCGTACTCTTACATTTCTCAGAGACAGGCCCTGCATGCGCTGAGCGTCACTGCCCTCAGTCTCCATAGGCACAAGGGACGGGCGGCACGAGACTACCTTCAGACCTGCCTCCCTGGCAAATTTGAATCCGTCCCCATCCGAACCTGTGGACGGATAGGAAAGGCCGCCGGTGGCTACGATCACCGCATCTGCATGATCAATTGCTCCGTTCTCAAGCTCCACACCGACAGCTGCCGCTGTTTTCTCTTCTTTTCCGTTTTCCTGCTTTGAACTGCCCGATTTCAGAATCAGGCCCTTCACCTTCCGGTTCAGATGCACGGATACGTCCAGGCGGTTCAGGCAGCGCAGCAGTGCCGCCGTAACATCGGAAGCATGATCCGAGACCGGGAACACCCGGTTTCCTCTCTCTGTTTTAACTTTTGTGCCGTTTTCCTCAAAAAAGCGGATCGTATCCGAGCTGTCCCAGTTTTCCAGGGCGCTGTAAAGGAAGCGGCGGTTGCTGCAGACCTGCTCCAGAAACTGATCCTTCGCACAGTTGTTGGTCAGATTGCACCGCCCCTTCCCGGTAATATAGATCTTCTTTCCGCATTTTTCATTCTTCTCGTACAGCGTCACAGCGCTGCCGGCAGAAGCAGCGGCGGCAGCTGCCATCATTCCGGCTGCTCCGCCCCCGATCACAATAACTTTTCTTTTTTTCGCCTGCATACTTACCGTCAGATCTCCAGTTCCGGTCCGGTTTCCGAAGAAAGCTCAAACCAGAATTCCACACCATCACTGTGATTGATCACACCATACTCCTGATGCATGGAATCCATGATCGCCTTCACGATAGAAAGGCCCACGCCGCTTCCTCCGTACTCTCTGGTCCGCGCTTTATCCACCTTGTAGAATTTCTCCCAGATATGGTCGATATCTTCCTCCGGGATAGGCATACCTGTATTGAATACACTGATCCGGATCTTCTTATCCAGCTGTAGCTCACTGATCCGGATCAGGCGCTCTCCATCCACATGGTTGAGGGCATTGCTCAGATAATTCGTCAGAACTTCCTCCACCTTAAACTCATCGCCCCATACCCATACGCAGTCCCGCCCCTCGTACAGGATCTCTGCGTCCTTCTGCTGCGCCAGGATCCCGATCGACTGAATCTTCCCGGCAATCAGAGAAGCAATATCGAACCGGTTCATTTCCAGCTGATCATTACCGAATTCCAGCTGATTCAGCGTGAGCAGCTTCTGTACCATACCGCTCATCTTGGATGCTTCGTCCATGATCACTTCGCAGTAAAAAGCCCGGCTCTCTTCATCATCATTTACACACTCTGCCAGACCTTCCGCGTAACCCTGGATCAGGGCAATAGGAGTCTTCAGTTCGTGTGACACATTGGAAAGAAATTCCCTTCTCATTTCATCGATCCGGTCCTTCCGGTCGATATCAAGCTGCAGCTGATTGTTCGCAGATTTCAGGGCAGAGATCGTTTTTTCCAGTGTCTCGCTCATCCGGTTGAAATGTTCTCCGAGCTGACCGATCTCATCATCACCGCCGCTGGTATAACGGGCATCGAAATCCAGCTGTGCCATCCTGCTTGAAAGCCGGGTCAGCTCTTTGACCGGCCGTACGATCCTTCTTGAAAGTGCGATCGCGAGAAGGATGCAGATCAGAATCGCCGCTCCGCTCAGGTAAAGCATGAACTTGTTGGAGATATGGGCACTCACCCGGATACTGTTGAACGGAATCCGGATCATAAAGTATCCTCCGCTGTTAAGCGTACCCCACATCTCAAGAAAATCCATGTTCAGCATCGGCTCCAGCTTTTTCTGAATCATGTAGGTATCCGTCTTTTTCAGTATGTCCTCCGGCTGCTCTACTTCGATCACATAGCCGTTCAGGCGCGCCATCATAAGGCTGTAATTGGAATTGGAGGTAAGCGCGATCACATTGAATGTATCGTCCACTACCACCAGGGACATATTATTCGCATTGCATTCTTCAGAGATCGTTCCCTGAAAGTAGTCTCTGTCAGCACCCTCCGGTGTCACGTGCTCATCAATCATCCTGTAGACCCGGATCAGCGCCTTTTCCAGAGAATATGTATAGTATTTTTCAAGAAATACATTATTTACCAGCACATTGGCAGCAAGAATGAATAGAACAAGTCCGACAAATGCAGCAATGAGCTGGCGCGTCATGGAATGTTTCATATATACTCACTCAGTTCAGTCCGGCGTTCCCATCATTGCCTGCAACTCTCGTCTGTCCGGGTCCGTCTGTTTCAGTTTCCGTTTCCGTCTCTGTCTCAGTTTCTGATTCTTCCTCAGTCTCATCCCAGATCAGATATTCCGTCTCATACTCCCACCAGTCAGTTTCATCCTCATACCAGCCTGTTTCATCCTCGTACCAGTCGGACTCATCCTCATACCAGTCGGCCTCATCTTCATAATAGACCCCGTCCTCATAATAGACGACACCGTCTTCATCGGTCTCAAACTCCGAATAGGCAAAATCTCCGTCCTGGTCTGTCCCGCTGCCGCTAATTGCGGAGGGCCCCATATATTCCAACGCTTCTCCCCGTGCAAACGCTGTCAGGGAAGTCCAGTCAGTCAGGTCCTTTCCGATAAACGGTTCAAAATATACATTCCCTGAAAAATGCTGGTAGAGCAGGAAAGCCGCTGCGGCTGCCGCGGCAAGCGTCAGTACCGTCCGTACGATTTTGTTTCCTTTCTTTTTGCAGAGTGCTCCCAGGATACACAGGACTGCGGGAATCGCTGCAAACAGGAGGCAGCTGGGCGCAGTAAAGCCGGCAAGAAGATAAAGCAGCGCGGCAACTGCCGGCAGGATCCCTCCCCCGGTAAACATAGAGATGATATTGCAGATCAGACCAATGATCATCACGGCACCCGGTACATACCCCGGAATTCCCGAAACATTTAATCCGAAGAGATTGATCGACGGTGTTCCGGATGAGAGAGACGGAATCCATCCCGGCACTGAAAAACACAGATAAAATGTGGTATATACTGCTGCTGTCAGCAGGAAGAATAATCCTCTGCCCGCCGGGTCCTTCTCTTTCCGGATCGTATCATAGGAAGTGTCAATGCCCCAGCGTTCCTCTCCCCCTTCCGCATCGCTGTTCTGCTGCGGATCCGGGGATCCCGGTGCGGAAAGAGTTCCTGCAGCCGCCGTTCCGGACAGTGCGTCTGCCCCGGCTATATGCTGTCCATTGCCTGCGCCGGCCAAAGACCTGTCCCCTGCAGACGCAAACATGGCTGCGATCTGCTGTGCTGCAGCAATTTCCGAGATGATCTCACCGCTGCCCGCGTGCACTTTATAGTAGAGTGTCAGATCGGCTGCCCAGCGGGCATCCGCTTCCTCCTCCTTCAGCTCACTCTCCTCACGGCGTACTACCCGGTAATGTCCCCCATGCAGGTCTGCTTCCAGCCCTGTGATCTTATAATTATCAAGAATATTATGTACATGCAGACGGTCGGTCGGTTTTATACGGCCGATCGCAACGCCGTCCGCAAGGACCCAGATCCCTTCCTCAAGGTCCGGTGTTCCGGAGATCTTCGTATCGGATCTCTCTGCTCCGGGAGCCTCTGTCCCGGAAGCTGTTTCGGAAACCTCTCCTTCGGAAGCTGCTGTTTCGGAAACCTCTCCTTCGGAGGCTGCTGCTTCGGAAACCTCTCCTTCGGAAGCTGCTGTTTCGGAAACCTCTCCTTCGGAGGCTGCTGCTTCAGAAACCTCTCCTTCGGAGGCTGCTGCTTCGGAAACCTCTCCTTCAGAAGCTGCTGCTTTTGAAACCTCTCCTTCAGAAACTGCTGCTTTGGAAATCTCTCCTTCAGAAGCTGCTGCTTTTGAAGTCTCCGTTTCGGAAGCTAAGATACCCTGTTTCCGGTTCCTGCGTCCCTTCTTTCCGGAAAGCTCCTTCCCCGCCAGTTCTACGGCATTTACCACCGCAACCTTCTGAAAGATACGCTCCCCGTCGTGATCTGTATCGATCAGTTCTGCGGCGGTAAGTGCATAATCTTCGTTTTCCTGAAGAAGAGCCTCATATTGTCCGGGATCCTGTCCAACCCGGTCCAGATGAAATCTCTCACTGATGATCGTACGTTTTCCTGCCATGCACATCTGCTCCTTTTATGTTTCAGACGATCTGAAATGTCATGTCCCTTCAATTGATGCTCATTCCTCCGGAACTTCAAATTTATAACCCATACCCCAGATCGTTTTTATATAATCTCCGTGTCCGCGCATCTTACTGCGAAGTTTCTTCACATGTGTATCGATCGTACGCGCATCTCCGTAATAGTCATAATTCCAGACACTGTTGAGGATCTTCTCCCTTGAAAGTGCGATACCCTGGTTTTCCACAAAGTAAGTCAGCAGTTCAAACTCCTTAAAGCTCAGATCTACCGGTGTTCCGTCTATCCGTATCTCGTGAGCCGTTTTATCGATCTCGATCGCTCCTGCCTTCAGCGTCTCCTCACTGCCAATGGCACTTGTACGCCGAAGGATCGCTTCCACTCTTGCAACCAGGATCTTCGGACTGAAAGGCTTTGCAATGTATTCATCTACCCCGAGTTCAAATCCCAGCAGTTCATCCCTCTCGTCAGTACGGGCAGTCAGCATAATGATCGGTACCTTTGATTCCTTCCGGATCTCACGGCAGACCTCCCAGCCATCCATTTTCGGCATCATGACATCCAGGATGATCAATGCAATGTCTTTCTCTTCATAAAACCGTTCAAGCGCTTCCTCACCATCTCCGGCTTCCTGAACATCATAGCCCTTTTTCACCAGAAAATCCCGAACCAGTTTTCGCATTCTGCTCTCATCGTCCACTACCAGAATCTTCAATGCGTCCATTTTCCACTCCTGATCAAATCCCATAATGATATCAAAATTCATCTCATCATCGCACAGTTACCGGCCAAAGTAAAGAAAGAATCCGGAAAAACCTTCCGGATTCTTTCTTAAAAAACGCATTTTCAGCGGCGGGCATCTTCGACTGCCCTGTACATTGCCATGATATTTTCAGGCGGAACATCCCCCAGAATGTTATGTTCCTGATTGAAAATATATCCGCCGTCCTGGAAGAATATATCGATCTTCCTGCGGCAGTGTTCATAGACTTCTTCCGGAGTACCATGGTTCAGTACCTGACGGTTGTTGCAGCCGCCTCCCCAGAATGTTATGTCTTTCCCCCAGGTCTTTTTCAGCATTTCGGCATCCATGTTCGCTGCAGAAGTCTGCACCGGACTTACAATGTCAAAACCGGCTTCTGCCAGATCTCCGATCACCGGGAAAATGGATCCGCAGGAGTGAAGGAATGTCTTCATGGAGCTGTGTTTATGTACATATTCATTGATCTTGATATGATAGGGCTTAAACAGCTTCCTGTATTTTTCAAGAGACATGAACATATTGTTGTTCATACCCAGATCATCTCCGAACCTCAGAAGATCCACATATCCGTCCAGATATTTGCAGGCGTTCTCCAGTGTCGCAAGATGTCTTTCCAGAAGCTGCTCATTCAGAGCGATTATCTGATCCTCATCTTCATAGATATCCATCAGGAAATTTTCCATGCGCCGCAGAAAAGTTCCCCATTCAAAGAAATTGCATCCGCAGGTGACCATCAATGCCCTGTCGGTCCCTGCCCGCAGTACCTGGCAGCGTGCTCTGAAGTCCTCCCAGAAATATTTCTCCGAACTGTGGTCCCAGGGGCTGTGTACAAGATTGCTCCAGATCACTTTCCCCATTGCATGGTCCAGATCATCAAAGTTCTCCGGAAACTCGTCCTTATATGGGAAGCACTGCTGGTCAAAACACATTCCGCCCTTCGGCATTCTGGCTATATGCGTTCCCTCTGAATCAAAATAATCATAAGAGCCGTCCGGATTGTGCCTTGGTCTGAACCAGGAGGGCCATTGAGCAGGGATTCCTCCGGAAAGAGTCACATCATACCAGTCCTCATCTGCCGTATTAAACACTCTTCCGACATCCAGACAGTCTGCACCGATGATATCCAGGACCTGTATCTCGGGCTGTGCCACCTGCTGCACTACATCGTAGATCCGGTTATGACCGGTCGTGATACCGAGATATTCCTTTAGTTTTCCATATGCCTGACCACTGATGCCAGTGCTTACATTACTTCCCAAATCCATCGGGAGCGTATCCGGATTCTGGTGATTGATCGATGCAAGCACACGTTCTCTTGGCGTCATTTTTGCCATAGCTATTATCCTCCGGGAAACTGCAGCTTCGAAAAGAGGATGATCGGGAAAGGCCGCGGATGCCGGACTTTAAATCCCCGATCCGCAGCCTTTCGCAAATGATCATTCAGTTTTCTGATTCAATTATCTTACCACTGGCAGGGCAGGAAGCTCTCAACATTCTCCTGATTGATCAGGTCGGTCTTGATGTAGGAAACTCTCGGAATCTCTTCGCCGTTGAAGAACTGAGCGATCGTACGTACGCACAGACCTGCGTCTGCCTGGCAGGACTGATAGGAAGCCATGTACAGTTTGCCGGCCTGGATCAGCTCAGCACCCTGTTTGGAGATACCTGCTGCCACAACAATGATGTCATCGCGGCCTGCTGCTTCGATAGCTTCGGCAGTACCGATCGCCTGGTCGGAGTCATCAGCCAGAACGATTGCATTCAGCTCATCACCGAACTTGGTGATCCAGTCGGAAACGACCTGCTTCACAGCTGCAGCCTCAAAGCCCGGAGACTGGATATCCAGTGTCTTGATATCCGGATACTTGTCAGCCAGCTCGGTCATCGGACCATACAGACGAGCATAGTAGGGAGATCCGCCTACGTTATGAGTGATATAAGCTACGCCGCCTTTGCCGCCGAGCTTTTCGCCCAGAGCAGCGCCCAGGTTTCTCATCTGATACCAGTCATTCGGGCCGGTGTAAGCCAGGATATAGTTCATGGCATCGGCTGCCGGAGTGGTATTGGTGCAGAATGCGGGGATGCCTGCATCCGTGATGTTCTTGAACTGCTGGCGGGCATGGTCAGCAGACAGCGGAATAACAGCGATCGCATCCGGGCCTTCGTTGATAGCCTGGTCGATGTAACCATCCTGTACGGACTGGTCCCAGTTCGGATCATAAATATCGACCGTCATGCCGACTGCCTCACAGGCCTGCTCGAATGCTTCCATGTAGCAGGTAGTCCATGCATGTGCACCGTGCACGATCGAGATTACATGTTTGCCGATGGAACCGTCAGCAGGAGATGCGGGGAATTCTGCATCTTCGGACTCATCCCAGTCAATGTACTCATAATAGTGCCACTTTGCGCTGTTGGAGTCATCCAGCTCTTCCAGTTCCTCAGCGGTTCCCTGTGCTTCCGGAATATCAAAGGTAATGCCCTCTTCCATCATCAGATGGTTATCAGTAGTCATTACAGACTGAACAGCCTCCTCGAACTTTGCCTTGGAATCCTCCAGGTTGTCCGCCAGTGCCGGCACCGTAAGTGCTGCTGCAAGTACTCCGGTAAGAACCAATGTCGTCCTTCTCTTCATTTTTGCTACCTCCTCTTTCATGAATGTTTATCTCTATAAAAGCTGCCGCTTCTATATTCCAGTTAAGCCTTTCCTTTTTCCCGCAGATACTCATTGCGCAGGTTCGGCCGGATTCCGAGGATCTTGCTTCTTCGGAATGCCGCGATCGTTTCGTAGGCAATACACAGGATCATGATGATCGAGATCACGAGCACCTGCATTTCTGTCTTTTTGAAAATACCCTTCAGAAATGCCAGCGCGATCATAGTGATAAAGGTATTGAGCACGCTTCCTGAACCGCCCGAGGTATCAGTGCCGCCGATAATGGTGGCTGTCATGCCGATCATCAACGGAGAAATGCCCTTCTCACCCATACTGATGTTCGCAGCGCCTGAAAAAATGCCATTCAGCGCTCCGCCCAGTGCGCACAGCACCGATGAGATCACAAAGGTCAGAATGGTGATCCGGCTGCTCTTCACACCTGCCAGCCAGGCTGTCTCAATGTTGCCGCCGATCATGTATACATTTCTTCCGGTCCTGGTCCAGCGCAGGAAGATCCACACGATCAGCACTGCGATCAGGCAGATCAGGAAGTATGCGGAGAATGGCAGGAACTTGATCAGCTTGTCATTGAGAAACTCATTCGCTGCCATGTCTCTTCCGATGCTCTGTTCATCCGGCGCATACAGATACATTAATCCCCTTAATATAAACTGCATGCCCAGCGTGGCAATGAAGGCGGATATCTTCAGCTTCGTGACCAGAAGTCCGTTGATCATTCCGACGATCACACCCATCAGGACGGCGACAAGAATGCAGATCAGCCACGGCCATTTCTGACGGGAATGGGTCCCGAGGCAGATCAGTGCGGCAAAGGTCGAACAGTACTGTACCGTCAGGTCCATGTTCCCGGCGATCATGCAGATCGTGAACCCGCAGGCCAGCCAGATGAACAGGGTGTTGTTGCCGGTGATCGCCTTGATATTGTATGCCGTATAAAACTTCGGTGTAAACACACCGATGATCATTACAACAATCAGAAAGATCCATGCACGGTTCGCATTCAGGAAAGCGCCGTTTATTTTCATTTTCTTCATAATATCAGCTCCTTCCCAGTTTTCTCTCAGTGTACGTATTGATGAATACGATCAGCAGGAACACCATGCCCTGAACCGCATATTTGGTATAGGTTCCGATACCGATCCAGGAAAGAATATTATTCAGAATACCATAAGCAAGCACTCCTCCGAAGGTCCCGAGCACGCTGCCCTTGCCGCCGGAAAGAAGCGTTCCGCCCAGCAGTACGCAGGTCAGACATGTAAAATCATAACCGGTACCGTTCTCATAGGAGGCTGTCTTACGCAGGGCAGTGTAGAAAATACCGCCTACTGCAGCGAAGGTGCTGCTGATCATATACCCCATCATCACGATCTTCTGGCAGTTGATGCCTGAGAATCTGGCTGCCTCATAGTTGCTGCCGACCAGTTTCAGCTTCTGGCCGAAGGAGGTCTTTGCATGAATGATATATGACAGTACAAACATGCACAGCATGACGATCGCCATCAGGGAAATGATCCCGCCGATGTATGTTCTGGAGATGGAATAGAAGGTCTGGGCGGAATGCTGCGCAAAATCCGTCTGCTTTGCGACCGTATCCGCGTACAGCTGCTTGCCGCCCCATCCCACGCGGATGATTCCTGACAGAAGAAGGTTGAAGCCCCACGACCAGATGATCGGATTTGCCCGCAGATGACCGATCATAAACCCGTTGATCATACCGATCGCCAGACCGGTTGCAATTCCGATCAGCAATGCGACCGGGAAGCCGAGATTGATGCTCTGCACCGTCAGCATGCCGGCCATTGCCATTGTCAGCGGTATGGACATGTCCGTCCAGTTGCCGGAGTAGGTTACATAAAACAGTCCGGCTGCCACCATACCGTACAGTGCCACTGCTTCCAGGATCGACTGAATGTTGCTCTTGTCGAAGAAATGACCGCCGTTTGCTGCTGCGATGATGGTTCCGAGTATCAGAAGCGCGATCGTAATGACCCAGATCCCCATTCTGTTAAAAAGCAGGATCCCTTTGTTGACTTCCGTTTTTCTTGTGTCTGTCTTTGGAGAAAGGACAGTTTTATTCTGATCAGACATTGACATACTCTCCTTTCCCGTTTGCTGCCATCAGCAACGAATTTTCTGTGATCCCCTCTTTCGGGATCTCTCCGATGATGTGGCCTTCCCGCAGCACCACGGCACGGTCCGCAAGACCAACGATCTCCGGAAGATCCGATGAAATGATGATCGCTGCATGACCCTGGGCCACATACTGGCGGATCGCGTTGTGAATGATCTGCTTTGCATTGATATCTACACCTCTGGTGGGTTCATCCAGAATCAGCACATCCACATCCGCTGCCATCCATTTTGCCATCAGCACCTTCTGCTGATTCCCGCCGGAAAAACTGTTCACAAGCCGGGTGCGGTCAGCAGGATATACACTCATCTCATTGATCTTCTCATCCACCAGCGCATTATTCCATGCATTGGAATAGAACATCCCCTTGGAATAGCGGTCTATAACGCAGGAGAGAACATTGTCCGATACCGGCTGGCTCAGCGCCAGGCCAAGAATCTTACGATCTTCTGTCACATACCCTATACCGGTGGAAATAGCCTCCCCGAAGTTTTTAAAGTTCACTTCTTTTCCGTGGAAATACGCTTTCCCGAGATGATGCTCATCCACTCCGATCAGAGCTCTTGCGATCTCTGTCCTGCCGGAACCGGCCAGACCTTCGATCGCCAGGATCTCTCCTTTATGCAGTTCAAAATTCACATGATGGAAGAATCCCCAACGGGTAAAATCTTCCAGTTTCAGTACCACTTCACTGGTCACGGTATTGGCAGACTCTCCGTAAAATTTCTTTACCGGCTCACCGACCATCTGCTGGACCAGCTCTTCTTCGTTCGTTTCACTCACCAGCGCATTGCCGACCCGTCTGCCGTCGCGCATGACCGTAACACGGTCCGCGATCTCGAAGATCTCCTGCATATGGTGAGAGATATAGACGATCGCCATCCCCTCTTCCCGGAGTTTACGGATAATGGAGAACATCCGCTCTACTTCTTCCGAGGAAAGAGAAGACGTGGGCTCATCCATTACCAGAATGGAAGGATGCGAATCCAGCACCTTTGCGATCTCCACCAGCTGCGCATCGCACTGGCTGATCTCCGATACGCTGATCGTGGGATCCAGATTTCCAAGACCTACCCTTTCCAGCGAATCCTTCGCCATCTGTATCGCCTTTTTCCGGTCAATAAACAGCGCGTTCTTCTTCGGAAGTCTTCCGACCAGAAGATTCTCATAGATCGAGATCTTTCTTGCAAGAGACAGTTCCTGATAGACCATGCCGATCCCGGCTTCTTTTGCCATGATGGGGGAACGAAGTTCCTTTTTCTCTCCATTAATATAGATCTCGCCGGTATAATCATTAAACAGTCCGGCAAGGACCTTCATCAATGTAGATTTTCCGGCTCCGTTCTCACCCATAAGAGCATGGATCTCCCCTTTTTTCACCTGGAAATCCACCCGGTCCACAGCCAATGTTCCGGGAAACTGCTTGCTGACCTGCCGCATATCCAATGCAAGCGCAGTTTCTGCCATATTGTTCCCTCCTACCTGCACCATAATTAATTCCGCAAATGCATTATGTAAATACTTTCCGTGTTTTTCGCAAAGATCATCAGTAACCGCCCGCATGTTCCAGCACATCATCATGCCGGACAAGAACAGAGCTCTCCATAAGGGCATCAAACCATTCCGAATAAGCTTCCGCCTTTAATGCTTCCTCTGCCATCACCTTCCAGGCCGGCTGCGCCTCGCCCGCATAGTACATGACATGAAATCCGTCCGGGGCATAGAGGACACTGACATCTCCGCTCTTCCGCTGCGGATCAAACAGCCATTTGTTCACGCTTCCGGAAAACATCTCCTTTGTAAGGGCAGCATACTCCGCCGCTGTCCCGGACTTCTCCGCCACAGAGCGGGCGAGAAGCCGGAATGCATCCAGATCGGCTCCCTTTTCTTCCCATTCCTTTTCAAACGCTTCCGCCTCCAGGCACGAAGCTTCCAGCTGTTCATCCACGGTTCCCTTCGTTTCATCGACCGGGAAGAATGCATCCAGAATGCTCACTGCCGGATAATCCGCTTCGTCTCTGGAATGAAAGACCATCACATACCAGCCGTTTGCTTCCTCTGTCAGAAAACAGTCTCCGTCGCTGCGGGAAGCATCGAAGAGCCAGTCTCCGTATACACTGCCGTCAATATAATCCGCACTGTTAAAGGAATGATACGTTCCCTTGTCTTCCAGCCCCTGTGACGCTTCCTTCAAAGATACACCGCTTTGGACCTTCTCCAGGACCTCTTCCGCCAGAGCCTTTGCTTCATCCATTTCCTCCGGTGCGGGTTCCTCACCCATGGCACATGCCCTTGCAAAGAACCGCTCGTATTTTACCGTTGTAAAATCCCGGATATGGTCCTCATAGTACTCCCGGATCCGTTCATCCTCCGGCCGGAAGCTGTCACGCACCTGCCCGGAATAACCTTCGGCGAGCCGTGCGTCTGCCAGACACCCGGTGAACTCCTCCGTATCCATCCCTTCTCCATAGAAATATTCAAGATAGGAATCCGCATCCATTCCCAGGGTCCCGGCAAAGCCAGAGACCGCCTCAAGCACCCGGCCGATCTCCTCCTCCGCTTCTTTATCAAGCTTATAATCCGCCTTTTTTGCTTCCTCAGCCAGAGTCACGATCTGCTGCATGGAGACGGACGCTTCGTCAATAAAGTAATCAAACCATGTGCGGCCGTCTTCGTATTCCTGTTCCTTCAGGGAACGGGACTGATCAAACATATAGGGAAGCATTGCTGCGTTCTCGCCGGAAAAAGAATCATACCAGGACTGAAAATAATAGTTAAAGTGTGCAAGATCATAATCCGTCCCGTTGATCGTAACCGCAGCCTCATCTGTCCAGGCTCCGTCTTCCGCTGCGCTCTCCGTTTCGACAGCGTTTGCAGATGTATGAACGCATACACTGCAGGCGAGCAGAAATACGGCTGTCCAGACAGAACCTGCCTTTCGTAAATAGTTCCTTTTCTTACTCATCTCTCCAACGATCCGCCGTTTCCGCCTCCCGGCAGCCTTTGTGTGCAAAGCAGCTGTGCTGCTGCAGACGAAAAAGCGGGCATTACGGTCATCCCAAAAGCTCTCTGACCTTTTCCGTCATTGCCTCTCCAAGCCGGATATGAGATTCCGCTGTCATGTGAATCCCATCCTCATCCGCAGCCTGCGCATATTCAGCTGCATCGAGGGACTCAAGCCCTGCTCCGTCGGCAAAAGCCTTATACTCTTTTGCGAATTCGCCCGAAAGTACATCCGCATCTTCTCCGAACATGTCATGAAACAGAGGATGATCCTTGTACTTCGGACTGATTCGAAGCGGAGATACGATCAGCAACTGAGGTTTCTTTTTCCCTGCCATCGGAGTAACAGCAAGAACATCCAGGTACCGGTTCAGTCCAAACGCGATCGTCCCGGGAGAAACTCCGAAACGCTTTTTCAGGTCATTCGTCCCGAGCATCAGAATCACCAGGTCCAGCGGGGACTGCGTATCCAAACATGGTCCGAAATACCGTATCCCGCTCAGCCGGCCTTCCACAGGATCGTCGAAGACCGTCGTCCTGCCATTATACCCCTCCTCGATCACCTGATATCCGTCTCCCAGTTCACGCTGGAGAATACCGGTCCATCGCTCTTCCGTATCCCGGCGCTCGCTGTCTCCTGCGATCGCTCCCCAGGTATTGGAATCTCCAAAGCAAAGTATCCGCTTTTTCATTATATTTCTCCCGCAAATGCCTTTCATCAGATCTTACAAAATTATATCATCGTTTACGCATTCAGAATAGAAATAAATTCGCATATATATGGAAGGATTTTCGGAAAAGGCAGGAGTTCCATGTCTCCTGCCTTCGGCACAAGAATCTCAGTCCAGATGATAGATCTCCTGCATATCCGACCAGAATTCACCCTCAGCGCGGTCTTCCAGCGGCTGCATCAAAGGTTTCACATGATCCCACCAGTCCTGGGTGGCAGGATCCGCTGCCATTTTGGCCATGTCAGCGTCAAAGTCATCTCCGTCATACTCAAAATAGGAGAACATGTAATCTCCACGGATATAGATCGAATAATTCTTAAGATTGCATGCCTTGATCATCTCATTTACACCCGGAAACGGATTGGCATGATACTTGATGTACTGTTCTCTTCCTTCCGGTCTGATCTTGATGATCTGTCCAAAACGCTTTACCATATCCAGCTCCTTTCTGAAATCGTGCAGTTCCTGTGATCAGTAGATCTTGCAGGCTTCATCAAACAATGCCTTGATATTGGCAGGCGGCACATCATTCTGAATCGCTTCATGACTGGGGGAGATGATCAGGCCGGTCGGGAAGATCTCACGAAGCTCTTTTACCTTTGCCATTACCTGATCCGGAGTCCCGTTCGGAAGCAGATCCTGCGTGTCTACACCTCCGCAGAAAGATACCTGTCCGTCAAATTTTGCTTTCAGATTATCCGGCTGCATGCCGGCTGCCAGTGCCTGGATCGGATGAATTGCATCCACTCCTGCCTCGATCAGAAGAGGAATCGCTTCCACGATGGAACCGCAGGAATGATAAATGACCTTCGCCCCATAGCTGTGGATAATATCGATCAGCTTCTTTGCTCCGGGAATCACGAATTCCTTCACAGCTGCCGGACTGATCATCAGACCTCTCTGGCTGCCCATGTCATCTCCGATCAGCACGGCCTGGACTTTGCCTTTGGTCGCTTCCAGGAAGATACGCAGAGCCTTCTCATAGAAAGCAACGATATGGTCGTCCACATAATGACACATTTCCGGCTCGGCAAGCATGTTCATCAGATATGCCTGCATTCCGAATGCCGCGCATGCATCCTGGAAATGGCAGCACCATGCCATTCCGATCACGACCTTATCTTCGGGGGCTTCATCCACCAGCCGGCGGCACTCTTCCGGATCGATATAGAGCGCAGGATCCGGCCACGGGAAATTCACGGCTTCGACATCCTCAATATCCTCACACTGGGCAAAACAGCCGTCTGCCGTAAGCGTCCGGTGCTCCGTATCTACATTGGAACCGTTCATATACCAGTCAAACGCAGCATACAGAGCTGAACAGGTCGGGGACTTATAAGGTACTTCCACTGCATAAAAATCGTCGCCGCAGGCAACCTTCAGCTCATTGAATGTCTTTACCCCATAGAAGTCGCACAATCCGGGAATAGCAGAAGGCGTGGGCATGCCCATCCAGCACGCAGGGCGATCCACCGGTCTTCTCTCAATTGTTGCATAAAATCTTTCTTTACTGTTCATATCCCTTCTCCATATTGTTCATGTTTCTGCAGCTGTTATCCGCTGCATATTAGCAATACCCCTTAACATCCTTGTTATTATAGCACCTATTTTATGCATTTTCAACATATGCAATACACCTGCAGTGCAGAACTGTCTCTTCTGTTTACGCAGGATCATACCTGTCACTTGTGAAGCTGAGCCGTGAAGCTGCCTTCCACGTCACTCCAGTTCTTTTCAGCATATTCGATCAGCGTCACGGCCTGTTCATAGGACATCTCCG
Source organism: uncultured Lachnospiraceae bacterium (assembly GCA_902785635.1). Classification (GTDB taxonomy): domain Bacteria; phylum Bacillota; class Clostridia; order Lachnospirales; family Lachnospiraceae; genus Merdiplasma. Next base: position 16,858 of record CACZZH010000038.1, read on the forward strand.
GAAGGAAAAAGAACAGCCGGGCACTTCCATAGCGTTTTACGATCCTCTCCATGTTCCGGATCCAGTCTTCAAAGCCGCCGCTGTATACCTTGATCCACAATGATTTGCCTGCTGTCACCACTTTGTCATAGATACCGTACCATTCCTCCCAGGTACCGTCAGGACCTGTATCGCCGGGAGTCCACTGCAGCGCATTGATTCCCTCGATCTCCATCAGTGCATCCAGATGCTTGACCGCTCCGGGTCCGTCCAGATGGTACAGAACATAATCCAGCTTTTCCGTCTGTTCCTTAAGGGAATCCAGCACCAGTTCCCTGAATGCGTCCTGACCGATCATTGCGGAGGCGTCGCACTGAAGTTTTGCCAGCCTTCCGGGAGCCCAGATCTGGAAACAGGAATAGGAATTGCCGCCATTCGCGTCCCGGATCAGATCATAGAAACGGTCGTAATACTCAAAATAAGCTTTTGTAACCTGATCAACGCGTTCACGGATCTCATCGGGATCCTCGATCGTATCCATCATCAGCTGCTGTGCACCGCGCAGCGAGGACAGTACATCGATGTTCTCCATAAGGTCAGGCATATCGACACTTACATCGTCCCCAACCAGTTCTTTCACCCGCTTCACGAAGTCCAGATGGATCTTCAGCCATTTATTTTCCGGGTCAAATTTCAGTTCGGGTACGTCTTCCCACTCGTCATCCTCATCGATACACGGTTCAAACCATACGGTATCTTCCTTGAAGCCGATCTCGCTGCCCAGATATGCTGCTGTAGATCCCGGACCGAAAGCTGTTTCCAGATTTGGAAAGGCTTCCGCCAGAAACAGATGCTTCTCGCAGAAATCACGATAACGTGCCACAACGCGCTCCGGATCACGGTACTTGTCTTCCATGTCCTTCCATTTCAGATCTTCCGGAAGATCATAGTAAAGCCCCTGGCAGAACACTTCCTCATTGCCGCCCTCATGGGGCTGTCCGTCCGACAGATGTTCGATCTCCGGCCTGCGGGCGATCACGCGCAGCAGCGGACGGCCTGTATTCTTCTGATGCCAGTACCCTTCGAATTTTTTCCTGGTTTCCTCCCAGTTCTCTTTATAAAGCATGAACAGATGCTCCTTTCCGGCCTGTTAGCAGCAGCCTTCCAAAGTCCTCAGAAAATAGTCATATTATCCAAACATACCATGACCTATTTTATTTTATTTGTATCATACACCTGCTTCCATGCAAGGATTTATCTGATTTATGTTCATTTTTTCAACCGTTACCGCCGGTTTTTTTGAACAGTTTCCCATATAGCTGATCCATTGGACTTCGGCATCTTCATCATGTATAATTGATCTGTCAGGATCCTTCGCCAACGAATGACATCCATTACCGGTGCAGCTGAAGAAATGCGCCGGCCTGCTGAACAGATACTGGAGGTTTCATATGAACAGGAAGTGTATTTTTCTCGATATTGATGGTACGCTCACTCCCGCGGGAAGCAATTATCCTCCGGAGAGCGCAATGAAAGCCGTTCGGGCTGCGCAGGCGAACGGACACATGATATTTCTTTGCACCGGACGCAATCCGGACATGCTGGCCCCTGTGCTCTCTTACGGTTTCGACGGTGCGGTGGCCTGCGCCGGAGGCCGCGTGTTCGCGGGCGAACGGGTACTTTACGACCATCCGATGCCTGACCGG